>CAYMRI010000077.1:0-9698 GCA_964392835.1 uncultured Eubacteriales bacterium
ATGCCATGGTGCGCATTGATATGTCTGAATATATGGAAAAGCATAGCGTCTCCCGTTTGGTAGGTTCTCCTCCGGGATATGTTGGACATGAAGAGGGCGGTCAACTGACGGAGAAAGTACGTCGTAAGCCCTATTCTGTGGTGCTGTTTGATGAAATTGAAAAGGCACATCCGGATGTGTTTAATATTTTACTGCAAATCTTGGAAGATGGTGTTTTAACCGATTCGCAAGGAAGAACAGTGGATTTTAAAAATACTATTTTGATTATGACTTCCAATACCGGTGCCAGAGAAATTACGGTGCAGAAGAAACTTGGTTTTTCCGCATTGGCAGAGGAAGACGGTATTGCCTATGAGGACATGAAGCGAAATGTCATGGAAGAAGTAAAGCGGGTATTCCGTCCGGAATTTCTGAATCGAATCGATGAAATTTTAGTATTCCATCCGTTGACGAGGGAAGATGTGGGCAAGATTGCCGCGTTAATGAGCCAGTCATTGGTGGAGAGAATGGAAAAACAGCAAATTACCTTGCAGTTTACGGAAGCGGCGTATTTGTGGATTGCGCAAAAAGGATTTGATAAACTGTACGGTGCCCGTCCTTTGCGTCGTGTGATTCAAAATGAAGTGGAAGACCGTTTGGCAGAGGAACTGTTAAAGGGCGGTATCCAGGCAGGCAGCACCGTTACGGTGGATGAAGAAGGCGGAAGCTTGTGTCTGCGAATGGAAAAGACAGAGTCGGAAAAGGTGGAATAAGGCATGGCAAAGAAGAAATCTGTATTTGTATGTGGAGAATGCGGTTATGAAAGCAGCGGATGGCTGGGAAAGTGTCCCGTTTGTAACGCCTGGAATACATTTTTCGAACAGAAAATAGAACCGGTAAGAGAATCTACAAAACAGGGGATTGGCAATGCAGGTAGCGGAAAAGCAGTAAAAGCGGTTTCTGTAACAGAAGGAAAGAAACTTTGGACCCAGGAACAGAACAGCCAAAGCAGTAAGCGCATGCAAACCGGCATCGGCGAGTTAGACCGGGTACTGGGTGGCGGTATTGTACGGGATTCCCTTGTGCTGGTAGGGGGTGACCCGGGAATCGGGAAGTCTACCTTGCTATTGCAAATGGGCGGCAGCATTCGGACAGACGGAAAGGTGTTGTATATTTCCGGCGAAGAATCTGTTTCTCAGATTTCCATGCGGGCCGGCCGTCTTGGGGTAGAAAATGACAATTTGCTCCTGCTTTCAGAAACCAATTTTGAAGCAGTGGAGCAGTACATAGAGGATACCCAACCGGCGGTTGTGATTATTGACTCTATTCAAACGGTTTTTCTGGAGTCTGTAGATTCCATGCCGGGCAGTGTGGGACAGGTAAGAGCCATGACAGCGGCGCTGATGCGCCTTGCAAAGAACAAACAGATTGCCATTTTTATTGTGGGCCATGTAACCAAAGACGGCAATATTGCAGGGCCAAAAGTGTTGGAACATATGGTGGATACGGTGCTCTATTTTGAGGGAGACGACTATATGAATTATCGAATCCTTCGAGGCGTGAAGAACCGGTTTGGCTCCACCAATGAAATTGGTATTTTTGAAATGCGTACCGGTGGACTCTATGAAGTACCCAGTCCTTCGGAAAGCATGTTGAAAGGGCGACCGGTGAAAGAGCCGGGTTCTGTGGTGGTTTGTACCATAGAAGGGTCCCGTGCCATGCTGGTAGAGGTGCAGGCGTTGCTTAGCAGTACTGCCTTCGGGGTCCCCAGACGGACAGCCAACGGGTTTGACTATAACAGAATGGCTTTACTCCTTGCAGTGATGGAAAAGAAACTGGGCCTCTTTGCAGGAGATAAAGATGCCTATGTGAATGTGGTGGGAGGCTTGCGCTTGACGGAACCTGCCTGCGATTTGGGTTTGGTAGCCGCCTTGCTTTCCAGCTTCCGGGAAGCAGCACCGGATCCGTCTACCATCTACATTGGTGAAGTAGGCTTAACGGGGGAAATTCGCTCGGTAAATCAAATTGAAAAACGAATCGGCGAAGCACAACGGATGGGTTTTTCAAAAGTGGTCATTCCACAAAGCAATTACGAGGCATTAGAAAAAATAGGCGGGTTATCCGCTTTCGGGGGCATTCAGATTTGTCCCATACAAACCATTCGGGAATTGGGAGGTAGAAAGGCATGAAGAAAACGATTTTACTGGCAACCAACGGATTTGAAGAAATAGAAGCATTGACAGTGGTAGATGTGCTACGGCGGGCAGGTGTGGTTTGCCAACTTTGCGCAGTTACCAATGCAGATTACTTGACAGGCTCTCACCACATTACCGTGAAAGCGGATTGTAAGCTTTCGGACCTGGGAACGCCGGAAGAAATGGCGGCAGCTTATGATGCGGTGATTTTGCCGGGTGGCATGCCGGGGTCTGAAAATTTAAAAAATCATGATGGCGTTATTGCTATTTTACAAGCATTTGCGGCAACAGGAAAGATTACCGCTGCCATTTGTGCGGCACCCATTGCTTTGGAGCGTGCAGGATTGTTGGCCGGGAAGAAATGTACGGTGTATCCCGGTTGCTTGCCGGAATCGGATGCTTATTGTCTGACGGAGGCACCGGTAGAACATGATGGTAATGTGATTACTGGTAAAGCGCCGGCAGCGGCGTTGGCATTTGCTTACGAACTGGTAAGAACCCTTGTGGGAGAAGAAGCGGCAATGGCACAAAAGAGCGGCATGTACTATGCGGTGCCTTGATTTTTGTCATAAAAGGATGAATACGTGAAAAGAATATTAAAAAATCATAAATGTTATGTGATGTCGGTTGACAGGGGATTTTTCCCATAGTAGGCTATAGTTGTGTAACAATATGCGTAAATTGCAAATATATAAAAGTGAGGTTATGAGAATGGATTTTGACCAGAATCAAGAACAGAATCAGGAAGAAAATCAGGAAGAAAATCAGGAAGAGGTAGAAGTTGCTCAGAATCAAGAACAGGAACCTGTTTTAAGTTATGAACAATACAAAGCAAATATTAAAAATATGAAGGCCGACATGCGTGCTATGAAGAAAGAGGCCAAGCAACAGCAAAAGCAAGAACGGCAACAAAGCGCAGAGACTTCTGCAAAACGCGGTGTTGGTGGCGTTGGCTTAGTAGCAATGCTCTTAGGTGCAGTTGCAGTAGGATGTGCCTTGTCTTTGGCGTTGGTGGCGTTTGTGCCCAATATGGACAACAGTTTACTGGCGCAATTGGCGAAAAAATACGGTTCTCAGCAGACAACGATTATTCAAAACAATGGTGCCGGCGGCGATATTACCATTACGGATGAAACCACATCTGCGGCAAAAGCGGTGTATCAAAAGGCAGCACAGTCGGTTGTAGGCATTCGGGTGGTAAGCATTACCAATCAGTTTTTCAATAAGACAGAAACCATTCTTAGTGAAGGTTCCGGCGTCATTTATTCCGCGGACGGGCTGATTATTACCAATTACCATGTCATCGGAGATGCTGTGGGTAGTGATATGACAACAGAATACAAAATCAGAGTGTATTTAGATACAGCCTTAACGCAGTATTATGAGGCTGAAATTATCGGTTCTGATGCAGATACGGATTTGGCTTTGTTGAAAATCAATGTAACTGGCTTGAACCCAATCGAGTTTGCGGAGTACAGCACGGTGGAAGTGGGCGATACGGCATTTGCTATTGGAAGCCCCGGTGGATTGGATTATATGAATTCTATCAGTACCGGTATTGTCAGCGGATTAAACAGAGATATTACCACGAGCACAGGTGTTTCTTTTGAACTGATTCAAACAACTGCGGCAATCAATCCGGGAAATAGCGGTGGCGCATTGCTTAACGGCGAAGGAAAATTAATCGGTATTTGTGTTATCAAAATAGCGGCGACAGAGTATGAAGGTATGGGTTTTGCTATTAATGCCAACACCATTCAAAATGTGATTTCCTCTATACAGACAAACGGTACCATTGAACGTCCTACCTTGGGTATTACGGTAAGAACGGATTATACCACCGATATGGCACAATCCTATGGCTATCCGGCAGGTGCTTATGTGTATGAAGTAACGGCAGGTTCCTGTGCAGAGAAAGGCGGTATCCAAGCCCATGATATTATCTATCAGTTTGGGGATGTTGCTATTAACGGATATACCGATTTGAAAAAGGCTTTGAATACTTATGACATCGGCGACACCGTAGTATTAAAAGTTTATCGTCTGGAAACCGGCGAGCATGTAGAAGTGACGGTTACTTTGGAAAAATAGGAGGACAGGAGTTGTAAAAATGCGGGCAGCCTTGTGAAAAGGCTGTCCTTTTTTCACAAATATCCCTTGTACAATCGCCGGAAAAGAAGTATAGTTAGGAAGAGAATAAAGGAAAGCGAGTGGAGTGAATGGCACCGCAAAATTTACAAAAGAGAAAAAAGAAAAAGCAGATACCCAGTTGGCAACTAGTAGTGATTGATGTAGTTGCCATTGGGGTGAGTTTATGCATCTTTGCATTATTTCATCATGCCTTGCCAAGAGAAGTACAGGTAGATCTTCCGAGCAATGGTGCTATCAATACTTCTCCAAATGCCGGTTATAGTACAAGTACACCTACGCTTGCCCCTGATGCAACCCCAACGCCTGCAGTAACCGATTCACAAGGAAATCTAGTGGACACTTCCGGTTGGTGGTCCAGCTTTCCGGATAAGTTTACAAGTGGTGAAGTGATTCAAACAGAAAATTCTTATCAAAGTAAGAATGTAAATATAACCGTGACAAAGGTACAGGAAAATGGAGTGACTTATTTTGTGCAGGATATTTATATTCGCCGTATTGAATGTTTTGCTACGGCTTTTGCTAAGGACAAATATGGACAGGGGATTACACAGACAGTTTTGGATATGGCAGTTGCAAACAATGCCATTTGTGCCATGAATGGAGATTATTATGGCTCTTTGCTTACCTATAATGTGGTAATTCGAAACGGAAAGTTTTACATGTCCAATCCGGATGGGGATGTATGTGTATTGTTTTATAATGGTGAAATGAAAACCTATTCCAAATCAGAGTTTAATGCAGATGCTGTTATGGAACAGGGCGCTTATCAAGCATGGTGCTTTGGTCCGGCTTTGTTGAAAAACGGAAAAGCTATTACGGAAACAGACAGTGATGTAAAACGGGCAAATCCCAGAAGTGGTATTGGGTATTTTGAGCCGGGACACTATTGCTTTATTACAGTAGATGGGCGTCAACCCGGATATTCCGATGGTTTGAGTATGTTGGATTATGCGAAAGTATTTGAGGAACTGGGCTGTGTAGAAGCCTATAATTTGGATGGCGGACAGACTGCGGTTATGACTTTTGGCGATGCAGTCATTAACAAACCAACTAACGGTGGCAGAAAGTCCAGTGATATTTTGTTGATTCAGGAATTGGAGGGATAAGCAATGATGAAAAAAATAACTCGTTGGCTGATTAAGGCGTTACCCCATATTAATATCGTCATTTCCGGCATGTATCTTGTGTTTTTTATTATCGATGTCCAAAATTCCGCTATGGCATTTATTAATAATGATATTACTAAAGTGTTGCTATTGATTTTATCTGTTGGTTCCATTTTGACCTCTATTTTGCTGATTTGGTATCAACGATACAGTATGTAACATGTAGTGTAGGAGAAAACGATGAAGAAGAAAGCGTTAATCGCTATGAGTGGCGGCGTAGACAGCTCGGTTGCCGCCGCCTTTATGAAGGAACAAGGATACGAATGCATGGGTGTGACCATGAAACTTTATGACAACGAGGATGTTGGTATCCAACCGGAAAAAACCTGTTGTTCCTTGGATGATATTGAAGATGCCAGAAGTGTGTGCAGAAAACTGGATATCCCATATCACGTATTTAATTTTAAAGAGGATTTTGAACAGAAGGTGATTCGCCGTTTTATTCATGCTTATGAAACAGGCGCCACGCCGAATCCTTGTATTGATTGTAATCGTTATTTAAAGTTTGAACGGCTGTTTCGCCGTGCACAGGAATTGGACTACGATTATGTGGTAACCGGTCATTACGCCCGTATTGCACAAGATGAAACCACCGGGCGTTATTTGCTGAAAAAAGCACTGGACCCGGCAAAGGACCAAAGTTATGTGCTTTATTCTCTTACCCAGGAGCAACTGGCCCATGCCCAATTTCCGTTGGGAGAACTGACAAAGGCTGAAGTGCGTGCTTTGGCAGAGAGCTATAGCTTTATCAATGCGGATAAAGCGGATAGCCAGGACATCTGTTTTGTGCCGGATGGAGATTATGCGGCATTCATTGAACGTTTTACCGGAAAAACCTATCCACAAGGGGATTTCATCGACCGACAAGGAAAAAAGCTTGGCACGCATAAAGGCTTGATTCGGTACACCATCGGCCAGCGAAAAGGTCTTGGAATTGCCTATGCAGAGCCACTTTATGTGTGTGAGAAGGATACAGAAAGGAACACCGTTACTTTAGGGTCCAATCAAGAATTGTTTACGACTACTTTGATTGCCAAGGATATCAATTTGATTTCTGTAGCAGAAATTGCGGAGCCTATGCGGGTCAAAGCACGAGTTCGTTATCACCAACCGGAACAATGGGCAACCGTGGTACAGCTGGATACCGATACTTTGCAGCTTACTTTTGACCAGCCTCAGCGTGCCATTGCAAAAGGACAGGCTGTGGTTTTGTATGATGGCGATGTGGTTGTAGGGGGAGGCACCATTCAGTAATATGCCAGTACACGCTTTTTCAAGAACAGAATTATTATTTGGGAAAAACGCAATGGAACGGCTTGCCAAAGCGCGGGTGGCCGTTTTTGGCGTCGGCGGCGTTGGTGGGCATGTGGTGGAAGCATTAGCTCGTAGCGGCGTAGGAATTTTGGATTTAATTGACAATGATACGGTCAGTTTAACCAACATCAACCGTCAGATTTATGCCCTTCACAGCACCATTGGTCAATATAAGGTGGATGTGGCCAAAGCGCGAATTTTAGATATCAATCCTTCTGCTGTGGTAAATACCTATCGAACATTTTACCTGCCGGAAACAGCAGATGGGTTTGATTTTTCTCAATATGATTATGTGGTGGATGCCATCGATACTGTATCCGGTAAGATTCAGTTGGTATTGCAGGCGAAAGAAGCCGGTGTGCCTGTTATTTCTTCCATGGGTGCAGGCAACAAAATCCATCCGGAACTCTTTGAAATTGCAGATATTTCCAAAACCTCCGTTTGCCCTCTGGCAAAAGTGATGCGCCAGGAATTGCGCAAGTGTGGCGTAAATCATTTAAAAGTGGTATACTCCAAAGAACCGGCTATGAAACCGGCAGAAGACAGTGATGCGTTACCTCCGGAGGAACAAGGCGCAAAGCGTTTGGCACCGGGCAGCAATGCCTTCACCCCTTCTGTGGCAGGATTGCTCATTGCCGGCGAAGTGGTGCGGGATTTGACATTAAACGAAAGGCTTTCATGATTGTGGAAACAAAAAGAAGTTCATTTACAGGAAAAATAGGTTTTGTATTGGCGGCGGCAGGCTCAGCAGTCGGATTGGGAAACATCTGGAGATTTCCCTATTTGGCGGCCAAATACGGCGGCGGTATCTTTTTATTGGTATACATTTTGTTGTCGGTTACCTTCGGTTTTTCTTTGATGGTAGCTGAGATTGCACTTGGTCGAAAAACAGGCCTCAGCGCCGTTGGAGCGTTTCAAAAATTGGATAAAAGGTTTTCATTTGTGGGGTATCTTGCTGCTGCAATCCCTGTTATCATTTTGCCGTATTACTCCGTCATCGGTGGCTGGGTTATGAAATATTTTACCGGCTTTTTGGTGGGGCAAGCAGGGGAGATGGCACAAAGGGGTTATTTTGATTCCTATATTTCCACTGTGGGCGAGCCTCTTTTCTGGTTTGCATTGTTTATTGGGCTTACGGCTGTTGTTGTGCTTTGCGGCGTACAAAAGGGTGTTGAAACCGTAAGTAAATTTATGATGCCTATCCTAGTAGTGTTGATTTTGGGTATTTCTATTTATACCATTGTTGCTATGCCGGGAGCGTGGGACGGCGTTCTATATTACATCACCCCGGATGTTTCCAAGTTTTCTATTATGACTGTGGTTGCAGCCATGGGGCAGTTATTCTATTCCATGTCCTTGGCAATGGGGATTATGATTACCTTTGGTTCTTATATGAAAAAGGATATCAGCATTGAAAAATCGGCTCGGCAGATTGAGTGGTTTGACACAGGGATAGCCTTCCTTTCCGGGCTTATGATTATTCCTGCCGTATTTGCGTTCTCCGGTGGTGATGAAGCTGCACTGGGGCAGGGTCCGGGTCTTATGTTTGATACTTTGCCTAAGGTTTTTTCTACCATGCCGGGTGGTTCTGTCATTGGCGCCATGTTCTTTGTTATGGTTCTGTTTGCGGCACTGACTTCTTCCATTTCTTTAATGGAAACCATTGTTTCCATCCTTCAGGACAAATTTAAGATAGGCCGAAAAATTTCCTGTGTGATTGTTCTGGTAATCAGTTTGCTGTTGGGCATTCCGTCCTCTTTGGGTTACAGCTTGTGGAGCGGTGTGGAACTCCTGGGCATGAAATTTCTGGATTTCTTTGACTTTGCAAGTAACAGTGTGCTTATGCCCATAGTGGCCTTTGTCACCTGCTTGTTTGTGGGTTATTTCTTAAAGCCGAAAGCTATTGTGGAAGAGGTTGAAATGGGCGGTTCCTTCAAACGGAAAAAACTGTTTTCCGTCATGATTCGCTATGTGGCCCCAGTGTGCATTTTGCTGATTCTGATTTCTTCAGTGCTCAATGCCCTTGGGGTGATTCAGATATAATAAAATTGGACCCGGCTCTTCAATTCGCACGCAAGGGTCCGAATCCCTTTTAATTTCTTTCGTGAACAAAAAAAGAGTACCACCTTACGGCAGTACTCTTTTTTGTTGGCGGAGAGAGAGGGATTCGAACCCTCGAGACGCTATCAACGCCTACACGATTTCCAGTCGTGCGCCTTCGGCCAGCTCAGCCATCTCTCCATGCGAACAAGTCACTTTGCCATTATATCCTTTTTACAGGAAAAGTCAAGGGGTGTTTTGAAAAAATATCTGGGTGTGTAAACCGGGGTAATTTGACAAAGTAACTGCAACCCTTTCCCGAGAAAAGGATTGCAGTTACTTTGTCGAGTGACCCGCTTTGGGACGTAAAGGAAAATCAACAACAGTTAGGCATATGCTGTTAACGCAAAACGACTGATTTTCAAAGAAATGCGTTAACAACAGCACTGCTGGGGCCCCGGAGCCCAATCAGCGACCACTAGGTTTTTCAACCCCAACCCATAGCAATCTGCGAAAGACTATGGTATACTAGGCCCATAGGCATGGACAGCATGAAAGAGGTATTTTTTATGAGAATAACAAAAAAAATTGCATTGCGAATCATCGCACTTCTGCTATCGGCAGTTATGGTTACAACACTCTTTACCGGCTGCGACAACGCAATAGGTGCGTACATTATTACGATTACTGCGGATACCACCAGTATTCGGGCGAACGGTGTAGATAAAGCAGTGCTGTCAGCAGTGGTAACGGACAGGGACGGCAATGTTATTGAAGATGCCGAAGTAGAGTTTTACGAAGATGAAACCTTGGATAAATTGATTGTCTATCCGGAATACAGAACAAAGACAGG
>CAYMRI010000078.1:0-9261 GCA_964392835.1 uncultured Eubacteriales bacterium
GATTGGCATACTCAAAATTTCTTTGATAACTCGCCCATTGTTTCTGCATAGCATCACTGCCTATAATTACTTGTATGATTTTCTCATAATCTTTCAAAGTCTCTGTGCTACCTCTTTTGGCAGCAGTAGCAAATAATGCGTTTTTCAAATTTTGAATGTGTATATCATTTTTTCGAAGAGTTGAAAGAATATAGATATCATAAAAATCCCTTGGTCTTGTATTTTGGTCTCCTCTTGTAATAACCGTTTCAAGTTTTTCAGCAAGAATTGTCTCAAGGTTATATGCCAATATGCTAATCCTTCTATCTTCTAAAAGTAATTGATAACTATACTCAATTTCTCTTGGCGTAATTTTATCGCCTGTTGTAATATCTAATTTAAGCGGAACCGCCAAAGGTAAAAAGTTTGCAGTAAGGGCTACTCGATAGCCTGTATATTCGTCCCCTTCGCTTATTTGCTCGATATAGCGAAACGAAAAAGATACATCATCTTGCAAGTTCTGTTCGCAAATTTCCTCAAACATTTGACGGATTGTTTCTTCCGTTACCGGCAAGCCTTTTATAGTAGCATCCATATCCATAGTAGCTCTGGTATTCAACCCAACCATTGCTGCAATCAAGAATCCACCTTTTAGAATAAAATTGTCACGATATTTAGAAATGGATACCCTTTCCAGTAATCTTTCCAGCATAAAATTCTGCATGATAAGTTGTGCGGAAATATGTTTTTCTCTAGCCATATTCTTAACAATGGCCTTTAGTTGCATTGCATTTTTCATAGTAGTACCTCCAGATAATTTCTTAACCGTTTTTCTACTTTTAATTGTTTTGCATATTCTGATAGCAAAGGAATATTTTTATTTTTCCATTTTATATATCGTTTAAATGCATCTGCAACAACTTGTATATCTGTATTCCTTCTTGTTTTTAAAATATCACATAGTGTTTTTTCAACACAATATCCTTGTACTTCATTGCCAAAAGGTGTTTTCATCTTTACAACACCTAGGCTGTAAAGAGGCTCTTTTGCCTGTGCACAATTTACTTTCTCTCTTTTTACAGAAGAAAGGTTGTAAGTGTTTGGAAAGGTCATATCAAAGCGATTGGGCGTCCTATCAGTCAAATCATATAAAAACAAAACCGTCTCGTGAGAAAAAATTCCTTTTTTAAATCTTGACTGTAGCCGAAACAGCTCGTCTTCCCAAACATCAGGAAGAACATAAACACCGCGGGAAGTGCGTTCCAAAAGTCCCTTATCAACTACATATTTAAGGCTCCCTCTTGAAATACCAGCTTTATCCACCATAGACGATGTAATCGTTCCATTATTTTCTTTTGCTAATTTCATAATTACATCAATGTTGGACATACTTCCCTCCCTCTGTTTACTTTCTTGCTTACTAGTTTAAATTAATTAAGCGTATTTGTCAACACGATAATTCTTTCCAAAATTTCTTTATCCGCTGGGCAAAAGGTATACTGAGGAATTTCTGACGGGGAAATCCAGCGAATGTCGTTGTGTTCTAATTTTTGAGGTTCCCCTTCTGCTATAGCAGCATGAAATAATGTCAAATGTATGGTAATATCCGGATATACATGGTCTACTTCCATAAAAACATCCCCCACCGACAGCGTTACATCTAACTCCTCCCGACATTCCCGCACAAGGGCCTGTTGCAAGGTTTCCCCAGGTTCTACTTTACCCCCCACAAACTCCCAAAGAAGGCCTCTTTTCTTGTGCGCCGGTCGCTGGCATATCATAAATTTATCTTGTTTCCAGATAAGTGCCGCAACTACTTCTACCATAATTCTACCCCTCTACCACAAACACAGAACTTACGCCGGCAAAAGATACTGCTATGGTCGTTTTCCCATCCACTACTTGGCTCTCCAAAGCGGACTTTTCACCGGTTGTCGGGTCCCAAAGTTCCAAAGCGGGGTACTCTCCATCCAAGGTAACCTCAGCCGTAAATTCTGTAGCAGAAGAGTTGGCAAAGAACCAAACATCACAATCCGCTATCACCTTATGGATATAGGAAAAATTCCCACCATCCAATATTTCCGGCACACCGCTAATCTGTACATCATAGCTGGCAGTAGCCTGTTCCAACGCCTGATTCAATTGGTTGGCTTTTCTTATCTGAATTGCCTTGCCACCGGCTGCGCTGACAGTAACGTCCTCTGCAAACATTTCATCAATCAGTGCAACCACCGCTGCATCCTCGGAGACAGCAATGCCCTTAGAAGGCAAGGTTCCCACCGCAATGACGGAACCGCCACTCTGCCAAAAATCGTAGATTTTTTGCAGGTTTTTCAAACTGATGACTTTACTGCCCGTCATCACCACCACCTTATAACTTTCATAGTTATTTTCATTGTTCAGTTTCAATATGCCGTTTTCCACGGTACAGTTGCCATCCAGCACATCAGGATGTAAGTAGGTAAAATCGTGGCGGGCTGTTAAAGATAGGTATTCCCCTACCTCCATATAATTGGCTTTGGCCGGTTCGTTATAGGTGCCGTTAAACCAAAATTCAGATTCTAAATAATCAATGGGATAGAGTACGGCAATATCTGCAACATGACGACCTTGTTGCAAAACAGCATTCAACCGGGAAACATATTCGCTATACGCCGAGAGTTCCGACGCAAACTGGGGATTTCGATAAGAAAGTTCCGGTTTAAATACTACATTATTCATGTCATACCATACTGCATGGGGCACCATGAAATTAATGCCCTTGGCATACAGGTCCATAGTGATTTTATACAATGTTTCCGGTGTTGCTGAAGAAATGTCTCCAAAAGCCTCTACCATAACCAGCTGCTTATCCCAGTTGTAGGCAGAAGAGGAGACAATTTTATAGGCAGTTTGGGACTGCCCGTAATTCCAAATAACGTCAATCCCGGGGATGGCTTGATGTTGAAAAACGCGCATTAAGTCGCCATGGATGCCCACAGGGTTCTTGGACTGTTCTTCATTCATATGACCGGTAAGCTGAATGGAATGGTCCTTACACCATTGGTCAATTTGGCCGATATAGTTCTCCGCAAACAGGGTAGTCCGCACATATTCCAGGCGGTCTCTGGCCTCTACGGTGTCCTCTCCGATATCCTCAAACAAAGCCGGATAATAAAGAATGGGATTCACATCCTCCCCATAAATACGGGCAAAATCTTCATTAAAACTAGGTGTCCAAAAGCGTGCCCCTTCTACCCCGTAATTCTGATTGGACGGCCAAAAGCAGGATTCATCATAGAACGCCGTGGTAATGGTGGTGCCGAAATATTTTTCAAAACGCTGATAGTAGGCCTCATAAGTAATGTCAATGTAAGCCCTCACCGCCTCTTTGGACAAATAGTCCATACCCTTGGTGCCGTCCTTGACACAGTTGAACACCATCAGCTTCCAGTTGCCTTCCGGTACTGTACATTGAATGTAGTTGCCTTGTTTGATGGCTGCCGAAGCGTCCGTTTTGATTTTTTCATTGCCATAGTAAGCGGCAAATTCCCAAATGGAGACGCTGTCGCTGGAAATTTGGTTGACATAAAGCCGGATACGAGTTGTTTTTACTGCATCAAAGGTCACAGTCTTATTGGCTCCAACAGTAGTGCCGGATGCGCAGGTCATCCATTTTGCGCCGTCCCAATATTGAATGTCAAAGGAGCGAATGCGGTCAAAGGCCTCAGAGATGGTCACTTTGTCAATGGTCACTTCCCTGTCAAAAACTTCCATCAGCCACTGGTTGCCGGAGGTGCCGTCTGCTGCATTCCAGCGAGTAGCCGTATTTTCATCAAAACCATACTCAGCTATATAATCTGCAGAAAAATCACTGGAGGAATAGTAGCCCGGCAGGTTTTGTTTCGTATCTACTGTTTCGGTATTGGTTTGAAACACCGCTTTATCAGAAACATCCATCCGTTCATAGGTATCGGTATTCATGAGCACTGCGCCCATATAGGTGCCCTCCGGAATAGCCAGTATCAATGTCTGTCCATCCTTTCCTGCAACCTCTATTTTATCTAGGCGCTTGGCGGTAAGTTCGGGATATTGTTCTGCCAGATAGCCCCCTGCCGTATAAGAAGGGAAACCATTTTCGTCGTAGAGAGAAAATTGCATGCCATATTTGGAGCCTTCTTCCAGTACCGCTTCATACAAGTCAAAATACTTGTCAGTTAGATAGCCTTCCATCCAATAGGGTAAAATGCCAAATCCACCGTAGCCGCATTCTTCATAACTGCGACGGATAATAGTACGCAACTCCTCCTCGTTCATCTTTGCAAGGGTTGTGTTCCAGAAAAATAACGGCCGCGGCCGGAGGGATACATCCCCGGAGGTAAATGCTGTATACAGTATGTCTTTTGCGGTTTTTATGGTAGAATCTGACGGTGCCGGCGTTTTTGCCGGATCCTTTTGATTGGTAGTACACCCAGTCAGCATAAGAATCCCTCCCAATATACAGGCAATCATTTTACAATATTTCATAAGGATTTCCCTCTTTCTTGAATGGCTATGAAAGTATTATAATATGGAAAACAAGTGGCTGCAATATGGGGCTTACAATTTTATCAAAGCATAATAATTCTTCGTTCTTTGGTCGCTGTTATTTTTCCCTAATTTTTCAATAATAACTGTATTTTCATATGTACTGTAAAATAAAATTTCACATTCAATGCTTGTCGGTGGGAACACCTTGTTTTTGTCATACTTCACTGCCAAAGGTCTTTCCAATAATGAAGGGATTAAATAAAAATATACATATTTTAACTTTACATTTTGAATCTGCTCATGTTTAACCTCTCCGCTCCCATTTGTTGTAAAAGAAGTTTAGATTCCGTACGTCTCCATCAATCGCTTTGCTTCCGCTCGCATCTGCGCTACAACTGCATCCGGTGCCACCACTTTTGCACCGGCGCCCAAAGCAATGACCCAAGCCAGGAACTGCGGGCTCACTTCCACCTCTACACTGACTGTAAAATGATTGTCACCTTTCTTAGTAATAATAATGTCCTGTCCAAAACGGTCTAGAACCGCACCGGCCAGATTGTTTTCAAATTCAAGACTTACCCGTTGCAATTCTCCACCAAACATAGAAAAAACCTGCTTGGCATATTTTGCTATATTAAATTCTTTAAAGTGCTCCTGCCCTTCTCTTCGTTCTCCTTCTATCAAGGACAGATTTTTCATCTTATCCACCCTGTAATGTTTGATTTTGTTAGCCTGACTATCAAAGCCAATCATATAGTAGTTTTCATCATCCCAGGTAAGCGCCCAAGGGCTGATACAGTAAAATGCCCCGTCCCGCCTTAGCACCTGTTGTTTGTCCACCGACCATTGATAATACTGAAATTGCACCTTTACATTATTACTGATTGCCTCATGAATGGTGTCCACGCTGTAATATATTTTTTCATTTGAAGTCTTTACTCTGCCCATCACATAAACCTGATGCTGCAAATTTTTGGCTTCATATCTGCTGGTCAAGCTCTCAATCTTCTTAATGAGCTCATTGGATTTTTTCTCAGTAATAAACTTAGAAGACTGCACCGCATCCACCAAAAGTTTTAACTCCGGTAGCTGGAACTGACGCTCGCCTACATGATAGTAAGTGTTCTTTCCTTGCTTTCGCTCAACAATGTCCAGCCCATAATCCTGCAACGCATCAATGTCGTTGTAAATACTTTTGCGCTCCGCTGTAATGCCATAGGTCTCTAAAGCCGCAATTAATTCCGGCGTGGTCAGCGCATGGTCATCATCCGTCTGCTCCAGAAAAATCTTCATCAGATATAGCAATTTCAGTTTTTGATTGGTTCCTTTTGGCATGGTCTGTCTCCTTTAGAAAAATATGTATAAGGGTATTATAACATGAAATAGAGTACGATAAAAGGGACTCATAATCGTTTTCTTAAGGTTCAGTTACTGTTCACGCTCTTGCAAAAAAAAGGGGGGGCCTCTCGTAACCATATTTTTATATAAAAAGCCTCGCAAATACGCATAAAATGGCCATTTTTTGTCGCATTTTATATGGTTGTGTGTCATAATCATCTCACAACCATATAGGAGGTATTTTTTCATAGCAATCATCAAACAATCCTAAAAAAGAAAATCGAACGCCTTACTAATTTCAGGTAATTTATCCACCCAAAAGGAGGACCAGCTATGACACTAAAAGAAGCTCATAAAATACTTGAACCGGAACAGCTTGCATACACCTATTTTTAATTTCAATTAAATCTCTTAGTACATCCTCTACTTGGAGGCATACGCCCTCTGCAGCTTGCGCGCGCAACGCCCGCACGTACGCGAGGACCTTATCTTTTTTTAACAATCTGCTTGCCTGTTGCGAAGCCGACTCTGCTTTGTAGCCTGCAGCAATAGCAGCTTCTCTTTGCTTTCCGGTTTTTACATATTCCTCTGCAAAAATTCTTTGTTGTTCAGTTAATCCTTCTTGCTCTTTCCTTTGGGCATACCTCCTTGTAAATTTTGTTGGTTGCAGGGGCGCGAGTCGAACACACTTTCTCAAGGCTTAGGAGGCCTGCGGGATACCATTTCCCCACCCTGCGATGTAAAAATAAAAAAGGACATAGCCAATTAGGTTACGTCCTTATGGTAAGCGCTCGGACTTGCACCGAGACTTCGTCCATCAACGCGTGCTGCTCCTTTCACTACGACTTACCGTGTTTATCGTACCATAGTTTCGTTACCCTTTCAACCATCTTTCGTTCTTCTGGTGTTACATTAGTTGCACCCTTTGGTCCATCATTTTCACTGTGGTTATACCCGTGGTGCGTATGTGGGGTTTTTACCCCTTTATGGAAGTTGTCTAAATCAATTTGCTTTGAGCGTTTGTTCTCTTTGCTGTAGTATGTAATAAACTTTGGCTCGTCTTTATAGTCCAATGTTACATAGACGCTGGAAACAGCCACAGTACCGCCTACCAGTTCACCATCAAAACACCAGCCAAAACTTTCCTTGTCGCTCCAACTGATAGTCGGAATAACGGTTATGCCATTGTCTTGCCAGTATGCCCCAAGCCAGTGTTTGCGGTAGTGGTTGTATATCTTCATACGAATATATCCTTGGAGAGTTGAAGTCATATGCGCAATTGCACACAAGCTTTGCATGTGAAGCTTTTCGCCCTCTTCTGCGTTATCGGTGCTACCGGTGTTTCCTTCGGTGTTGTTACCTCCCTGGTTCTCTACGTTTGCGCCCTCTTCGGCATTTGTCTGCTGTGTGTTATTCGGTTCTTCCTTTCCAAACAACTGCAGGTTGATTCTTTTAAGCATGTTTTACCTCCATTTATAGCCCGTCGGCTGTTAGATTCCATACACAGTTTTAAGCCATAAGCACGTTTTGGGCATTAAAAAAAAGAGTCTTTCGACTCATTCTTCCTTGCTTTCTTTTTTTGATTCTTTCTTCTCTTCAACAACTTCCACATATTGTTGGATTTGTTTGTATCTTTCCGGTGTAACCTCAAATACTTCCGTGGTTTTTCCAGGTGTCCGGAGCACTCTTTCTTTTCTGTCAAAAAATTCTCTTACAGTCTTTACTTTCATGGTCTTCCTCCTTTCTTTGGGATAATAAAAAAGCAGCTTTTTACGGCTGCTTAGATTTTTTTCCTCTTTTCAACTCAATTCCAGATACAATCATGTATAACGATTCACGACAAGCATATTTCCTTACTTTTTCTTTTTCTTCCTCCGGATTGTCTCCTTTTAAAAATTCCATCATAATTTTATCAACTTCCAACCACTCATCCTCTGTAAAGGATGTATTTGGTCTCGTTAGCTCAATTACCTCTTCTGCAGTATATTTTTCTTTTCTTTCCGGAAAAACTTTTTTCATCTTAACACCTCTAAAGCTTCCATTATGCTTGCAAATTCCGCTTCGTTTAGTCTAAATATTTTAGCTCTTCGCATACATTGTTTGTATAGATAATCATATCTTTCCGGGGCAGGAATGTCAATTAAATTTTTAGCAATTTCTAAATCTGTGTCATATATATTTAGAATCCTATTAATTGTTCTTATCGCACCTTTTTCGGTTTCATAACCGGAGGATTCAATAGGTATTCCCTCTTGTTTTGCTATTTCCTCTGCTAATAAATCTATTGTTCCTTCTTCAATGTTTGCTGTTACTATATATTCATCAATCCCATAGTAACTTATAGAATGGGCATGCAATTGTTCGTGTAATAGTGCATATTTCGATGTATACCGCTTTGTTGCAATATCGCAATTCCATCTTTTTGCACAATCATATTTTTCATAATCATCACTAAGAATAACGGTTTTTCCACTCCATTTGCTTTCATTTTTTGTATATTTGTCAGCAATCTCTTTCGTTTCTTGTGCCATTTGCTCGATTTGCTCTTTGGAATAATGACTTAGCGCTCCGCTTGTTTTTAGCTGTGGAGCTAATTCCTCTGCTTTATTATAACTTCCCAGCCTATCCTTTTCTCTCCAGTATTCCCGGCGCAAGATTTCACTGTGGTCCGAAATAAATCCTCTTAGTTCTGCTTGCTTCCCTTTGAGTTGTTGGCGATACATTTGTTTGCCTGTCTCATCCAAGCAGCCAGCTTCCAATCTTTTTAGCTTGCGAATCTCTCTTTCCAGTTTCCGTTGCTTTTGCTCTAACTCGGATGTTTCTCGAATTTTCTTTTTATCTAGCGCTTTAGGTAACTGTGATACACCTTCTATCCAGGTTGTTCCGGTATGCCTGCAATTCGGATGAAAAAGGCCTCCCGCAATTGCTTCTGATAATAAGGGATATTCTTTCCCGTTTATACTTATCGCCCTCTTCCAACACCTCTTTTACAAAAATAAAAGCACCTTGCAAGTTGATTGCAAAGTGCTTTTTCAAGTATTCTTTTTCAAATATTCTTTTGCCTATTTTGACATAAATAATTCAAAACTTTTTTTTGCTCTTTCCGGGGCTTTGTCTGTTAATTCGTAACAACCTTTCTCGGAATTGATGCGATACCAATCCTTATTTGTTTTCCAATATAACGCTTCTTTATTTGCTGTCATAATTTACGTCCCCTTTCTTATATTAGCATTCTACCACATTCTTTCACAAAGTACAATGCAAATTTTGAGGTTTTTTTGTTTCCATACACATCAGCAAAACATTCTGCAATAATTTCACTTCCACTTACCGCTGTAGCAGAATACGCAGACAAATTAGTTTGTACCCAATCCATAACTTCTGCAGCATTTTTCAGCCCTGTACATTGCATTGCAATCTCTATGTGTTTGAGTC
>CAYMRI010000079.1:0-9259 GCA_964392835.1 uncultured Eubacteriales bacterium
CACAATTTGTAATTTAAGGAGAAATGTATATATGAAAGCAACAGGAATAGTTCGTAGAATAGAGGAATGCGTTATAATAGGGCAAACCGCCTGAAACTCACATAAACACTAGGATTTCGTTGGTTTGCCCCGCTGAACGCATTGGTGCCAAAAAAGGGTTTTTGGCGGTTTTTATACATAGCAAAAGCGAGGTGAATTTCACCTCGCTTTTACAGTTATATTGGCAAAGAAAAACCACCGTAAGTAGTGTACCATCCCTTCATTTTCTTTTGCTTGTCAAAGATGTTTTTAATTATATGGCGATATAATTTTTCGCTCGGCCAAATATGCTCACTATCATAATAATAGTACATTGGCAACTCTAATAAGGGAATATAAGAATCCGTTATCCCTCTAAATTTAACTCGCACTTCATCGCGATATCCGCAATAACCCTCCTCGCCCATTATCATTTCTCTATCTCGAAAAGGCTCAAAATCAAGTGCATTGCATAACGGAAGCAATTTTTCCGTTTGTACTTCTGTCAATTTAATTCCATAAGAAAAAATCACTTCTTGCTCATAATGTTCATCTTTATAAAGAGTCGGTTTAAAATTTGTTTTTTGAGAAGAAATCCATTTCGCAGGATATCTGGTATCATAAGAATTTAGTTTCCCATTCCATTCTTCTGTTTCTGTACCTTGAATTGCGGGAGATTGATATTTCCATTTAAATACTTGATAGGAAAGTTCTCGCTCTGGTAAATTTAATAATATTATACTATCAGGATTTCCGTATCCTATAGTTTCAATAAATTCAATTTTTGAAAAATAAATAGGTTCGCTCATTATTTGATTCACCACCTATAATTTATTATATCATAACCAATCCAAAAAGTAAAATCCAACAGTATAAATTCCCTTTAATCACAAATAATAGTATCACGATTTGAATTTAAAGGAGATTTATATATGAAAGCAACAGGTATTGTACGCCGTATAGAGGATTTAGGCATGGTAGTGATTTTGAAAAAATATTTTTACAAATAAAGCAGAGTTCCTGACACACCCTATGTTTCAAAAGAACATAGGGTTTTTAAGCAATTCTTCGTTAACTTCAAATTGGTCTTTTTTAGGAAATTTGTAGATAAAAATCTTTGCCGGCGAATCACTGCGGGGAACTTTTAACTATAAAATAGCACTTTCACAGAAAAACGTAGTTATAGTTAACTGCAAATTGATGACTTTTTTCACTGCTTGTAGTTAATTGGCTTGTTACATGCGCATCACAGGAAAAGGATTAACTACAAAAAGGAATTTTGAAAGAAAATGTAGTTAAAAAGATAGGACTCCAAGTATCTAGTGGGTTTGTCGGCAATCTAAGAGTCCCTGAATGTGGCACTCTTTTTTTGTATGAAATCACAATTTTTTACCAATCCTTAACATAAGTATGATTTTGGATTTAACGTTGCAGCGGTATAGTGGAATTGTAAAAACGAAAGAGAGAAAAGGAGAAAAAAATTATGAAAAAAAGATTCGTAAAAGTAATTGGTTGTGTATGTGCAATGTTAATGGTAATGTGTGTTGTAGCCTCCTGCGGAAACGGTGCAACAGATGACACCATTACCGTGTTAACAAGAGAAGATGGCTCCGGCACAAGAGGTGCATTTATTGAGTTGTTCGGGATTGAACAGAAGGATACGGAAGGAAATAAAGTAGATAAGACCACAAAAGAAGCAGAAGTAACCAACAGTACTGCAGTGATGATGACATCTGTAGAAGGCAATAAAAATGCAATTGGGTATACATCGCTAGGCGCCCTCCAAAACACAGTAAAGGCAATAAAAATTGACGGTGTAGAAGCAACGGTAGAAAACATCAAGAATGGCACTTACAAAGCAGCCCGCCCCTTTAATATTGCCACCAAAGCAGATTTAAGTGAATTGGCAACCGACTTCGCAGCATTTATCATGAGTGCAGAAGGACAACAGGTAATTGAAGATAGTGGTTACATCAGCCAAGGCAACACCGGTACATTCTCCGGCGGAACAGCAAGCGGTAAGATTGTGGTAGGCGGTTCTTCTTCTGTAACACCGGTGATGGAAAAATTAAAAGAAGCTTACTTAAAAATAAACCCCAATGCTACCATCGATATTCAAATGACCGACTCCAGCTCCGGCGTGGCGGCAGCTGCGGATGGTACTTGTGACATTGGTATGGCTTCCCGAAACTTAAAAGAGGCAGAACTGGCAAAAGGGTTAACGGAAACCACCATTGCAATGGACGGTATCGCAGTTATCGTAAACAAGGAAAACAGCGTGGAGAACTTAACCACAGAACAAGTAATGAACATCTATTTGGGCGAAGTAACAGAATGGTCTGCATTAGAAGGATAAGCCAATGAAACAATTCAAAGAAGTTTTTATGAAAATTATGTTCTTGCTCAGCGCCTGCTGCTCTATTATAGCAGTGGCGCTAATCTGCATTTTTCTCTTTGCAAACGGCGTACCGGCCATTGGAAAAATCGGTGTGGGAGAATTCTTATTTGGTATGGATTGGAAACCGCTGGAAGGTCTCTACGGCATTTTCCCAATGATTATCGGTAGTATTTATGTAACGGCAGGCTCTATTTTGGTGGGCGTACCCATTGGTATTTTATGCGCAGTGTTCATGGCGCGCTTCTGTCCGCCAAAGTTATACAAAATATTAAAACCGGCGGTGGAACTGTTGGCAGGCATTCCTTCCATTGTGTATGGCTTTTTTGGCTTGGTTGTGCTTGTGCCCATATTGCAGGATTTGTTTGGGGGCAGTGGAAAAAGCGTGTTGGCGGCTTCTATTCTGTTGGGCATTATGATTTTACCTACCATTATCAACGTGTCTGAATCTGCCATTCGGGCTGTGCCCAATTCCTACTACGAGGGTTCGTTGGCACTGGGTGCAACCCATGAAAGAAGCGTGTTTGCGGCTACGCTGCCCGCAGCCAAATCCGGCATCTTTGCAGGCGTCATTTTAGGGGTAGGTCGTTCCATAGGAGAAACCATGGCAGTCATTATGATTGCAGGGAATAAGACCATTATACCGGACAGCCTCACAGACGGGGTCCGTACTTTAACGGGAAATATTGTATTGGAAATGGGGTATGCAGAAGGCTTGCACAGAGAAGCGCTGATTGCTACAGGCGTGGTGCTGTTTGTGTTTATTCTGCTAATCAATATTTCCTTCTCATTGCTGAAAAGGAGGGAAAAATAGATGACTTATTATAAAAAACATCTTGGCTCTCTTCTCCTGCGCATTCTGGTAACGCTTTCGGCGATTATTACCGTTGCCGTGCTGCTGTCATTGGTAGGATATATTCTCATAAAAGGGGTTCCCAATCTTTCTTTAGACTTGTTTGCCTGGGAATATACCTCGGAAAATGTTTCCATGATGCCGGCCATTATCAATACGATTACCATGACGCTGTTATCTTTGCTGATTGCAGTGCCGCTGGGCATCGGGGCTGCCATTTATATGGTGGAATATGCAAAGAAAGGTAACAAATTAGTGAAAATCGTACGGATGACGGCGGAAACCCTCTCCGGTATACCCTCCATTGTCTATGGTTTGTTTGGCTTTTTGGCATTCAACATATCTTTGGGTTGGGGGTACAGCTTACTTAGCGGAGCTTTAACCTTGGCGATTATGATACTGCCTTTAATTATGCGTACCACTGAAGAAGCACTCCTGGCGGTGCCGGACTCTTTCCGGGAAGGTAGTTTTGGCCTTGGCGCAGGCAGACTTCGTACCGTATTTCGAATTATCCTGCCCTCTGCCATGCCGGGAATCTTGGCAGGCGTCATTTTGGCCATCGGTAGAATTGTAGGAGAAACTGCAGCTTTGATTTATACCGCAGGTACGGTACCGGGTATTCCGGAAAATGTCATGGGAAGCGGACGAACCTTGGCAATTCACATGTATGCATTAATTAATGAAGGACTTTACACGCAGCAAGCATATGCAACGGCAGTGGTGTTGTTGGTATTGGTAGTCGGCATCAATACACTTTCTTCCTGGGCTGCAAAGAAAATCGGAAAGAGGTACTAATTATGAATAAATTTGAAATTAATAATCTGGATTTATATTACGGGGATTTTCAAGCATTGAAAACTGTAAGTCTGCAGTTGCCGGAAAAGGAAATTACGGCATTTATCGGCCCCTCCGGATGCGGAAAGTCTACGTTGTTGAAATGTTTAAACCGCATGAACGACCTGGTGGAAGGTTGTAAGATTACCGGACAGGTGTTACTGGACGGAGAAAATATTTATGGCGATATGGATATTAATTTGCTTAGAAAACGTGTGGGAATGGTGTTTCAAAAGCCAAACCCCTTTCCCATGAGTATTTATGATAATGTGGCATTTGGCCCCAGAACCCATGGCGTGCGTTCCAAAGTAAAATTGGATGAGATTGTAGAAAAATCCCTGCGGGATGCAGCAATTTGGGACGAATGTAAAGACCGTTTGAAGAAGGATGCCCTGGGGATGTCCGGCGGTCAGCAGCAAAGACTTTGTATTGCCAGAGCCTTGGCGGTACAGCCGGAAGTGCTTTTAATGGATGAACCCACCTCTGCATTGGACCCCATATCCACTTCTAAAATAGAAGACCTTGCAGTTGAGCTCAAGAAACAATATACTATAGTTATGGTAACCCATAACATGCAGCAGGCAGCTCGTATTTCGGATAAAACGGCATTCTTTCTACTGGGGGAAGTCATAGAAATGGGAAGCACAGAAAAAATGTTTTCCATGCCACTGGATAAACGGACAGAAGATTACATTACAGGGAGGTTCGGATAATGCGAAATCGATTTGACCAGCAATTGGAGTTACTGAATTTAGAACTGATTAAAATGGGTGCGCTGTGCGAGGATGCCATTTCCGCTGCAGCAAAAGCACTGCTAAAAGAGAATAAGGAAATGGCGGAAAAATGTTTTTCGGCAGAAGAAGAAATTGACCAAATGGAGCGAGACATTGAAGCCCTCTGCATGAAACTGTTGTTGCAACAGCAACCGGTTGCCAGAGACCTGCGGCAAATTTCCTCTGCATTAAAAATGATTTCCGACATGGAGCGTATCGGCGACCAGGCGGCAGATATTGCGGAAATTACCATGTTCATCAAGGATAATGATGCAAGAAGCAAGATTCACATTCAAGATATGGCTTCTGCAGCCAGCCAAATGGTAACAGACAGCATTGAGTCCTTTGTGAAAAAAGATTTGCAACTGGCACAGGCTGTTATGGAAGCGGATGACGAAGTAGACCGAAAGTTTGACGAGGTAAAGAAAGAGCTGATTTCTCTTTTAGCAGAGGATGCAACCCAAGGGGAAGTGTGCATTGACCTGCTGATGATTGCTAAATATTTAGAAAGAATCGGCGACCATGCAGTAAACATTGCAGAATGGGTGGAATATTCTATTACCGGCACGCACCGGAAAGAAGAGGAGATATAAATCGTGATTACATTTGACGCATTGAAAGAAGACAAGGCCATTCAGACGTATATTCGCAGAGCAGATGAAACTTTAAAAACCTTAGGGTATACGGAGCACAGTTTTGCCCATGTAACGAAAGTGGCAGAAACCGCCGGATATATATTGGAAACATTGGGCTATTCTCCAAGAGAGGTGGAACTGGCCAAGATTGCGGGATACTTACATGACATCGGCAATCTGGTAAACCGGGTAGACCACTCTCAAAGCGGTGCGGTCATGGCATTTCGTATCCTGGATAAGATGGATATGGATGTAGAGGAACTTTCTACCATTGTATCTGCCATTGGAAATCACGATGAAGGCACGGGCATTCCTGTCAATGCGGTAGCAGCAGCTTTGATTTTGGCGGACAAATCGGATGTGCGTCGAAGCCGGGTAAGAAATACCGATGTCGCTACCTTTGATATTCATGATAGAGTGAACTATTCTGTAAAAAAAGCAGAATTAAAAATTAATCAAGAACATACACTGATTAAATTGAAATTGACCGTAGATACCCACTATAGTTCGGTAATGAATTACTTTGAGATTTTTCTTTCCAGAATGGTATTATGTCAGAAGGCGGCAAATACATTAGGATTGCAGTTTCGATTACTGATTAATGAGCAGCAAATGATTTAAAAAAGGAGTACTTATGATTTATTTTTTAGAAGATGATAATAATATCCGGGAACTGGTCATTTATACCTTAAACAGCACGGTTCAAGAAGCGAAAGGGTTTGAGAGACCATCCCTGTTCTGGGAGGCTATGGGACAAAAGCTTCCAGATTTGATTTTGTTGGATATCATGTTGCCGGAAGAAGACGGCTTGGCAGTTTTGAAAAAACTGCGCAGCGAACCGGACACCCAGCACATTCCCGTTATGATGTTGACGGCAAAGGGAAGCGAATATGACAAGGTGGTAGGACTGGACCAAGGCGCTGATGACTATATTACAAAGCCTTTTGGCATGATGGAGTTGACAGCAAGGGTGCGGGCATTGTTACGTCGTAGCAGCCATAGTGAAAAGAATTCTGATTATCAGTTAGGCAGCCTTTTTGTCAGTCCTTCCAAGCATATTGTCAAAGCAGAGGGAAAAGAAATTACGCTTACCTTAAAGGAATTTGAACTGCTATGCTTTCTTTTCAAACACCAAGGGTTCGTACTGGACCGGGACCGGATTTTAAATGAAATCTGGGGATATGCCTTTGATGGTGAGAGCCGGACGGTGGATGTCCATATCAGAACTTTGCGGCAAAAACTTGGACCCTGTGGAGATTACATTGAAACAATCCGCGGTGTAGGCTATAAAATAGGCGGTGAGAAAGCATGACAAAACGAATTTTTCAAAGTATTTTTATCGTAGCACTTGCCGTTTTGGTGGCCAGTTTGGTGTTTATTATGGGTATGTTGTATGAATATTTTTTCGACCAATATAAGACCCAGTTAAAAAACGAGGCAATTTATGTGGCGCAAGGCATTGAAATGGAAGGGCTGACCTATTTACAGGAGTTGCAGGAACATGGTACCGGGAACCGTATTACCTGGATTGATGAAAATGGCACGGTTCTGTATGATACTTGGGCAGATGTGGCAACTATGGAAAATCATCTGGACAGAGAGGAAGTCAAGGAAGCCATAGCGGATGGAACCGGGGAAAGTCACAGATATTCCGACACATTGGCGCAAACTACCGTATATTATGCGGTGAAATTAACAGATAACACCATTCTTCGTGTTTCTACCAATCAGTCCTCTGTGTGGGTATTGTTGATTGGGGTATTGCAACCGGTTTCCATTGTGCTGATTTTAGCATTGGTATTGTCCGGGGTGTTGGCAGGCCGCGTGGCAAAACAAGTAGTAAAGCCATTGAATAATATTGATTTGGAACATCCGGAAGAAGTGGAGACGTATGAGGAGTTAACCCCCATGTTGCGGCGAATTGCCAAACAAAATCAGCAAATCAGAACGCAGATGGCTGAACTGGAGCGCCGGCAACAGGAATTTACAACCATTACGGAAAATATGAGTGAAGGCTTATTGGTGGTTGACCACCATACAGAAGTGCTTTCTTACAATGCCAGCGCCAAGCGCCTTTTGGGAATTGATAAAGTAGAAGAAGGACAAAGTGTTTTAACCTTAAACCGCAGCGCGAATTTTAGAAAAACATTGGACTTGGCTTTGGCAGGGCAGCATAACGAGCAAACTATGTCTTTGGACGGGCGGCTCTATCAATTAATTGCCAATCCGGTTTATGATGAAGCGGCTGTGATTGGTGCAGTCATTTTGATTTTGGATGTGACGGAGCGAGAAGAGAGAGAGCAGTTGCGCAGAGAATTCACGGCAAATGTTTCCCATGAATTAAAGACGCCTTTGACTTCCATTTCCGGGTTTGCGGAAATTATTCAAAATGGTATTGCAAAGCCGGAGGATGTTGGGCGTTTTGCAGGCAATATTTATGAGGAGTCTCAACGATTGATTACCCTTTTGGGAGATATTATCCGGCTATCCCAGTTGGATGAAAATACGGCTCCGGTAGAGCAGGAGGAAGTGGAACTCCTTGGCGTTGTAGATGCGGTAATGGAGCGGCTGCAACCTTTGGCTGAAAAAAGAAATATACATTTTTCTCTCCGTGGAGAACGGGCAACCATCAAAGGGGTTTCCCACATTTTGGATGAAATGATATTTAATTTGTGCGATAACGCCATTAAGTATAACCGAGAAGGCGGAAGTATCGACCTTCGCTTGGAACAAACGGAACAACAGGTAATTTTTTCTGTGAAAGATACCGGAATCGGCATTCCTGCGGGAGAGCAGGCAAGGGTATTTGAACGGTTTTACCGGGTGGATAAAAGTCATTCCAAAGAAATCGGCGGTACCGGTCTTGGGCTTTCCATTGTAAAACACGGCGCCATGTACCACAATGCCACGGTTTCTTTGCAAAGTGAATTAGGGGTAGGGACTACAGTTACCATCATTTTTCCCAAAAGCTATTGATTTTAACCTCTAAAACAGGGTATTATAGATGTGTATGTTGCTTATAACGTAGCACAGGAGGATACCTATGACAACTACCGAATTGATTTTTTCATTATTTACACTACTAGGAGGTCTTGCTTTTTTCCTTTTTGGCATGAACACCATGTCTTCAGGATTAGAAAGAATGGCCGGTGGAAAACTGGAACAATTGTTAAAGAAGATGACTTCCAATCCCATTAAAAGTTTGGTGTTGGGTGCCGGTATTACCATTGCCATTCAGTCTTCTTCTGCCATGACTGTTATGCTGGTTGGCCTTGTAAATTCCGGTGTGATGCAACTGGGGCAAACCATCGGCGTCATTATGGGTTCCAATATCGGAACGACTTTAACTGCCTGGATTCTCAGTTTGGCCGGCATTGAAAGTGAAGGAAATTTCTTTATAGAGTTGTTAAAGCCTTCTAACTTCTCTCCGCTGTTAGCCTTTATTGGTATTTTGCTGATTATGGGCTCCAAAAAGCAAAAGAAAAAAGATGTGGGTGGTATTTTAGTAGGCTTTGCGGTATTAATGTTCGGTATGGAACTGATGAAGGATGCCATGGAACCCATTACCCAGTTAGATGGATTCAACGATGTGTTGACTGCATTTTCCAATCCATTGTTGGGCGTTTTAGTAGGGGCTGTCTTTACCGGCCTCATTCAAAGCTCTGCTGCTTCCGTAGGTATTTTACAAACACTGTCTATATCCGGCGATGGCCACCATGGCTGCATTGTCGGTGGTGAAAGAGCGAGGGGG
>CAYMRI010000080.1:0-9258 GCA_964392835.1 uncultured Eubacteriales bacterium
GTAATCTTAGGAGTTTCTGTCTTCTCCGGTGTTGGTGTCGGTTCCGGCGTCGGTGTTGGTGTAGGCAACGGATTTGCCGTTGCACCTGCCGCTGCAGCATACACCATAATTTCCGGAAGTCTCATGGTAGTATCTCCTCCATCAGAAGGATCATAAGAAGAGACTCTAAAGTACCGGATGGAAATAGGATCAAATTCCATGGTGTAAATTTCTAACTCTTCCACATCATCGTACATATCCTCTTCTTCTACCAAAGTCGCCCAAGTTTCGCCATCTACACTGACTTCCACTTTCATCTGCAACATGTTGTATTCATATTTTCCTAAATCCAATCCACCGGTAGAAGCCTGATAAATTTCAAATTTAGAAACCAACGTTTCCTGTTCCAAATCGATAATAATCCAGTGTCCCATTTCGTCAAAGTCAATTTCTTCATCAATGTAATCTTCTATTCTAGCACACCATTTGGTATCCAAATCACCATCATTTACCAGAACATCACTTTCATCTTGGGGTGCATCCACATAATAGCCGGAAGATGTTACCGGTTTCCCCAGCGCCACATTTTCTTCTCCTTCTGCAAACACCGTGACAGAGGAAGAAAAGCAAACCACTAACAAAAACAAAATTGCCATTGGAATCGTTATTTTTTTCATCATGCATCTTTCTCCTTGTAAAAAATATTGGATGCATTCATTATAACCATTCCAATGGCAATCTGCAAGTTATTTTCGACAAAAAATCGACAATTTTATCTCAATTCTCCGCCCAACTGGGTTCTGACACCATGAAGAATCTTATCCATTACCTTTTGAATCTCTTCATCGTTTAAGGTTCTATCTTCCGCACGGAACACCAAAGAGTACGCCATACTCTTCATGCCCTCTGCCACCTGTGCGCCTTGATAAACATCGAACAACTTGTAGCTTTCTAAAATAGCGCCGCCACGTTGACGAATAATGGTCTCAATTTGTCCGGAAAGAATTTCTTCCTTCACAGTCACAGCCAGGTCACGGGTAACTGCCGGGTATTTGGGCAAATCTTTAAAGGTTGGCATAGTTACTTCATGAGAAGCCAATACCTCAACCAAAATTTCTGCCACATAGCATTTTGCCGGACAATCAAAGTTAGCAGCGGTCAACGGATGTACCTCGCCTAAGATACCGGCTTCTTTTCCGTTAATCATCAGTTTTGCACAACGGCCCGGATGGTAAATAGGATCTTCGCTGTATGGTTCAAAGGAATATTTTTGAATGCGTAACCCATCCAAAATTTCTTCTACCATACCCTTCATAGTAAAGAAATCTTCTTCTTTGCCGAAGGCGCCGATAACCAAAGTTTCTCTGTGTTCCGGAATATGCTCCAGCACCTCTTCGTCAGAGTGATAGGTGTAAGCAATTTCAAACAATCTGCCCTCTTCTACACGGCGGTTATAGTTGGTGGAAATCACCTGCAACATAGAAGGCACCATAGAAGTTCTCATAATGCTGAAATCTTCTCCCAAAGGATTGGTAATAACCAAAGCCTTCCGTCTGCTGTCTGCCGCATCCAAGCGCAGCTTGTCGTGCATTTTAGGACTGGTAAAAGAGAAGGTCAACATTTCATAGGCACCTGCCGCAAACAAAATATCCTTTACTTTTGCATTCATCTTTTGCTTTGGTGTTTTTCTGCCCTGGGTGGTTGCCTTTCCTGCCAGCAAGGTGGACTCAATGTTGTTGTATCCGTAAAAACGTGCAATTTCTTCTGC
This sequence comes from uncultured Eubacteriales bacterium, assembly GCA_964392835.1. Lineage (GTDB taxonomy): Bacteria > Bacillota > Clostridia > UBA1212 > CASDQQ01 > CAYMRI01. The sequence continues at coordinate 1,748 of CAYMRI010000080.1, forward strand.
TACGTCTGCTTCCATTTTGACATCCGGACGGTAAGTAGGCACCGTAATCACGCCATCTTCCATCGTCATGCCCAATGCCGTTAAAATGGAAACCATTTTTTCTTCCGAAATATCCGTTCCCAAGAATGCATTTATTTTTGCCGGGCGGAATGCAATTTGTACCGGCAAGTTTTCTTTCGCCTTTACATCGATAACACCTTTTACGACGGTACCTGCACCTAAGATTTCAATCAATTCACAAGCTCTGTTGATAGCCGCTTCACAGTTATTCAAATCCAAACCCTTTTCAAAACGGGTGGAAGATTCTGTTCTCATGGCCAAATCCTTCGCACCCAATCTTACGGTAGTGCCGTCAAAGTTTGCAGATTCAAATACAATCATGGTGGTGTCATCCTGAATACCGGAATACAAACCGCCCATAACACCGGCAACTGCAATTGGTTTTTTCTCATCACAAATCATCAATTGCGAGGGCTTCAATGCTCTTTGTTCATCATCCAATGTGGTGATGCACTCACCCTCGTGTGCCATTCTTACAATGATATGACCATTTTCAATATTTCTGTAGTCAAAGGCATGCATAGGCTGCCCATATTCCAACATGACATAGTTGGTAATATCTACGATGTTATTGATTGCACGAACACCGCTTGCCTGCAGACGGTCACGCATCCACTTTGGAGACGGCGCAATGGTCACATCTTTTACCACTCTCGCCATATAACGAGGACAAAGGTCAGGCGCTTCTACGGTTACCTTTACATAATCATTGGGGTCACCCTCTACGCCGGTTTCTTTGATTGCCGGCAGATGGAAAGGTTTTTCCAAAGTCACGGCAGCTTCTCTTGCCAAACCGATGACGGAAAAACAGTCAGGGCGGTTGTTGGTAATTTCAAAGTCAATGGTGATTTCATTGATGCCTAACAATTCTTTGACATCCATACCTTTATGCTCTTCCAAAAAGGCTACATCATAGCCGATATCTTCAAAAATCAACAGACCATAATCGCAAGCACCGGGATAATCTGTGTGTTCCTTACCCAATTCTTCGCAGGAGCAGAACATACCCTCGGATACCACCCCACGGAGCTTGCCTGTTTTAATGTGAATGCCGCCTGCCAAATCAGCACCATCCAATGCTAAAGGCACAAAAGAGTTTAGACGGGTATTGGGGGCACCGGTTACAATTTGTAATGTCTTGCCGTTGCCTACATCCACCTTTGTTACTACCAGCTTATCTGCGTCAGGATGTTTTTCAATCTCAATAATCTTTGCAACAACTACATTGCTGACTTCCTTGCCGTCTTCAATGACTTCTTCCACTTTGGAGCCGGACATGGTCATAGCATCTGCAAATTCTTTTGCAGAAACTGTAATATCTACATAATCTTTTAACCAACTAATGGGTGCTTTCATCTCGTTACTCCCTCCTTACTTAAAATTGTTTCAAGAATCTCAAGTCGTTTTCGAAAAACAATCTTAAGTCTTTAATGCCGAATCTTCCCATGGCGGTTCTTTCTACGCCCAAACCAAATGCAAATCCGCTGTATTCTTCCGGATCAATGCCGCATTCCCGAAGCACATTGGGGTGTACCATACCGGCACCTAAAATTTCAATCCAGCCTTCGCCCTTACAGGTACGGCAACCTGTGCCACCGCAGTTCCAGCAGGAAACGTCTACTTCACAGCTGGGTTCCGTAAATGGGAAATGGTGCGGGCGCAAACGAATCTTGGTGTTCTCGCCAAAAATATTTTTCGCAAACAGTTCCAAAGTACCCTTCAAATCCCCCATAGTAATCCCCTTGTCAATGACAAGGCCTTCAATCTGGTGGAACACCGGAGAATGGGTAGCATCAATTTCATCTGCACGATACACTTTACCGGGGCAAATGATTTTAATGGGCGGCTTTTGACTCTGCATCACTCTGGCCTGTACCGGAGAGGTCTGAGAACGGAGCAAAATATTTTCTGTAAAATAGAAGGTGTCCTGGGCATCTCTTGCCGGGTGATTCTTCGGCGTATTGAGAGCCTCAAAGTTATAGTAATCCAGTTCTACTTCCGGACCTTCTGCAATTTCATATCCCATGCCGATAAAAATCTGAGAGATTTCTTCGATTACATTGGACAGTGGGTGCGCACCACCCATATGAATCTTTTTGGCGGGCATGGTAACATCCAGTTTTTCTGCTTTTAATTTTTCTTCCAATGCCTTTGCTGCCAATTCTGTTTTTCTGGTTTCAATGGCAGATTCAATGTAGGTTCTCACTTCATTTGCCAACTGACCGATAACCGGTCTTTCTTCCGGGCTCAAACCACCCATGCCTTTTAAAATGGCGGTCAGTTCCCCTTTCTTTCCCAAAAACCGCAAACGCATTTCTTCCAATGCATTTTGATTTTCCACTGCTGCCAGCTGCTCTTTTGCTCTTGCCATAATGGCTTCTAATTGCTGCCGCATGTTTTTCTACCTCCTGTTTTATAATAAAAAATCCTTGCCGTCATTTTTTGACGACAAGGACGAAATCACAATTCCGCGGTACCACCTAATCTTCTTACAAGGTAACTTACAATGTTCCTGCAAACACTCTTCGCTGTAACGGGCGCTTCCCGCTGTATCCTACCGCTACTTCTGCGTTTTCAGCCACAAAGCAGGTTCAGTACAGAGCTCCGGAGGGAACTTCACCGTATCGTCTGCCCAGGTACTTTCAGCCTATAATACCTTTCTCTGTTGAGCTTCCTCCACGCCTACTTTTCTCCATCATAGCCGTTTTCATTTCACTGTTGCCTATTGTAACATATGCTTTTTTGGTTTGTAAAGGAATTTCTGCTAATAAACATTGTCCGTATATCTGTCGTTATTTTCCTTTCTCTTGCGGAAAGCACGAACAATCAGATAAATGGCAAGAACAAGCAGGGCGATCATAATCACAACGGCAATAATATCGCTTGTTGCTATGGTTTTTCCAAAAACATTTTCCATCGTATCCAATACAATGACCACCGGGATATCCGTTTGCTCAGTAAAGTTGACAAGTGCGATGTCGACGGTCTGTTCGGAGACGATCAACTGCGTATGATTGGTTAGATGGGATGCTGTCATATTGGAATGGTCGGACTTGGTGCGAAAGGAAGATTCCAGACCCAGCTCTGTAACTTTGTCCGTCATGATGTCCATAACGGATACTAAATTCGACCCCAATGAGTAAGCATAATATGTGTTGTTGATGGAGCTTAATACCGCACGTCCAAAGGCGGTGTGCTCATTACCAAACATAGCGGTAATATCGGTTTTAATATTATCCCCCACCCATGCAATGGTGTAATATCCGTCTGTTTCTTCATTTGTGAGAAAAACGATTAGCAGATTGTCCTCATAAGCGGATGAAGTGCCAAATTCAGCAGCGTATTGTTTATTGGCGTACTTCTGAAAAGTTGCTTCATCGTACCGAATCTCGCCGCCACTTGAAACATTGGTAAATGCCGAGCCAAAAAAGCTCAAAAAAAATACAACAACAATTAAAATCAAAATGATAGGAAACATAAGCATCCCCACCAAACTGCCTAAGCATCCACCTCTCCTGCCGTAATACGGATGTCCAAACATGCCACCTCTATAGGGCGGTCTGTGCGGTCCATGCGGTCCATGACCGTATCCACCTCTCGGTCCTCCACCGAAGCCGCCGCGACCCCCGTGACCACCCCCACGGGAACCCCCTCCAAAACCTCCTCCATGAGATCCTCCTCCGGGTCCTGGCATAATAAATTCCTCCCTTTCGTTGATATTTTTCTTCTATAAAATTATTATATAACATTTAACTTTTTGCAAACAAAATCATAAGCATCTTCAAAGTCCTTTTGATTAGGATGTCCGACAGTCTGTTGACAGGTCTCGTATGCCGCTTTTGCTTGTTCATTATCCGGTTCCTGTTCAAGAACGGTACGCAGTTTCATAAGTGTTTTCTCCGAAACCTGACCGAGACACAAGAACAATCCTCTGTAGTCGCAATTGTTCGGCATAAAGGGCTCCAGTTTGCGTTCAACTTCCTTCACATGTGCCTCTGTTGGTTTGATAGGAGCTGTAACGAAAAACAGTATTGTTTTCCCTTCTAACTCGTCAAGCACATCCATAATTTTAAGCGGTATCGCTTCGTGTTTCATCCCAAAGCCAAGTAAGTAAACATCCGCTTGTTTTGTTATTTCCTCGCAGAAGAGATTCGTTACGAAAGTATCTTCGCACGGAAGACAGTCAGCAATGCCATGCGCCAACTTTTCAGTATTTCCCGAACTACTTATGTATGCAATCTCATATTTCATTTCAACAGCTCCTTTCAAAGAACAATATTTTTGTTATTTCTTATGCAAAAAATCAGTTGTACCAACGTTTTACCATACGATTCAGTTTTGCTTGGTATTCAAGCTTATCAATTAGATGTGGCGGCAACATAACACTTATGTCAAAACCAGAAAACATTTCGTCCAGAGAAACTCCATACAATTTGCTTAAAATAATACATTCCGAAATAGTCGGTTGCACTGTACCGGATTCCCAATCAGCTATTAAGTTTTCATTATCGTTAAAGAAGCAGGCCAGTTCTTCGATTGAATAATTATGCTTTTCCCTATATTTTTTTAATTTAGCATTCATTTTTTCACCAAACAAAATAAAATTATTGAGTCTAAAAATTATCATTTTGCTGTCCCTGTATCAACAAGTTTGATTTACAACATGAGTCCACACACAAGGTTGCTGATCTCAGCAGGATTATCCAAGCTCATTCCGCTTACAAGGCGTGCCAGTGCAAAGAGAATCTTGCTGTAGGTAGCGAGCTTATCTTTATCATTTTCAAACAATTCTTTCAGTTTTGCCGCCAAAAGATGTTCGTTATTGATTTCCAAAACAATTTCTGCCTTAATGTGCTGTTCTTCGGTGCCAGGCATCTTATTGAGAACTTTTTCCATCCCCATTGAAACACTGCCTTCGCTGGAAAGGCTGACCGGATGATTTTGAAGTGTGTTGGTAAAGCGTACCTTTGTTACATCATCGCCGATGCTTTCCTGCATAAACTTGAACATATCAGTTGCCTGTTCATTTTCGATTTTGAGCTTTTCTTTTTCTTCTTCACTGGCAAGGTCAAGGGTTTCCTTACAAACATTGAGAAATTCCTTTTCCGAATAGGTACGGAGCATCTGAAGGGCAAATTCGTCAATATCTTCAGTCAAATACAGCACTTCATAACCATGACTGATAACCGATTCTACCTGTGGCAAAAGAGCAATCTTCTCCATGGTATCTCCGGAAGCATAATAGATTTTCTCCTGTCCTTCTTTCATGCGCAACACATACTCTTTAAAGGTTACATATTGACCTTCCAAGGAGGATTTGAACAAAACAAGATCCTGCAGCATATCCTTGTTGCTACCGTAGCTGGAATAAATTCCCCACTTGAGTTGCGAACCGAATGCGTTAAAGAATTGTTCGTATTTTTCTCGGTCATTTTCAAGCATTTTAGAAAGCTCACCTGCAATTTTCTTTTCCAAAGCCTTGGCAATGATTTTTAGCTGACGATCCTGTTGAAGCATTTCACGAGAAATATTCAAAGAAAGGTCAGAGCTGTCAACAAGACCTCTTACAAAGCTAAAATGATCAGGAATCAAATCTTTACACTTTTCCATAATCAGCACACCGCTGGAATATAGCTGCAACCCCTTTTCAAAATCTTTGCTGTAATAGTCAAAGGGAGCGTGTGCCGGAATAAACAGCAGTGCTTCAAAGTTAGAGGTACCTTCTGCTTTTTGACGAATGACTTTGAGAGGTGCCTCATAGTCGTAATATTTATCTTGATAAAATTGTGCGTACGCTTCCTCAGTCACTTCCGAAGCCGTTTTCTTCCAGATAGGCACCATGCTGTTGAGTGTTTCATCTTCGGTGACAGTTTCGTATTCCTCCTCGCTGCCTTCTTTCAAGTGACTATGCTCAGTGAACATACGAATCGGATAGCGAATATAGTCGCTGTATTTCTTGATAAGGCTACGAAGTCTATACTCTTCCAGATACTCGCTGTATTTTTCATCATCGGTATCAGGCTTCAGATAAATCGTAATGACCGTACCGGCAATTTCTTTCTCACAAGGCTTGATGGTGTAACCGTCAGCACCGCCGGACTCCCAACAGAATGCTTCATCAGCATCGTAAGCACGGCTTTCTACAGTAATTCTTTCTGCCACCATAAATGCGGAATAAAAGCCAACACCAAATTGACCAATAATATCGATCTGCTCACCATTCTTGTTTTCGGGATCATTTTTAAAATCAAAAGAACCACTCTTGGCAATGGTACCAAGATTGTTTTCCAATTCATCCTTTGTCATACCGCAACCATTGTCGGTAATGATAAGCGAGCGAGTTTTCTTATCAACTGCCAAACGGATTTCATAGTCACTGTGAGTAAGCTTTACAGTATCGTCTGTCAGCGAACGGAAATAGAGCTTATCAATCGCATCACTTGCGTTGGATATTAACTCACGCAGGAAGATTTCTTTATGGGTATAGATAGAATTTACCATCATATCCATCAATTTTTTTGACTCTGTTTTAAATTGTTTTTTAGCCATAATGTTTAACCTCTTTCTAAATCAATTTATACATTTTTATAATAATACGACTTGATATTATCCGATACTCTATCAAAATAACTCCGGAAATTTTCTAACTCTTCTTTTGAAAAGCCGTTAGATAAAATAGAAAAATAGTCATCTTGCGCTTTCTCCGCTTCTTCTACGATATTGGCAGCTACATCACAAATATTAAGATGAACGGAACGATGATTTCCATCTTCAAAGCCACCTGTAACCAGTCCTTTGTCCTGAAGCATTCTTACGGACATAGATACGGAAGATTTTGTCAGCCGTCTGCCCTTTACAACATCAGTTGCCGTGTTGAGCTGTGGATTTTTTGCCAGAAACAGCAGAATAATCATTTCCGTATGTGTCATATTGTATTTGCTACATACAGGAGCTAATATCGTTTGATACAGCTCCTTTCCTAAAAAGATATTTTCTACAAAAGTATACATAAGCTCTCCTTTTAGTACAAAATTGAACAGTTCAAAATTGAACAGTTCGATTTTATACAATTTTGCTTGCCGTGTCAAGCAAAATTATTATAATGACACATTTTTTACATATGGCACTCAAAAGCGACTGAATAGGTAAATATTCGATATAAACAGAAAAATACCGAGAAAAACAATTCCTGTTCTTCTCGGTATGCATCTTCGTGGTTGCTTTTACTCGAACCCTTTCTTATATGTTTTTTAAGAATTCTTATTTCTTCTCTCTTCCTCTTCGATTAACCGTCTTACTTCTTCTGCAAAACTCATACCACTCTTTTGCTTTGCAACCGGTTTTGGCACATCATCTTCTTCCGTCTTTGTAGCAGAACGGCCAAACAATGATTTTTTCGGTGGAACCACTTCTTCAAACTCCTCTTCTTCCGGTGCTTCATATATTTCTTC
>CAYMRI010000081.1:0-9203 GCA_964392835.1 uncultured Eubacteriales bacterium
TATTTATGAAGTCAGCAAACTGTTGGCCCAGCGACAAATTAATATTATGGATATTTCCCAAACCATACAGCAGGATTATTTTATGATGATGATGATGGTGGACATTACCAATCAGGAAAGTGATTTTGGAGAGATTGCAGAACAACTGAAGCTGTTAGGAGAACAGATGGGGCTGCAAATTAAAATGCAGCGGGAAGATATTTTTCATTCCATGCACAGAATCTGAGGAGATTGCTTTATGAATAATCTTGAAATTTTAGAAACTTTAAAAATGATTCAGGACCAGCATTTGGATATTCGTACTATTACTATGGGAATTTCTTTGTTGGACTGTGCAGATAGCGACAAAGAGAAGGCACTTGTGAGAATTTATGACAAAATCACGAAATCCGCAGAGCATTTGGTAAAAGTGGGAGAAGAGATTGAGAAAGAATACGGTATCCCCATTATTCATAAAAGAATTTCCGTCACTCCCATTTCCTTGGTGGCGGCGGCTTCTAAGGCACAAAGCTATGTGGATTATGCCAAAGTACTGGACAAAGCAGCAAAGACCTGCGGTGTCAATTTTATCGGCGGGTTTTCTGCCCTGGTGCACAAAGGCTACACAGAATCCGATAGAGTTCTGATACAGTCCATTCCGGAAGCATTGGCGGTTACCGAGCGGGTATGTTCTTCTGTTAATGTGGGAACCACCAAGGCAGGGCTTAACATGAACGCTGTAAGAGATATGGGATTGGTAATTAAAAAAACCGCAGAACTGACGGCAGAGTCCGGCGGTTTGGGTTGTGCCAAGTTGGTGGTATTTTGTAATGTCCCGGAGGATAATCCTTTTATGGCAGGCGCATTCCATGGAGTAGGAGAGCCGGAACGAGTCATTAATGTAGGCGTCAGCGGTCCGGGGACGGTAAAACATGCCTTGGCGCAAGTAAAAGACGGCGATTTTGAAACCCTGGCAGAAACCATTAAAAAAACAGCATTTAAAATTACCAGAATGGGACAACTGGTGGCAAAAGAAGCTTCTCAGCGCTTGGGTGTTCCCTTTGGCATTGTGGATTTATCTTTAGCGCCCACCCCGGCAATCGGGGACAGTGTTGCCCATATCTTAGAGGAAATGGGTTTGGAAAAGACAGGTGCACCGGGAACCACGGCGGCCCTGGCACTGCTCAATGATGCAGTGAAGAAAGGCGGGGTTATGGCTTCTTCTTATGTAGGGGGCTTAAGTGGTGCATTTATTCCGGTGAGCGAAGATGCAGGTATGATTGATGCAGTTTCCTGCGGTTCTCTGAGCTTGGAAAAATTAGAAGCTATGACTTGTGTCTGCTCTGTTGGCCTGGATATGATTGCAGTACCGGGGGACACCTCCGCCAGCACCATTTCAGCCATTATTGCAGATGAGGCGGCTATCGGTATGGTAAATACAAAGACCACAGCCGTACGTGTCATTCCTGCACCGGGAAAACAGGTGGGAGATATGGTAGAATTTGGCGGTTTGCTGGGGTCCGGTCCGGTTATGGCGGTAAATCGTTATGACAGCAGTGCTTTTATTGCCCGAGGCGGCAGAATTCCGGCCCCCATGCACAGTTTGAAGAATTAAAGGAGCAATTATGAAACGAACAGTATTTTATGAATTACTCATACGGCTGAAAGATTATTTCAATCCCAAAAAGCTGACTTGGAGAGAAGCAATCCGGCGGATTTTGTTGTATGCCTGCGTTGTGGTTTTTTGCGTATTCGGCTATCAAGTGGTGGAAAAATATTATGTGGATTTTGTGACACAGGCCAATTATGAGAATATGATGGAAGAATTTAATCCCCAAAAAGAAGATACCAGTGACCGATATTTCGATACCCAGGTGGAAAATGCTGAAAGTTTTCAGTTAATTGATTTGAATGAATATACGGAAATCTCCTCCAACTATTCTTATAACATGGCGGAATATGAAGCCGGAGATGCCTTGACTGCAAGCGGCCGCGTAATTGGCTCTCAATATTTGGATATTCTGGCTATCAATGACGATGTCATTGGATATATTAATATAGCAGATACCAATATCAATTATTTTGTGGCACAGCATCGACTGAATAATGATTATTATTTGGACTATACCGTTGAAGGGAAAGCAGCCTTCGCAGGTTCTATTTTTATGGATTTTAGAAATCGGCCTTATAGCGAGGATCAAAATACCATTCTTTACGGACATAATTTACGTGTGGGAACCATGTTTACTGCATTGCATCAGTATGAAAACAAAGAGTTCGCCATGGAGCATTTATATATTACGTACAGTACGTTGTATGAAGATATGGTATGGGAAGTGTTTGCCTCTTATTTGACGGAAATTTCTTTCGATTATATTCAGACCAGTTTCCGTACGGAGGCAGAATATGCAGAGTATCTCAAAACTTGTAAGTCCAAATCTGCATTTAAGTATGAAGCAACCCCGACTGTGAACGATAGAATTTTAACATTATCTACCTGTGACTCCAGGTCCAGAGATGAATATCGCTATGTAGTACAGGCAGTATTAATTTCCAGAACAAAGAGATAGGAGGAAAAACATGGAAAAGAAAGTGATGACAGACGCAGATGTAAAGAAAAAGGCCGTCAAATCTGTAGTTGCCCATATTCGTAAAAAGATTGACGGTGAATTTGAAGGCCAGGAACATATATTAAGATGGCTGGAAGACATGGAAGCTATTTTGGAAAAAGAAGGATTTGAAAAAGCAGAATATATTGAAATGCGAAAAGAATTAAATGATGTGATTGAACGTACGGTAGATGGGGATATGCGTCTTCGTTTCCGGGATTCCTGGTACAGCCTTGGAAAAGCACTGGACAAGAAGGTAAAGAAGCAATGAAGTTAGGCATTATGGGGGGAACGTTTGATCCCGTACATTATGGGCATTTGGGAGCAGCGAAGGAAGTGCGCTTAGCACTTTCTTTAGATTATGTGCTGTTTATTCCCGCCGGAGACCCTGTTTATAAACGGCATTATCAGGTAACGGCGACAGATGTCCGCTATCAGATGCTGAAAGAAGCGATTGCCGAGGAAGAAGCATTTCTCATTTCCGACATGGAAATTCGCCGGGAAGGTGCTACTTATGCCGTGGATACGCTAAAGGAACTACATCGGATGTATCCGGAAGACACAGAATTTTATTATATTATCGGTGCGGATGTGGTAGCAGAGCTGGATACCTGGAAATCCTATGAAGAGGACTTTCGCATGTGTACTTTTGCAGCCGTTTGCCGACCGGGATATACATGGGAACAATTTGACAAAGCTGTTACAAAAATGACCGACCTGGGGGCAAAAATTATTCCGGTAGAGATTGTACAACGGGACATTTCTTCCCGGGAAATCCGACAAAAGGCGGCAAAAGGAGAATCTGTGGAAGATTTGGTACCGCCCTGTGTACAGCGAAGAATATTACAAGAGGGATTGTACAGCCTATGATGACAATGACAGAAATCGAGAAGCATTTAAAAGCCCATCTGGACCCCAAGCGGCTGGCACATTCTTATGGTGTGCAAGAAGCAGCAATCAATTTGGCGCGGCATTGGGGCGGCGATGTGGAAAAATGCGGATTGGCAGGGTTGATTCATGATGCAGGGAAGTGGCCGGAAGCGGTTGTGATAAAGGAATGTGAAGCACGGGGGATTCCCATCACGGCAGAAGACCGGCTTTGCCCACAGGTGATACACGCCTATTTGTCCAAGGCCATTGCCCGGGAGATATACGGGATTACAGAGGAAGAAGTACTGGCTGCCGTTGCCAATCACTGCTTAGGTGCTTCGGATATGGGATTGACGGAAAAAATTGTGTTTCTGGCAGACATGATAGAACCGGGAAGACAGGGCGACTGGTTAGAGCCTCTTCGAAAATTGGCTTATGAGGATTTAGATAAAGCAATGCTTGCCTGCTATGAAAGTACCATTGCCAATAATCTGGCAAAAGGACGACATGTCCATGGAAGCGTATGGATGTATAAAAAGAAGTTGGAGGATAAAATCAATGGAAGCTAAAGAAAAAGCGCAACTGATTGCACAATACATGGAGGATAAAAAGGCGTTGGACGTAGAAGTCATTTCTCTGGAAGGATTGACCATTATTGCGGACTACTTTGTAGTTTGTTCCGGTACCTCTTCTACCCATGTACGGGGTATTGCAGATGAAATCGAATACCAAATGGGGGAAAAGGGTGTTGCCTATCATCATGTAGAAGGATATGACACGGCAAAGTGGATTTTGATGGACTACGGCGATGTCATCGTACATGTATTTTATGAAGAAGACAGACAGTATTATAATTTGGAAAGACTTTGGAAAACCGTGAAATAAAAGGGTTTTTGGCTAAAAACTGTACTGAGAGAATTATTTCCCGATCCTATTTTTTTTCATGCTATAGCGGTATGCTGAAAGAAAAATGCCGAAGGGGTGTGAAAAGATGCAGTGGAGGATTTTAGGAAGCGTGTTCTATGTGCCAAAAACAGTGGTCTGCCTTTTAGGGGCAGTGCTTGTAATCGGCGTGGTGACTGGCGGATATTTTTTCATGCCGGAGGAAGCGGTGTTACCTGCAGAAAGTGAAGGGCCGGCAGAGATTACCCAAAGCGCACAGCCTACCGCAATAGCGCCTACGCCTGTATTATGGCAGATTTATATTGTAGGAGCCGTACAGAAACCGGGTTTATATGCACTGAAAGAAGGGGCTTTGGTCTATGATGCGGTATCTGCTGCCGGTGGGCTGTTGGAGACTGCCGATGCAGGGAATATAAATCTGGCGCAGGAGCTGGAACCCAATTTGATGATACGGATTTTGACAGAGGAAGATCGTTTAAAGCAAGGACGTACCAGCAGCTTGGTTTGCATAAAAAACAATGTGGAAGTCAGCGGGGGGCAAGTGGAAAATGCGGGTTCCGGAAAGATTAACATTAATTCTGCTACCAAGGAAGAGCTTATGACCCTTTCCGGCATTGGAGAAGCAAGAGCGGAAAGTATTATTGCCTATCGGGAGGAAAACGGACCTTTTCAGACCGTTGAAGACATTATGTTGGTCAGTGGGATTAAAGAGAGTGCATTTGCTAAGATAAAAGATAGGATTACGACTTGAAACAAGTATTTTTTTCTTGTAAAATAAAGTGATATATTATATATGATTTGAAAGAAGGTATGTTTATTTATGATTAAGGTTTGTTTAAAAGGTGATGTGGTAAAGGAGTTTGAAAGCGGTATTTCTGCTTTTGACGTTGCCCAAAGCATCAGCGAAGGGTTGGCAAGAGTTGCATTGGCAGCAGAAGTAAACGGCGAAGTAAAGGAATTAACTTACCCGTTAACAGAAGACTGTCAATTAAATATTCTGACATTTGATTCTGAGCAAGGAAAGAAAACCTATAGACATACCACTTCCCATATTTTGGCACAGGCGGTAAAGCGTCTGTATCCTACTGCAAAATTGGCAATCGGCCCTGCCATTGAAAATGGTTTTTACTATGACTTCGATTATGAAGGAACCTTTACACCGGATGATTTGAAGGCCATTGAAGAAGAAATGAAGAAGATTATCAAGGAAGCACTTCCTTTGGAACGGTTTGAACTGCCACGAGAAGAGGCAATCAAATTTATGCAGGAAAAGGATGAGCCATACAAAGTAGAACTCATTCAGGATTTGCCGGAGGATGCAGTGATTTCTTTCTACAAGCAAGGAGACTTTGTAGATTTGTGTGCAGGTCCTCACCTGACGAATACCGGCAAAGTAAAAGCGGTAAAGTTAACACAAACTGCCGGAGCTTATTGGAGAGGAGATGCTTCCAGAAAGATGCTCCAGAGAATTTATGGCACCAGCTTCCCGGACAACAAGCAATTGACCGCCCATTTGGAGGCATTGGAAGAAGCAAAGAAGCGTGACCACAATAAATTGGGCAGAGAGTTGGAATTATTTACCACATCGGATTTGATTGGACAGGGCTTGCCCATTCTGTTGCCTAAGGGTGCCAAGATTATCCAAACCTTGCAGCGGTTTGTAGAAGATGAAGAAGCCAAAAGAGGGTGGTTGTTAACCAAGACACCGTATATGGCAAAGAGCGACCTTTATAAGCTGTCCGGTCACTGGGATCATTATCAGGATGGCATGTTTGTTTTGGGAGATCCTGAAAAGGATAAGGAAGTGTTTGCACTGCGCCCTATGACCTGCCCGTTCCAGTATCAGGCATATCTGAACAGAAGCCGTTCTTACAGAGATTTGCCTTTGCGCTATAACGAAACTTCTACTTTGTTCCGCAACGAATCCAGCGGGGAAATGCACGGACTGATTCGTGTCAGACAGTTTACCATTTCTGAAGGACATTTAATGTGTACACCGGAGCAGTTGGAGGATGAATTTAAGAGCTGCCTGGAGTTGGCAATGTATATGTTGAAAACAGTAGGCCTGTATGAAGATGTTTCTTACCGTTTTTCTCAATGGGATCCGGAAGATAGGGAAAAATACATCGGCACACCGGAGCAATGGGATGAAGCCCAGGGTATTATGGAAAGAATTCTGAATAAACTGGAAATTCCGTATACCATAGGCGTTGGGGAAGCCGCATTTTACGGGCCTAAGCTGGACATCCAAATCAGAAATGTATTTGGGAAGGAAGATACATTGATTACGATCCAAATAGACCAGATGCTGGCTGAAAAATTCGGTATGGAATATACAGACAGAGACGGAACCAAGAAGAATCCGTACATTATTCACAGAACATCCATTGGTTGCTATGAGAGAACCTTGGCATTGTTGATTGAAAAATATGCAGGAGCATTCCCCACCTGGTTAGCGCCGTTGCAGGTAAAGATTCTGCCCATTATTGAAAAACAGGCAGACTATGCATACGAAGTGGCAAACCGCTTAAAGGCACAGGGCGTATCTGTAGAAGTGGATGACCGAAATGAAAAGATAGGCTATAAAATTCGGGAAGCAAGACTGGAAAAGGTGCCGTTCATTTTAGTAGTGGGCGACAAAGAAATGGAAACGGATTCTGTTGCGGTTCGTTCCAGAAGAGAAGGAGAGTTAGGCGCCATGGCTGTCAGCGACTTTGTTGACAAAGTGGTACAGGAAATGAAAGAAAGGGTACTGTAATGAAGTTTAACATGGAATTTTTTGACAACAAGCGGTTATTGGTGATTTTAAGCGGCGTTGCCTGCATTCTGATTGCACTGGTAGTCTTTGTCATGTCCGTTATCGGTTTTGGCAATATTGGTGCTTTCCTGGGGGGGAAACCCAGTTATATAGAGGAACCAACACAAAATAATAACATGACGCCTGATAGTGCTACCGGCACACCGACAGCGGTGCCGTCGCAAACACCTGGGTATACCATTCCTACTGCGGCTGTAACAACCCCGCCGGCAACCGAGAACCAAAGTACAACTCCGCCGGTTGAAACGGAGACCCCCACAGGGAATGTAACAGAAGAACCGACACCGACACCTACAGATACAGTAATACCGGTAACCAATGTTACCATTATCCAAGGGGAAAGTTATACAATGACTGTAGGAGATACGGTACAATTGCAAGCCAGCATTTTGCCATCTAATGCGACCAATCAGAAACTTACCTGGGATGGGGGCACAGCCACCAGTGTGGCAGTTGTGTCCAAGGATGGATATGTTGTAGCCATGGCTGCAGGAGAAATCTGGGTGACTGTACGGTCAGAGGACGGTGCTTTTGATCAGATTAAAATTATCATCAATCCAAAGCCGACGCCGACGGAGGAACCGACACCGACGCCGACGGAAGAGCCAACGCAGACCCCGGAGGAAACTGTTGCACCAACAGAGGAACCGGTTGCCACAGAGGAAAACAATACAGAGGAGCCTTTGATGGAATGACATAAAAGCTTAAGCAGAAAAGAAGGTTAGCATGGAAATAGCAATTGTTTACTTGATTATCATCAATATACTGTCTTTTGCGTGTTTGCGCTCTGATAAGAAACGCGCTAATTTCAGTAGATATAAAGTAGGAACAAGGACGTTCTTTCTATTATCTCTATTGGGAGGGTCCATAGGGGTATTGATTGGAGTGTGCTATTATCGGTACTACCTTGGCAAACCTCTATTGCGTTATGGTGTGCTGGGTATCCTGGTGTTACAGGTAATCATAGGATTACTGTTGCTTTTATAAAAAGCAGAAAAGTTGAAAAAGAACTGGAGATTATAATATGGGTTTTACATTTGTAAAGAAAATGCCTTCTGCAGAAGAAATTTTAAGCACCTATCCCGTAACAGCGGAGATGGCTGCTGTGAAGAAGGCGAGAGATAAAGAAATTGCAGATATTTTTACTGGGGTGTCTGATAAGTTGTTGGTCATTATCGGACCTTGTTCTGCGGATAATGAAGATGCATTGTGCGACTATGTCAGCCGTTTGGCAAACGTACAGGAGCGCATTCAAGATAAGGTTGTGATTGTTCCTCGTATTTATACAAATAAGCCCAGAACCACCGGGGAAGGGTATAAAGGGATTTTACATCAGCCGGATCCGGAAAAGGCGCCGGATATGGAAGCAGGGTTAATTGCTTTGCGTAAAATGCATTTGCGTGCATTAAACGAGTCCGGATTGTCTGCAGCAGATGAAATGTTATATCCGGAGAATTATACCTATTTGGAGGATGTGCTTTCCTATGTGGCAATCGGTGCCCGGTCTGTAGAAAACCAGCAGCATCGTTTGACTTCCAGCGGATTGACCATTCCGGTGGGGATGAAGAACCCAACCAGTGGAGATTTTTCCGTGATGCTAAACTCCGTATATGCAGCACAGCATGGACATACCTTCTGTTATCAAGGGTATGAAGTGAATACGACAGGGAATCCGTACACCCATACCGTATTAAGAGGGGCGGTAAACAAGCACGGACAAACCATTCCCAACTACCACTATGAAGATTTGATTCGTCTTTCCGATATGTATGCCCAAAGAGAGTTGGTGAACCCCGGTGTGATTGTGGATACCAACCATTCCAATTCCGGTAAAAAATATTACGAACAACCCAGAATTGTAAAAGAAGTGTTGCACAGTAGAAAGATGCGGGAAGATATTCAAAAACTGGTAAAAGGGTTTATGATAGAAAGCTATATTGAAGAAGGAAATCAGATGGTACACGAGCATGTTTACGGCAAATCCATTACCGATGCCTGCCTTGGCTGGGAGGCCACGGAAAGAC
>CAYMRI010000082.1:0-9037 GCA_964392835.1 uncultured Eubacteriales bacterium
TGATTTTTTTAACTTGAAAGTTTTGTATAGGGGTATTTTGCGCTTTTTTGCCTTTGCACACCTTTTAGGTTTCACAGTAAATTGCATAAGAAAAATGCGACAGCAAAGAGAAAATCTCCAAACTGTCGCATTTGTTATAGATATTCAAGCTATTTGTTGCGATAAAACATAGATTTTTGGTAGGTGCTTTATAAATAGTCTATATGTTTGCCCATTATAACCTGTAAGTAAATCTCCCCATTCTTTGTCTTCGTAAGAATAGATGTCGGTGCTCCAAGACTTTTACATTGCCTAGCGTGCATACCATTCAGAGAAATGCAATATGTATTATTTTATTTTTTATATAAACAGGGCTAAAAAAACGGCCGCCCAAAGGCAGCCGTTTCCATCATATTTTTTTATTCGTTTGCGCATCCGTTAGGACAGTTTCCGCTGTTCTTATCATAGCGGGCACCGCAATGGATACAGAACACATATTCCGGTGCAACCTTTTCTTCTACAGGGGCAGCATCTTCCGAATCTTTGGAATCTGTTAAGTGTTTCCGGATTTCAATGGTGTTGTTTACCAACAAAACAAACATCATTAACACTTCATAAAAGAGGCGTACAACAATGGGTCCCAACAACAACAATAAAATACCGTAGCCTCCATAGTACACATCGCCCCAATAAGATTCTTCCCAAGACAGGAGTAAAAAGAATCCAACTAAAATACATACACATGTAGAGAACACATATAAGATTTTTAAAATCTTCTCCAACAACAAGCTTTTAAAATTTACAATCTTATGTAATTCATAGAAAAACTTGTTCATCTTGGAAACCCTTTTTTGCGGCATTAACAAAATAGCAGCCACAATGGTAGCTCCAATCGCACCCAAAATACCTAAAACATACGCAACAGTCGCTGGCATAAAGATAGCCCTCCTAAAAATAATTTTGTTAATATAAATTATATATTTCGTTCATAATTTGTCAATATTTTCTTACACGTACTGCACCACTTCCACGCCTGCTTCGCTGAGCAGCTGCTTGGAAAGTTCGTCCGGATATTCCCCTTTGTACACAATTTTTGTAATCCCTGCATTAATCGCCAGCTTTGCACAAATCACACAAGGAGAATCCGTTACATAAAGCGTGGCACCCTGCAAGGAAATCCCGTGATAAGCCGCCTGCACAATGGCATTTTGCTCCGCATGTACCGCACGGCAAAGCTCATGGCGGGTGCCGGAAGGCACATTTAACTGTTGCCGCAAACAACCGGTTTCCGCGCAGTGGGGACATCCCATAGGCGCCCCGTTATATCCGGTGGACAAAATACGCTTATCCTTTACAATGACCGCACCTACATGCCGTCTCAAACAAGTGGAACGCTCTTTTACCAGTTCCACAATTCCCATAAAATACTCATCCCACGTCTGTCGCATCGTTTAAATCCTCCTCTAAAATTCGAAGTACTCCTGCATAAAGCTGCTTTGCACAATTCTGATACTCTCTCATGTTTCCCATATAGGGGTCTTGAATGTCCTCATCTGCAAACAAGGCGATCTTTGCACTAAGGGCATCTTCTTCCAAGGTCATTTCAATCATTTCCCGATGATTTTGCGTCATAGCATAAATTAAATCGCTGGTAGCCAGGTCATAATAGGAAAGTTTGGTAGACCGATGCTCCGAAAGATCAATGCCATATAAATCCGCCATCACCGTAATGGCCTCATAAGTAGCGGGAGCGCCGGTGGATGCATAAATACCTCTGGACACAATTTCCAAATCCAACCCTCTCTGCTCCGCCAAGTGCCGCAAAATGCCCTCTGCCATAGCACTCCTGCACGTATTTCCCGTGCAAATAAATAAAACTTTCATTTCACAACTCCTTTCGGGGGTTCCGGCACAGACACCAAAGTGTGTCCTGCCGCTTTGATCAGTCGATTCATGACTGCCGCACCGATTCCCGTATCGGAAATGGCTTCTGCAAAAATCAGTTCTGCTTCTATTTCATCACATTGCCGTAAGGCGTGGAACAATGCCGCCGCCAATGTTTCCGGATGTTCTTTGTCCCCTAAAACCATAGTACATGCAGCCGGATAATAACCTGCCGTTTGGGCTGTTGCCAACACCACAGCCTTCTTGCCTTGGGCCGTAGCTTCTGCCACTCTGGACTGAATTTCCCGGGCCACGCTTTTTTCCTCCCCGTAAAACACAGTTACCTTCCCCTTGGGTGCATAATGGCGATACTTCATCCCCGGTGCTCTGGGCACAAAATCCGCCTGGTCTGCCGATCTTACATCTTTGGCCATCTGCACTTCACGGCCTAACACCACTTCTAACTGCTCTTTGGTAACCCCGCCCGGTCGTAAAATCACCGGTGGTTCCGTGGTCATATCCAATACGGTAGATTCTACCCCTACTGCACAGTCGGAAGCGCATAAAATCGCATCCACTCTGTTATCCATATCCTCTATGACATGGGATGCTCTGGTAGGGCTGGGCTTTCCGGAAGTATTGGCGCTGGGCGCCGCAACCCCTACCTGTGCCAAACGAATCAGTTCTATTGCCACCTGATTGTCCGGCATCCGAATTCCTACGGTACCAAGACCTGCTGTAACGGCATCACTTAGCATTGGATGTTTTGGAAAAATAATGGTCAACGGGCCCGGCCAAAAGGCATCCATCAACGCCACAATGTCCGGCTCTTTTAACAACGCAGGGTCTGCCACCAAATTTTGCATCATTTCCCGGTTTGCCACATGGACAATCAAAGGGTTGTCAGAAGGGCGACCTTTTGCCTCAAAAATATGCTTTACCGCATCCTCGTTGGTTGCTGCCGCCCCCAGTCCATATACGGTTTCTGTGGGAAATATGACCAGACCGCCTTGTTTTAAAATATCGGCGGCCTCCTGTAGCAATTCCATATCCAGTTTTGTTTCATCCAGATATATTTTCTTCGTGGTCAACTAAAAATCATCTCCCGCATTCTCTCCTGCATTGCCCAGCTTTTCCGCCTGCTCATTGGTAATCAGGGCATCTACAATATCGTCCATATCGCCGTTTAAGATGGCTTCTAATTTATATAAAGTCAATCCAATTCTATGTTCTGTTACTCTGCCTTGTGGATAGTTGTAGGTTCGGATTTTTTCTCCTCTGTCACCGGTACCCACTTGGCTCTTTCTGTCCTGGGCAATGGCATCCGTCT
The DNA here is from genome assembly GCA_964392835.1 of uncultured Eubacteriales bacterium. Taxonomy (GTDB): domain Bacteria; phylum Bacillota; class Clostridia; order UBA1212; family CASDQQ01; genus CAYMRI01. The sequence continues at coordinate 3,194 of CAYMRI010000082.1, forward strand.
GCTCCCGCTGGGCAATATCATACAACTTTGCCTTTAACATGGTCATGGCTTTTTCTCTGTTTTGCAACTGAGAACGCTCTTCCTGACAGGCAACCACAATTCCGGAAGGCTTATGGGTAATCCGCACCGCAGAGGATGTTTTGTTAATGTGCTGTCCACCGGCACCGCTGGCACGATACACCTGCATTTCCAAATCTGCGGGATTGATGGTAATTTCCACATCATCCACTTCCGGCAATACCGCTACTGTCACTGTGGAGGTATGAATTCTTCCCTGTGTTTCTGTTTCCGGCACTCTCTGTACTCTGTGCACACCGCTTTCAAACTTAAACCGGCTGTAAGCGCCCTGTCCTTCAATGGAAAAAACAACTTCTTTAAAACCGCCGATTTCCGTTTCGCTGGCATCCATCAATGTGGTTTTAAACCCCCGCCGTTCTGCGTACCGGGTAAACATACGATACAGCACCCCGGCAAACAAGGCTGCTTCTTCTCCTCCGGCGCCGCCGCGAATTTCCACGATAACATTGCGGTCGTCGTTAGGGTCTTTGGGCAAAAGCAGAATTTTTAATTCTTTTTTCAAAACTTCTAAGCGGTCCTGTGCCTCATGAAACTCTGCCTGACACAATTCCCGGAAGTCCTCATCCAAAGGCTCGTCCAACATAGCCCTGGTCTCCGCAATGGTCTGGGTGGTTTCTTTGTATTCTTTGTATTTTTGCACCAATTCCTCTAGATCCGCATGTTCCTTCATCAATTTCCGATATTGACTCTGATTGGAAATCACATCCGGGTCAGAAAGCATATTGGTGACTTCTTCATAACGATTCTCTGCTAACTGAATCTTATCAAACATGTTTTTTACATTTCCCTTCTGCCGTCCATTGCCCTTGCTAAGGTTACTTCATCCGCGTACTCTAAATCTCCTCCGATGGGGATGCCGTGGGCAATCCGTGTTACCGTAATGCCGGCGGGTTTTAATAATTTTGCAATGTACATGGCGGTAGCTTCCCCCTCAATGGTAGGATTGGTTGCCACAATGACTTCTGTCACATCCGTTTCTGCCACCCGTTGCACCAGTTCCCGCAATTTAATATCTTCCGGTCCGATGCCTGCCATGGGAGATACCAAACCATGCAGTACATGGTAGACCCCCTTGTAGTCCTTTGTTCTCTCCAAAGCCGCTACATCTTTGGGTTCTCCCACCACGCATACCAACTGTTTGTTGCGTTTTTGATTGGCACAAATAGGACAAAGCTCTGCGTCTGTAATGTTATAGCATTCCTTGCAGTAGACCACTTTTTCTTTGGCCTCTATAATGGCATTGGCCAATGCCCCTGCCCGCTCCTTGGGCACGGAAAGCACGTGAAACGCCAATCGCTGGGCGGTCTTACTTCCAATGCCGGGAAGGCGTTCAAATTCTTCAATTAATTTGGCCACCGGGGCCGGATAAAGTGCCATACAAACCTCTTTGGTAAAAATTTTTAGAACATTCCGCCTAAGCCGCCGGAAATCTTTCCCATCTTTTCCTCATAGACTTCCTGGGCTTTTCTCAAAGCTTCATTCACTGCCGCTAAAACCAAGTCCTGCAGCATTTCCACATCATCCGGGTCTACCACTTCTTGGGCAATCACAATTTCTTTTACTTCTTTCTTACCGGTAACAACCACTTTCACGGCGCCACCGCCTGCAGTTGCTTCCACTTCCAGCACTTCCAATTCTTCCTGTGCCTTCTCCATATCACGTTGCATTTTCTGGGCCTGCTTCATTAAAGCGTTAAAGTTACCGCCGCCCATTCCTCCGGGATATCCACCTCTTGCCATAGTTCATTTCCTCCTGCTTTATGTGATTTTTACCGGAATGCCGTCGTCTGCCAATTTTCCCAGACGGTCCAGCACATCATTAGATGCTTCCGGCGCGGTTTCCTGTTCCCGGTTCAATTCGTCTTCCGTAAACAGTTTTACCTGACAATTTCTATCTAATATTTTTTGAAAAACCTCTGTAATAATGGTCATATTCTCCGGCTTTGCCATGGAATCCTTCTTCACTTCTTTCCCTGCACCGCAAAATACCAGATACACCGTATTCTCGTTAAAGTACAATGCCTGCACATTTCGCAAATAGGAAAGCACCATCATGTGCTTGTTTTCTTTCAGCTCTATCCCCACATCCCGCAAATTTTCCGCCTCCACCGGACGCATTTTAAAAATTGCGCTACGGGTAAGTGCTGCTTGTGGCGCTGCCTTTGGCGCTTCCTGCTTTTCTTTAGCTGGTACCGGAGATTCCTTTACCGGGGCCGGTGCTGCCATTGGCGTTGATGTGGCCGCCTGCTGTCCCATACACATCTGTATCAGCCCTACTTCCAGCAGAATTTTCTTCTGGGAAGACCATTTTAAATCCTTTTCCAACTTGGAAAGGGTATTAATGTAAAAAATCAATTGCTCCGTGCTTGCAAGTCCTGCAAGTTCCCGTAATACTTCCTGGCTGTTGCCTGCCATAACCCCCAAACCCACGGCTGTGCCGGTTGCTTTCATCACCAATATATTTCTCAAATACAGAATCAACGCACTGACAAAATCCGGGATTTCTTTTCCCGCTTTGGTCATTTGTTCCACCAGCAAAAGGGTTTGTTCTGCTTGGCTTTGGATCACTGCCTTTACCACATCTGCCAAAAATGTTTCATCCGTAGCGCCAAGCAGGTTCTGTACTTCCGCCAATGTTAAATTGGTGCCGCCTGCAGAAAGGCACTGATCTAAAATACTGATGGCATCCCGCAAGCCCCCATCTGCGGCCTGGGCGATAAAGTACAATGCCCCATTGTCCGCTTGCACGTTTGCATCTTCACAAATGATACGCAGACGATTTACAATGCTGTCGGCAGAAATCCGTTTAAATTCAAATCGTTGACATCTGGATAAAATGGTAGCCGGTAGCTTTTGCGGGTCTGTGGTCGCCAGTAAAAATACCGCATGTGCCGGTGGCTCCTCCAATGTCTTTAACAACGCATTGAACGCACCGGTAGAAAGCATGTGTACTTCGTCGATAATATATACTTTAAATCTGGCTCTGGTAGGCACATAGGCGATTTCTTCAATAATGTCCCGAATATTATCTACACCGTTATTGGAAGCGGCGTCAATTTCAATGACATCCAACAGGGACTGATTTAAAATACCCTGACACACTTCGCAGGTGTTACAGGGATTCCCATCAATGGGATGTAAACAGTTGATTGCTCTGGAAAAAATCTTTGCAATGGTGGTCTTTCCCGTTCCTCTGGTGCCACAAAACAAATAAGCATGACCAATACGATCCTGCTTAACGGCATTTTTCAAAATGGAAACCACGCCGGATTGTTCTACCACATCGTCAAATGTAACCGGACGCCATTTACGGTATAAGGCAATATAGGACATAAGACCAGTCTCCTTAAAAATACAATAAAAAAATCGTGCACCCCGCTTTGATAGTTACTCCTAAGCGCTTACCAGGCAGTTTGCTCGAGTCAGGCACTCCGCCGGCACATGAAAGGATTTGCTTATTGCTGCTTCCTCCCGGACCTGACAAGGTTCACAAGCTTCCATTGCGGCGGCCCCAACTTTCATCACCACTTACCGGGGGCTGACCTTACAAGTAAAAACCGAGGCAGGGAATTCCATCCCGCTATAGCGGATTTCGGGTACAGGGCTCCGCTACTTCCCCATCTAGCACGATCGAAAGCATTGTATCATATTTTCCAAAGAAACTCAATGCCCATCAATGGGTCTTCAAATATTGTTCAAATACGGGAGTCCACCATTCTTCATAGCCGGCAGCGGTAGGATGAATGGGGTCAGCCATATAGCGATTATAGGTTGCGGTATCCATATTTCTGGCTTCTTCGTCATTCCAGAAATCAATAATACCAATATCCCATTTTTCCTGAATTTCATAAAGCGCATCTACCATTTTCTGGTATTTGGTGCTGTCATAATAAGGACCGGTATAGAATGCCACCGGGCAGTTCCAGGTTTCTTTCGCAAGGGCAATAATATATTCTATCGCGCCGATAATGGTGGAAGTATCGAAATCTTCTTTGTTCATAGAATCACTGAGCTTCCCCAAAGGAAGATTCTGAGAGGCATCATTGGTAGAGAGCTGACAAATGAAATGGTCAATCTCTGCATTGGCATAACGCTTTGCCCGTGACTCCAACCGCCGTACATAAGAGTTGGATCCGTTATCCACCAGTGTGGTACCGGAAATAGCCGCTTTGATACAAGTGCAGTTATTATTGTCTTCAATATAATCTACAAAAGATTTCCCTTCAGACGCAGAGCCGTAGGTCACGGATGAGCCCAGGAAAAAATAAACTTTGCCTTCTAAACTATGTTCTACTACCATGCTCGTATCCTCCGTCGGGGTTGGTTGGGGTGTTTGTGTGCTTGCAGGCTCTTCTGTCTCTGAGGAATTTCCATTTCCGCCACATCCGGCAAAACAGCCTGTTATTAAGGAAAAAATTATCAACAAAACCATATACTTTGTAAAAGATGTTTTCATACCGCATTTCCCCTTTCTTTGCAGCTTTTATTTTCATATACACAAAACGCAAAAGAAATTCCCTCAAATTCATGGGGTTCAGAGATAGACGTACATTCCCATTCCGGCAATGTGTCCAAATTTACCAATGTGGTATCCGCTACTTTTTGACTGTGAATCTTTGTGATATATCCCTTTTGGCAATAGGGCAACAACGCTTCATATACAGCTTTTCCACCCATAACCCACACATCCTCCGGCGGGTAGTCCTTTACCGCGTCCAATACTTCTTCTACACTTTGACAGACCAAAGCACCTTCTACCAGATAGGCCGGGTTACGGGTTAGCACAATATTGGTCCTTTTGGGGAGAGGTTTGGCACCGGGCAAAGATTCCAGGGTATTCCGTCCCATAACGACCACCTTGTTTAATGTGGTCTGCCGGAAAAACTTCATATCTTCCGGAATAGAATAGAGCAAATCCCCCTGATTTCCAATTCCCCAATTATCATCTACGGCTACAATAAAGTTCACAGCAAAGTCCTCCTAAATGGCAATGGGAATATTTTTTATCTGGGGGCCTGTTTCATAGTCCTCAATGATAAAATCATCTTTGGTAAAAGCATAAAAATCCTTAATATCCGGATTCATAATAAATTTCGGTGCCGGGAAAGTGGGCCGCTGAATCAATTCTTTTACAATAGGAATATGTCTGTCATAAATATGGGCATCTGCAATCACATGTACCAATTCACCCGCTTCAAAACCGGTTACCTGCGCCAACATATGCAACAGCGCCGCATATTGTACTACATTCCAGTTATTCGCTGCCAATACATCCTGAGAGCGCTGATTTAAAATACCATTCAATTTATTTCCCGTTACATTAAAGGTCATGCTGTAAGCGCAAGGATATAAATTCATTTCATGCAAATCCTGGTGCACATACAAATTGGTCATAATCCGTCTGCTGTAAGGGTTGTGCTTTAAATCATAAATCACACGGTCTACCTGATCCATCATGCCTTCTTTATACTGATGCTTGACCCCCATCTGATAGCCATACGCCTTGCCGATGGAACCGGTTTCATCCGCCCAGGCATCCCAAATATGGCTGCTCAAATCATTTACATTGTTAGATTTCTTCTGCCAAATCCAAAGTACTTCATCAATGGCAGATTTAATATAGGTCTTTCGTAAAGTCAATGCCGGAAATTCTTTGGATAAATCATATCGATTGACCACACCGAACTGCTTGACAGTATAGGCAAAAGTGCCGTCTTCCCATTTGGGTCGCACCGCTTCTCCTTCTGTACTGTATCCGTGATCAATG
>CAYMRI010000083.1:0-9026 GCA_964392835.1 uncultured Eubacteriales bacterium
TTAAATAGCATATAGTAGCAGTAGACAAAAGAACTTGAGGTGTTTTTGTGAATCCGTGCATTTTTATTTGTGATTCCGGAAATTATGCCATAAAGCTTTCTAAATTATTGGGAAAAGAGGGCTATTACAGCGAAGTCACCTCAACACCGTGCAAATTGGCAACGGGCGGATGTAGTTATTGCGTCAAATGCGGATGCAACCTTTTGGAAACGGTAAAACGGGTTGCAAAGGAAAATGGAATCCATGTGCGCAGCATTTATGAGGTCCGTCCGGAATTGCTAAAAAATAACTATATCCCTTTGTAGGGAAATGTGGTACAATGAACACAATAAGAAGCGTGACTTTCCAAACCCCTGGGGTTATCGGGACGCCAATAACTTTGAACCTACATCACATTTTAGGGAGCTCGGATAATTTGTCAGTTAAAATCGGGCCGCAAGCTAATTCCGACAAGCGTCGGCAGCGGATGGTTGAAAATTGCCAACAGAGCACCCACCTGGCTTAGGCTAGGTGTCAAAGTTCCGGCCAACGACATCTCGGGGTGCTTTTATGTCTTTTTCCAAACGGGTAAGCTGCCGTTCCAGGGCAGAAACCCGTTTTTCTAATTGGGAAAGGCGAGTCGCTTCCATGGATTCTGTGGATTTTCTTTCTCCGGCAAAGGGATTGTGGAAATAGAAAAATTGCCGACCGGATAAGGTGCCGGGAAGAAGCAGCTGTGTGTCTTTGGTGATGTAACAGATGGGCAGAATACTGCCGGTGTATTGTCTTGGATGCTTTCGGAATGGAACCGGGGCGGCGTTTTGTTCCGGTATGCTGTCATATAAAATACCATCGGTGCAAAAATAGCAATGGGTTCCGTCCTGCAAAGGAACCAATCCCAAAAAGGTGGATTGAGAGCGGGGGTATGGCGTTAAGTCCATGGACTGTAATTTCCCGTCTTCTGCGTTGTAAAAGTAGAGCGTGGAGTAGGAAACAGGATGAGAAAGCACTGTCAAGGCGTTTTTCTTGTCGAAACCAAAATGGTCTATCCAAAGGGGTTCTTTGCATTCCGCCAGAAATTCTTGCTGCCGGACGATTGTGCCGTCGTCATCCAGGGTGCGAATCACATGAATACCGCTTTCTGTTTCTGCCAGGGCGCGGCTGTATGCCAAAAATATGGTGCCGTCTTCCGATTGACAGACGGCAAAGTTCTGTTTTGTATGCCAAAGGTAGTCTATGGCAATGGGGGAGGAAAAGGCGTTTTCTTTGTTATCCACCTGCTGCATGGATAGGATTTGTTTTTCTCCATGACGGATCAGGTAAAAAATGGTAACCGATTCTCTTTGGACCAGGAGACAAATATGCTTTGCATAGGGCATAGGGGATTTGGCAGTGAGAATGGGGAAGGAACGAAAGGTGTTTTGGGTAAACTGTCCGTAATGAATGCTTCCGTTTGTGGTGGAAAAGGCCAAATGGATATTTCCATCGGGGTCCATGGCACAGGAAAAATCCGGCTCTACATTTTGTCGTAGCACGGTAACGCTATGATGGCCCAATCCTTTTTGGGTATACCGTTGCATGGAGAGGGTGTTATTCTTCTTATCGTGATATAGATACAAAAAGGAGCCGTCCGGCTTTTGTAATAAAAAATGATTCATAATTTTACCCCGTTAAGAAAGATGCCTGTTGCAAGTGTATTTTGCACCACGGAAGAATATACCGCATATGTTGTAGTAGTAAGTTTTAGACGAAGGAACAGATATTATATGAGAGATAAAAATAAAGTATTACCCGGTTTAATCTGTGATGACGAACTTTCCAATATTCGGGAAGCAGTTTGCGTGACTGCTGAAAAGGTTTATGATGCTTGCCGGGAAAAGGATTGTGTGACGGATGCTACCGTTTATTTTCGGAACCCGGAATATGCAGGGCGTATTATTGATCAGGCAATCAATGTAAAAGTGCGCAGAGCGGAAATTATTGATGTGTTTGCGGATGTGGAAGAGGTGCCGTTTAAGCGCGGCTATTTCACAGTGGATATTAAATTCTTTATTGCCGTTACATTGGATTTCTTTGTGCCGGCACAAGGGGCAGGCGTTCGGATTGTGACCTTGCCGGGTTTGGTTACCTTTGATAAAAAGGTAATTTTGTTTGGCTCTGAAGGGAATGTGAAAATCTTTAAGTCCCACTACACCCAAAACGGCATTGACAACCCCATGAGAACTAAGGTAGCCCAGGACAATTTACCCATTTCTCTGGTGGAAGTGGCAGAGCCCATTGCCCTCAATGCAAAAATCGTAGAGAAGTGTGGTTGTGATTGTGGTTGCTCCCAAATTCCCGATTGTGTTATGGCTAACTTTGAAAATATGTGTTGCGGCTATCAGGACACCTGCTGTGACGGAGCGTTTTGTGACGGAGACGAGGGTGAAAATGAGAAAGAAGTACAGGTATCCTTGGGCATCTTTTCTATTGTCAAATTAATCCGGAATGTACAGCTATTAATCCCGGCATTTGATTTCTGTGTGCCCAATACGGAATGTGTTGCAGCAACAGAAGATGACCCTTGCGAACTCTTTGACAGCATTGATTTCCCGGAAGATGAATTTTTCCCGCCGCAAAAGTTTGACTTTGAATCCTAGCTTTGATACAATGCTAAATAATATAGAAAGCAAGGAACGGAAAGAGTAGTTTGCGTGTGAATCCCCAAGAGAGACATTGCCACCGGCTGAAAGCAATGTTGGGAGGACCCTTACGAAGTGCCTCCGTTGGCAGTCCGATTGAACCGTAATCAGTAGGTCGGAACGGGTGCTCCCGTTACAGGGTAAATAAGGGAATCGACCTCGGTCGGTGACGAAGTAGAGTGGAACCGCGATAACACGCCTCTATACGAAAGTATAGGGGCGTGTTTTACTACATTTCACCTGAAAAACATGAAAATGTAGTAACAACGAGAGAAAGGAGGCATCCTATGCGCTTACTGGAGGAAGCAAAATCCATCGCAGCAAGAGATCCGGCAGCCAAAAGTGTTTTGGAAGTCATGCTGTTGTATCCTGCATTTAAAATATTGGTAAACCATAGAATTGCAAATTTTTACTATAGACATAAGATGTTTTTCCTCGCCAGATGGGTATCCCAGCGGGGACGGAAGAAAACCGGAATTGAAATCCACCCGGCAGCCACCATTGGGAAGGGATTGTTTATTGACCATGGCATGGGGGTTGTGATTGGAGAAACCGCAGTGATTGGAGACAATTGTACCATTTATCACGGCGTTACTTTGGGCGGTACCGGGAAAGAAACGGGGAAACGACATCCTACGGTGGGAAATAATGTGTTAATCGGCGCCGGCGCTACCATATTGGGTCCGGTCACCATTGGGGACAATGTAATGATTGGGGCGGATACGGTGGTGCTTTCCGATGTAGAAGCAAATTGTACCGTGGTAGGCCCACAAGGTCGCGTGGTGAAGAAAGGCCATGAACGGTATGTGCCTTCTGTGGAATTGGATCAAGTGCATTTGCCCGACCCGTCCGCACAGGATATTTGCAGAATGATGGCAAGAATTGACCGGTTGGAAAAATTGGAAAGAATTACAGAGGAAAAAAAGGATAAAGAGAAAACGGAGGAAGTGTAATTATGTTAAAAGTGTATAATACCTTAACTAGAAAGAAAGAAGAATTTAAGCCGTTGGAAGGCAATACCGTGCGGATTTACTCCTGCGGCCCTACGGTTTATAACTATGCCCATATCGGAAATTTAAGAACCTATGTGTTTATGGATTTGCTTAGAAAAGTATTACGCCATAACGGCTATGATTTGCTACATGTGATGAACATTACCGATGTAGGCCATTTGGTTTCCGATTCCGATGACGGAGAAGATAAAATGATGAAAACCGCCAAGGCACAAAAGAAAACCCCTTGGGAAATTGCGGAATACTACACAGGCGTATTTTTCAAAGATATTGCAAAACTCAATATTGAACGACCGGAGTTGACCCCAAAAGCCACAGAACACATTGGGGAAATGATTGATTTTGTGGTATCTTTGTGCGATAAAGAATATGGCTATGAAACCAGCGATGGTATTTATTTTGATATTGGAAAATTTCCCGGCTACGGCAAACTGTCCCGGCTGGATTTGGAAGGACAGCAGGCTGGTGCCAGAGTGGATGTAAATACGGAAAAACGCCATCCGGCAGACTTTGCGATTTGGAAAAAAGCGCCTAAAGAACATATTATGCAATGGGAAAGCCCTTGGGGCATGGGATATCCCGGCTGGCACATTGAATGCTCTGCCATGGGGCGCAAATATTTAGGAGACTATTTTGATATTCACACCGGTGGGGTGGACCATATTCCGGTACACCACGAAAATGAAATTGCCCAGTCGGAAGCACTCCTTGGTCATCCGGCAGTAAAGACATGGATGCATGGGGAATTCTTGCTGGTGGATAATGGAAAAATGTCCAAAAGCCTCGGAAACACCTATACGGTTTCTGACTTGGAGGCAAAAGGTTTTTCACCTTTGGCATTCCGGTATTTGTGCTTAAACGGCAACTATCGCAACAAGCTGAACTTTACCTGGGACGGCTTAAAGTCTTCTCAGACCGCTTTGGACCGTTTGTACGATTTGGTACTTTCCCATAAGGGCGCTGCCGGGCAGGTGGAAGACAGCGTCATTAACGAGTTGTATGAAAAATTTGAAAATGCCATTAACGACGATTTAAACATTCCCCTTGCCATGGCTGTGGTTTGGGAAGCAGCACGCTATGGGGTCAAGTCCAATGCCATTTATGAATTGCTCTTGAAAATGGATACGGTTATTTCTTTGGATTTTGCAAAAGCAGAAGTGAAAAAGGAAGCACCCGCAGAGGAATTGCCTGCGGAAATCATGGCATTGATTCAGGAAAGAGTGGAGGCAAGAGCCAATAAAAACTGGGCCCGCTCTGATGAATTGCGGAATCAATTGGCAGAAATGGGGATCACCGTGAAGGACACCAAAGAAGGCATGAAGTGGGAAAGGCTTTGATAATAGGGGTTTTGGCGGTTTTTGAGAGTTTTCCACAGAAACTATGTTCTTTTTAACGAAAAAACTGTGGAAAAAGTGGAAAACTCGCGGATATATCGATAAATAGGAGTGTTTACCTGTGGAAAACTTATTACAACTATCCGATGAAAAATTAGTTGGATTGTCAGCAGAAGGAAACGAGTTGGCAACAGAAATTTTGATTGAACGGTATAAGAGCCTGGTTAGAGCAAAAGCCCATACTTATTTTATGGCAGGTGCTGATGCGGACGACATGATTCAGGAGGGTATGATTGGCTTGTTTAAAGCCATGAAAACCTATGATATCAATAAAGATTCTTCCTTCCGGACCTTTGCAGAAATCTGCATCAAGGGTCAGATTGTTTCTGCAGTTAAGGCGTCTACTCGGCAAAAACACATCCCCCTCAATTCCTCCTTATCCTTTGACAGACCGGTTTATGATGAGGACTCCGACAAAGAAGGCTACGATGTTATGGAAGTGGACAATGGACAGAATCCGGAGGAGATTTATATCAAAGAGGAAGAACTGCAGGATATGCGGGACAAAATAGAGGTGTTGCTCAGTGATTTTGAGCGGCGGGTAATAAAATTGTATCTGTCCGGTTATTCTTATCAGCAGATTGCCAAGATTTTGGAAAAACCGGAAAAATCCATCGACAATGCGCTGCAGCGCTTGAAACGAAAACTGGACAAGTAAGGGGTTTTCGGTATAAAATAATGGTGTTATACGAAAGAAAAAAGAATTGGGAGCAGCAAACAGTGAAATTACGAAATAAGTGTATTTGTATATTGTTGGTAATCGTGCTGGCAGTGGTCTGCATTTCTATTCCTGTTGTTTCTCAGGCAGAGGAACATTATGCTGTTACGATTTTAAAGAATTTAGGCCTTTACAGTGCAACGAATGCAGAGGAGACCATTTCCTATTTTGATTGCGGATTGTTGATTTTGATGACAAAGAATCTGCAGGGGGAAGTGCTACAGGTAACAGATGGCACTTACTACACCAGTGTTTCCCAACTCAGTCAGGCACAGGCCAATCAGGTAAGAACCTATTTTTCCTCTCATAAAGAATATGGCATGCAACCCTACTTAGGCGGTTCTGCGGTTTTGGTGCCGCCGGTTTCTGCACCTTCTCAGATGATAGAAACCAAAGTGCCTTCTTATGTGGTGTATCAGGCTCTGTTGACAGGCTTGGGGTATACACCGGGGCAGGATTTTACGACGACAAAGGCGGGTATCTTGGAATTTGCGGCAAAGGCAGGATTTCAGGCAGATTCTATTTTAGATGTGGATGCTACCACCTATGAAAATGTGGCAGAAATTCTTTGTGAAGCAATTTTCTTAAACACCAAAGACGGGGTTGTTCTCTTGAAAAAAATGTCGGCAGAGAACAGTGTGTTGGCAGAAGCAGTAGAGAAGTATGGCATTTTTGCAGAAGTATCCAATGCATTACCCACATTTACAGCAGGAATCGTGGTAAGTGGTTCCGAGCAAACAGGCGGCACCGATTATGTAGAATATCAAGTGCAATACGGCGCAGTGACAGAAGGGGAATTGAATGCATATGTCACCCAATTACAGAGTGCAGGCTGGTCACTGCAAACGGCATTTACGGAAGAAATTACAAGCGAAAACGCTTATAAAGTATTCTATACATTGCAAAGGATGATACAAGGGGAGCTGTATTTTGCTGTGTTGATGCTGGATGTCAATGCAGGAATCTTCACACTTTGGTACGCGTATTGACAAATTTATAACAAAAGCATATACTACGAACCGAGAACAAAGGTGTTCCAATATTTTGATAGGAAATATGGAACGCCTTTATTTAGTGCAAAGTAGGAGGGCGTACCATGGGAAAGTACACGAAAGAGCAAATCATTCAGCGCGTAAGAGATGAAGATGTAAAGTTCATCCGATTGCAGTTTACGGATATTTTAGGCACATTGAAAAATGTGGCGATTACTGCAAGCCAAATTGAAAAGGCCTTGGATAATAAATGTATGTTTGATGGCTCTTCTATTGAGGGTTTTGTGCGAATTGAGGAATCGGATATGTATCTGTATCCCGATTACGATTCCTTTGAGCTGTTTCCCTGGAGACCCCAGCACGGTAAAGTGGCTCGTTTGATTTGTGATGTTTATAATACAGATGGCACGCCGTTTCAGGGCGCTCCCCGAAATATTTTAAAGAAGGTCATTGCCCAGGCAGAGAGCCAAGGGTATGCATGTAAAATCGGACCGGAATTGGAATTCTTCCTGTTCCATACCGATGAAAACGGAAGACCTACTACCAAGACACAGGATGAAGCGGGCTATTTTGACCTGGGTCCTGTGGATATGGGAGAAAATGCCAGAAGAGATATGTGTTTAACCTTAGAGGACATGGGATTTGAAATTGAAGCATCCCACCACGAAGTGGCAGCAGGACAACATGAAATTGATTTTAAATATGCAGATGCGTTGTCTACAGCAGATAATGTGGAAACATTTAAGTTGGCAGTCAAAACCATTGCGCAGAGACATGGCCTCCATGCGACTTTTATGCCAAAGCCTATTTTTGGTATTTGCGGTTCCGGGATGCACTGCAATCTGTCTTTACATAAGGATGGGAAGAATGCATTTTATGACCCGGAAGATTCTTTTGGATTGAGCAAAGAAGCCTACTACTTTATCGGTGGTCTTTTGAAGCACATTAAGGGAATTTGTGCCGTTACCAACCCATTGGTAAATTCCTATAAGAGATTGGTGCCCGGTTATGAGGCACCTTGCTATATTGCATGGTCCGGTGCAAATCGTACTACTTTGTGCAGAATTCCCTCTAGCCGGGGGGAAGGAACCCGTGTAGAACTTCGTTCTCCTGACCCGTCTTGTAATCCGTATCTAGCTTTCGCTCTGATTCTGGCTGCAGGGTTAGACGGTATTCAAAATAAAATTGAGCCGCCTAAGAGTGTGGATAAGAGCGTATATGCCATGACTGCGGAGGAAAGGGCGGCAGAGAGCATTGACAGCTTGCCCGGTTCTCTGGAAGAGGCCTTGGAATATATGCAGGCAGATGCTTTTGTAAAAGAAGTACTGGGAGAGCATATTTTTAACAAATACGTTGAGGCAAAGACCCAGGAATGGGAACGTTACCGTACCCGGGTTTCTCAATGGGAAATTGATGAATATTTAGCAAAGTACTAAGCATAAAAGAAAGCGGGAGGAAGAATTTATGAAAAAAATTATCGTCGCTTTCGCTAATATGGAAAATGCAGATAGGATTTGTGATATTCTCGTTTCGGGAAATTACAGGGTTGAAGCTACCTGCCAAACCGGCGCCCAGGTATTACATAGATTAAATAGTGTGGAGTCTGAAAATGCTTTGCTGATTATGGGTTATAAATTAGCAGATATGACCGCATTGCAGTTGGTAGAAATGCTACCGGGCCATATGGATGTTTTGTTGCTACTGACGGCAAATCAATATACTTTATGTGCAGACTACAATCTTTTTAGTCTTACCATGCCGGTAAAGAAAGGGGATTTGCTCAGCACTGTCAGGATGTTTTTTGAAACCACCCGAAGTGAAATCAGCAAACCTACGGAGAAAGCTCCAAAGAGGGAGCGGACAGCCGAGGACAAGGCCATCATTACACAGGCAAAAGCAGTCCTCATGGAACGGCATCATATGACGGAAGAACAAGCACACAGATTTATGCAGAAACGCAGTATGGACAGCAGTCTCAATATGTTAGAAACAGCGAAAATTATTATCAGCGATTAAACAAAAGCGGAACAAAACGATTGTAATTTGTTCCGTTTTTCAGTATGATAGTAGCGTTAGAATTTATTTCTGTTTCGATAGGAGGATAAAAAATGGCAAGAAGCGCAGAAGATATTATCAAGCTGATTCAGGAACAAGACATTAAGATGGTTGATTTTAAAATTGTTGATATTAACGGCCAGTTCCGCCACGTAACAATCCCGGCATCGCAGTTTACGGCAGATACGATGAAA
>CAYMRI010000084.1:0-8972 GCA_964392835.1 uncultured Eubacteriales bacterium
GGAGTTTGTCCGAGACATTTTGAGTTTTTGGGGTATAAATCGCTTCATGTCTCGGCCAAACCGTGCAGAAAACAACAGGAAAATGGAATAGCAGGGGGAGTTTGTCCGAGACATTTTGAGTTTTTGGGGTATAAATCGCTTCATGTCTCGGTCAAACCGTGCAGAAAAAAACAAGAAAGAAGCAAAAGGTGCCGATGGACTGGCGGTTTTCAAAAATCTGCACATATTACTTTCCAAAACCGATGAAATATTGTAAACTATTTCCTAATAGTGTGTTGACAGAGCTCGGCAAACTCTGTATAATAGCAACCACTACATCACTTCATCATGATGAAGTGGGGGGTGAAGTGGGAGATGAAGCGTGAAAAGCGAAGGGCAAGGCGAAACGGAAAGGAACATCAACATGGCGAAGTGGAATGTATATACACCGGAAGGGGTACAGGATATTTTGGAAGCAGAATGCTACTGGAAGAAAGAACTGGAAAGCAAAGCACGCAACCTGTTCCGGCAAAAAGGATATAAAGAAATTGAAACACCGTCCATTGAGTTTTACGATGTGTATTCTGCCAGACAAAAAATGTTGTCTCAGGAAACCATGTTTAAGTTTTACGATAAAGAAGGTCGGATTTTGGCATTGCGCCCGGAATTAACCGTACCGGCAGTAAGGGTGGCCACCTCTAAATTAAAAGAGCAGCAAAAGCCATTAATCCTCTGCTATATCGGCAATTCTTTCCGCTACAATGAATCCGGTGGCGGAAAGCAAAAAGAATATACCCAGGCAGGTATTGAAATTATTGGGGCAGAAGGCGCCCAAGCGGATGCGGAAGTCATTGCAACAGCCATTGAATTGCTGTTGGAAGCAGGATTGGAAAACTTCCAGATTGACATAGGGCAAGTGGAATTTTTCAAAGGCTTGATGGCCGAAGGTGGTTTTTCAAAAGAAGAAGCAGAAGCCTTGCGCAGTTGTATCGACAACAAAGATTATGCCGGCATGGAACGGATTTTAAATGAAAAAGAATTACAGGTAGAACTGAAACAAACCATATCCGCATTGCCTGGCCTGTTTGGCTATCAGCAAACCATTAAAGAATTAAAAAAGAGCAATCTAAATCCTCAATCGCGCAAAGCGCTGGAAAACTTAGAAGAAATCCTGGCGATTTTGGAAGATTACGGGTACAGCCAATATGTTTCCGTAGACTTGGGAATGCTTCCGGGACTGGATTACTATACCGGCATGATTTTCCGGGGTTTTACCTATGACATTGGATTCCCTGTTTGCAGCGGCGGTCGATACGATAATCTGGCAGAGACCTTCGGGGAACAGGCAGCAGCTACCGGTTTTTCCTTGGGAATCAATATGCTGATTACTGCCATGAGAAGACAAAAATTATTGGCAACCGTACCGGCTACCGATTATTTTGTGGCCTATGCACCCTCTGCAAGAAAGGCGGCATTTGCCAAAGCGAAAGAACTGCGGACAGCGGGCAAGCAGGTATCGCTGGATGTGAAGGGTTTTTCCATGGAAGAAGCCATGGAGTATGCAACGGAAAAAGGCTACAGCAACCTGATTTATATAACAGAAGGCAGCAAGGTGAACACATTTGATTTTTCTGATATGGGAGGTGCAACGTTATGAGATATTTAAACATTGCGTTGTCCAAAGGCAGACTGGCTGAGGTTGCCATGGATTTGTTTGAAGGCATTGGCATTGACTGCACGGAATTGAAAAATGTAGGCAGAAAGTTGATTCTGTATGACCAGACTAACAAAATACGGTTTTTCCTGGTAAAACCGGCAGACGTACCTACTTATGTAGAATATGGCGCAGCGGATATCGGGATTGTAGGAAAAGATACTTTGTTGGAAGAAGGTCGCAACTTATATGAAGTATTGGATTTGGGCTTTGCAAAATGCAGAATGTGTGTGGCAGGCCCCAAAGAGTTGGTAGGCAAGCTGGATTCCATTCCCAATAAACGGGTAGCAACCAAGTATCCTCATGTGGCACGAGAATATTTTGAGCATGTGAAGAAAGAATCCATTGAAATCATTAAGCTCAACGGCTCTGTGGAGTTGGCGCCACTGGTAGGGTTATCCGAGGTAATTGTGGATATTGTTGAAAGCGGAAAGACATTACAGGAAAACGGGTTGACGGTATTAGAAACCATTTCCGACATCAGTGCCCGCATGATTGTCAATAAAGTAAGTATGAAAATGGAAGCTGAAAGAATCAGCAAGATTGTAGAAGGAATTCGAGGACAAATATGAGAGTCATTCAGTTAGGGACAGAAGGCCCCAAGGCCTTAGTGGATTTTTTAGAACAAAGAAGACAGGGAAGTGCAGATGTCACAGATACTGTACAGGAAATTTTAACCCAGGTGCGGAAAAACGGAGATGCAGCTTTGATGGCGTATACGCAAAAGTTTGATGGCTTTGCGGTATCTGCCCCGGTGCAGTTGAAAGTAACCAGGGAAGAAATTGATGCAGCCTACCAGACCATTTCTCCGGCGCTAACAGAAGTGATTCGAAAAGCGTCTGCCAACATTGCAAGTTTTCATGAAAAACAAAAAGCAGAGTCTTTTCTATATGAAAAAGAACCGGGCATTCGCTTGGGAACCTTGCGCAAACCCTTAAACACTGTGGGCATCTATGTGCCGGCAGGAACGGCCCCATTGCCCTCTTCCGTTTTAATGAACGCTATGCCGGCAAAAGTGGCAGGGGTAAAGCGGATTGTCATGGTGACCCCTCCGGGCAAAGAAGGCAAGATTGCACCGGCTATTTTAGTGGCGGCAGACATTGCAGGCGTGACGGAAATTTATAAAGTGGGCGGCGCACAGGCGGTGGCCGCTTTGGCGTATGGAACCCAGACCATTCCCCAGGCGGACAAAATCACCGGCCCGGGCAATATTTTTGTGGCTACTGCGAAAAAACTGGTATACGGTACTTGTGATATTGATATGGTGGCCGGCCCCAGTGAAATTTTGATTGTGGCAGATAAAAGCGCAAAACCTGCGTTTTTGGCGGCCGACATGCTGTCTCAAGCAGAACATGATAAGCTGGCTTCCTCCATTTTAATTACTACGGAGGCGTCTCTCATTCCCCAAGTGGAAGCGGAATTGCAACAGCAACTGAACGCCCTGCCCAGAAAAGAAATTGCAGAAAGTTCTCTGGCAAACTACGGTGCCATTGTAGTGGCAGAAACCGTAGAACAGGCCATTGAAGCGGCAAACATTGTGGCACCGGAACATTTGGAACTGTGTTTGGAAAATGCAGAACAATATTTAAACCAAATTGAAAATGCAGGGGCCATCTTTTTGGGAAATTATTCCCCGGAACCTTTGGGAGACTATTATGCAGGTCCCAACCATGTATTGCCAACCACAGGTTCTGCAAGATTTTTCTCTCCCCTCAATGTATGGGATTTTATCAAACAGACAAGTGTCATTGCCTATGAAAAAGAAGCGTTTTTAAAGCAAGCGGATGATGTCATTGCATTTGCACAAGCAGAATCTTTGGATGCCCATGCAAGAAGCATTGCAGTTAGAAAGAAGGAAAATACATGAAGTTTTTAAGTGACAAAGCCGCATCTTTGGTGCCCTATGTACCGGGGGAACAGCCCAAAGACGGTGTCTATATTAAACTGAATACCAATGAAAATCCCTATCCACCCTCGCCAAAAGCGGTGGAGGCAATCAAGACGGCAGCCGGAGACAGACTGCGGCTTTATCCGGACCCGGAAAGCACAGCGCTAAAGCAGGTGTGCGCTGACTACTGGAATGTAAAACCCACCCAAGTGTTTGTGGGCAACGGCTCTGATGAAGTCTTGGCTGTGGCGTTTCAGGCGTTTTTCTCCGGAAAGAAAAATGTACTCATGCCGGACATTTCTTATAGTTTCTACCCGGTGTACTGCAACCTTTATGATGTGGAAGCAAAGGAAGTGCTTCTGAAAGAGGATTTTTCCATAGATGTAGAGGCATTTTTACAGCCCAACCAAGGGGTGGTCATTGCAAATCCCAATGCACCGACCGGCATGGCGTTGACAAGAGCGCAGTTGGAAGAAATTGTAAGAAAAAATCCGGACAGTGTGGTGCTGATTGATGAAGCTTATGTGGATTTCGGTGGGGAAAGCATGGTGCCCCTCGTTGAAAAATATGACAACCTACTGGTGGTTTGTACCTTATCCAAATCCCGTTCTTTGGCAGGCTTGCGGGTGGGTTTTGCCTTTGGCAGTGAGGCGCTGATGGACGGTATGAACCGGGTAAAAAATTCATTTAACTCCTATCCGGTAGATTTTCTTGCGCAAAAAGGTGCAGAATCTGCTATACTGGACAGGGCGTATTTTGAGGAGACGCGGAACAAAGTGATAGAGGCAAGAGAATGGACTGCTGGGGAGCTCACAAGATTGGGCTTTGCAGTACTTCCTTCGAAAGCCAATTTCCTGTTTGCCAGACCCAATGGTATGGAAGCGGCGGAATTGTTCCAAAAGCTGAAAGTAGAAAAAATACTGGTGCGGTATTTTGCAAAGCCCCGCATTGACCAGTGGCTCAGAATCAGTATCGGTACCATGGAAGATATGAAAACTTTAATTGCAAAAACGGAGGCGATTTTATGGCAGAGAGAACAGCAGAATTAACCAGAAAAACAGGAGAAACCAATATTCAGGTGGCACTGAACTTAGATGGAACAGGTGCCTCCCAAGTGAATACCGGCATTGGATTTTTGGACCATATGCTGACTTTGTTTGCAAGACACGGGTTCTTTGATTTGGAAGCAAAGGCTGTAGGAGATTTGCAGGTGGATTCTCACCACACCGTAGAAGATGTGGGTATTGTGTTAGGACTTGCCATTAAGGAAGCTTTGGGAGATAAAGTGGGGATAAAACGGTACGGCAATGCCAGAGTACCTATGGATGAAGCCTTGGCGCAGGTGGATTTGGACATCAGCGGCAGAGCCTTTTTGGTATTCCAGGCAAAATTCATTTCTGAACGGCTGGGAGACATTCAATGCCAGATGTTTGAAGAATTTTTCCGGGCAGTGGCATTTAATGCAGGCATTACCTTACACATTCAGGTGCCTTACGGCAGCAACGACCACCACATTGCAGAAGCGATTTTTAAAGCATTTGCAAAGGCATTGGATATGGCAACCGGATATGACTCCAGAGTACAGGGTGTCCTGTCCACGAAAGGAAGTTTATGATTACCATTGTGAATTACGGTGCCGGTAATATCGGCAGCGTGGAGAAAGCATTTCAATATTTAGGACAGCAGGTAGCCATTGCCACTACACCGGAGGAAGTCACAAATGCAGATGTTTTGGTATTGCCGGGGGTTGGTGCCATTGGGGATGCCATGCAACAGCTTACCGAAAGAGGATTGGCAGAACCTGTTATTGCCCACATCAAAGCCAACAAACCTTTTTTAGGCATTTGTCTGGGACTGCAAATGTTGTTTGAAGAAAGCGAAGAAGGGGGTTGCGTAAAGGGCCTTGGTGTATTTAAAGGCAAGGTGCGAAAGTTTCCTGATGACATGGGGCTAAAAATTCCCCAAATGGGATGGAATCAGTTGCAGATGAAAGAAGGCAGTCGTCTGTTCAAAGACATTCCGGCGGGTGCGGATACCTATTTTGTCCATTCCTATTATCTGACAGCCCAGGACTCCGACCTGGTGGCAGCTCGTTGCGAATATGGCATTATCTTTGATGTGGCCATTGAACAAGGTAACGTATTTGCGACCCAGTTCCACCCGGAAAAGAGCGGTACGGTAGGTCTGCAGATTTTGAAAAATTTTGTGGAGGTGGCAAGGAAATGAAAATTTATCCGGCCATAGATTTAATCGGCGGCAAATGTGTTCGCCTAACCCAGGGAAGCTATGATGCAGTGACTGTGTACCATGAGGACCCCTTGGAAGTAGCAAAAGAATTTGAAGCATTGGGCAGTGCCTATATTCATATGATAGATTTGGAAGGTGCCAGAAATGGTATTTCCCAAAATAGTGAAGTAATTCGTCGTGTGGCAAACCAAACGGGACTTTTGGTGCAAACCGGAGGGGGTATCCGTTCCATGGAAACCATTGAAGCCTATTTGGAAAACGGCGTCAGTCGTGTAATTTTGGGCACCTCTGCGGTAAAACAACCCCAATTGGTAAAAGATGCAGTTGCCAAATACGGCGATAAAATTGTCGTTGGCATTGATGCAAAAGATGGCATGGTAGCCATTTCCGGCTGGGAAGTGAAAAGTGAATTCGGTGCCATCGAATTTGCTCGAAAAATGCAGGATTTAGGCGTGAAGCATATTATTTACACAGATATTTCCCGCGACGGTATGCTTTCCGGTCCAAACTTAAAAGCCATGGAAGAAATGGCACGGGCATTGGAAATTGAAGTGATTGCATCCGGCGGCGTTTCCTGCCTGCAGGATGTGAAGGATTTGAAAAATACCGGCGTTTCCGGTGTAATCATCGGAAAAGCATTGTATACAGGCAATCTTTCTTTGAAGGAGGCGCTATCATGCTGACCAAAAGAGTGATTCCTTGTTTGGATATTAAAGAAGGCCGTGTGGTAAAAGGTGTTAATTTTGTAAATATACGAGATGCCGGGGATCCGGTGGAAATTGCGTCCTACTACGACAAAGCCGGTGCAGATGAACTAACATTTTTGGATATTAATGCATCCCACGAAAACAGAGGAATTTTAATTGATGTGGTGCGTAAAGTGGCTGCCTGTGTATTTATTCCTTTTACCGTAGGCGGCGGCATTCGTACGGTAGATGATTTTTATGCCATGTTGATGGCAGGGGCGGATAAGGTGTCTGTGAATTCCGCAGCTATTAAAAATCCACAGCTCATTGCAGATGCGGCAAAGCAGTTTGGCAGTCAGTGTGTGGTAACCGCCATTGACTGTAAGAAAAATCCGGACCGTGGTGGCTGGGATGTGTACTTAAACGGCGGTCGTATTAATACAGGCCTAGATGCTCTGGAATGGGCAAAGAAAGCAGAAGCTTTGGGGACCGGAGAAATTCTTTTAACCAGTATGGACAAAGACGGCACCAAAGATGGGTATGATTTGGAAATTACCAGACTGATTTCGGAAAGTGTGAATATTCCCGTGATTGCCTCCGGCGGAGCGGGAAAAATGGAACATTTTTCAGAGGCCATTTTAGAAGGAAAGGCAGATGCGGTATTGGCAGCCTCTCTGTTTCATTTCCGGGAAATTGCAATTCACGATTTAAAACAATATATGAAAACACAAGGAATTCCCGTGCGGCTGTAAAGCAGGGGAAGGAAGGAGAAAAATATGTTTGAAGATATTAAATTTGATGAAAAAGGCTTAGTGCCTTGCGTGACCCAAGATGTTTTTACCGGCGAAGTATTAATGCTGGCTTATATGAACAAGGAAACCTTGCAAATGACATTGGATACCGGCTATGCGACCTATTTCAGCAGAAGCCGTCAGGAAGTTTGGGTAAAGGGAAAGACATCCGGTCATTTACAGAAGGTGGTTTCCATAAAATATGACTGTGACGGAGATACCATTTTGTTGCAGGTAGAGCAAACCGGAGCGGCTTGTCATACGGGAGAAAAAACCTGTTTTTACCGGGAAATTACTAAGGACGGTGTAGTGGAACACAAAGGAGAAAGCGGCTGTGTGGGCGCTAATGCTTTGCTGAAGGATTATCAGACAATTATAGACAGAAAAGCAAATCCCGTAGAAGGTTCTTACACCAACTACTTGCTGACCAAGGGTGTGGAAAAATACTGTAAGAAAATCGGCGAAGAATCTTCTGAAATCATCATTGCGGCTATGAAGCGTTGCAAAGAAGAAGTCATTTATGAAGTGGCAGATTTTATGTATCACGTATCTGTGCTGCTGGCAGACCAAGATGTGACATGGGAAGAAGTGTTTGCAGAAATTGAAAAAAGACGGAAATAATAGATTTCGTAAATTTCATGAATTTATTGTAAACAGGGTTGACAATACTTACCAATGTGAGTATTATTGTGTTAGCACTCGATGAATGTGAGTGCTAACAATTTTATAGGGATAAAAATAAAATGATAATATTTAGGAGGTAACAAGTATGAACATGAAACCATTGGCTGACAGAGTAGTGGTAAAGATGGTGGAAACAGAAGAAACCACCAAGAGCGGCATTGTATTGCCGGGTTCTGCAAAGGAAAAGCCCCAAATCGCGGAAGTAGTAGCGGTTGGACCGGGCGCAAAGGAAGATGGTAAGGTGGTTCCCATGGAAGTGAAAGTGGGCGACAAAGTGATTATGAGTAAGTATGCCGGAACAGAAGTAAAAATGGATGGTGTGGAATATACCATTATTAAGGAAAGCGATATTCTGGCAATTGTAGAGTAAGAAGGAGGTTTTTGAAGTATGGCAAAGGATATTAAGTATGCAGAGGATGCAAGACGCTCCATAGAAATCGGCGTCAATAAACTGGCAGATACCGTAAAGGTAACCATGGGTCCTAAGGGTAGAAACGTGGTATTGGATAAGAAGTTTGGTTCCCCGTTAATTACAAACGACGGTGTTACCATTGCAAAGGAAATTGAGTTGGAAGACCGTTTTGAAAACATGGGTGCACAGTTGGTAAAGGAAGTTGCTACCAAGACAAATGATGTAGCAGGTGATGGTACCACAACCGCAACTTTGCTGGCACAGGCCATTGTAAGAGAAGGGTTGAAGAACTTAGCAGCAGGCGCTAACCCCATGATTTTGAAAAAAGGGATCCAAAAGGCAGTAGATGTTGCTGTTGCAGGCATCGGCGAAATCAGTGAACCGGTAAAGGGTAAGGAAGATATTGCAAGGGTTGCTACTATTTCTGCAAATGACGAATTGGTTGGTAATTTGATTGCAGACGCTATGGAAAAGGTAACCAACGACGGTGTCATCACTGTAGAAGAATCCAAGACCATGGGTACCGATTTGGAAGTGGTAGAAGGTATGCAATTTGACAGAGGGTATATCT
>CAYMRI010000085.1:0-8915 GCA_964392835.1 uncultured Eubacteriales bacterium
AGAACAAAAAGAAACCCTACGCTCTTTCGAAACATAGGGTTTGTCATCAGTCTGACCCCTTACTACATAAGGGGGTTTTCTACATTTCTGACCATAATTTTGACCACGAATACAAAAATACTTAAACTGCCAGTGTAGCCAGCTTTTCAATTTGCTTGCGTTTTAAATCCATAGAGGAATGCACATAGGTGTTTAGGGTAATTGAAACATTGGCATGCCCTAGGATTTCGCTGAGAGATTTGACATCCACACCCACCTCAATGCAGCGGGTGGCAAAGGTGTGGCGCAATGCATGGTAACGCACCGGTGGGATGCCACAATGCGCAAGTAGCTTATGATAACGATATTCATAGGTGCGAGGGCTGACAAAAGAACCATTGTCCGAAATGACAAATTTAGAGTCGGAACGCTGTTGCATGGCAACCAGCAACGGCAATAACACAGAAGTAATGGGAATATCTCGGAAAGATGCTTTTGTCTTGGGACGGTCAATGACCAGATGGGTACCCGGTGCCCCATTTTCTTTTTTTACCCGGGTAACGGTTGTGCGAACATGAATAATATTTTCTATAAAATCAATATCTTCCCAGGTCAATGCGCAAATTTCCCCAATCCGCATACCGGTATGCAGAGAAAGCAAGATGCCGAGCTTTGTGGTATTCATATCGCAACACAACTGGGCTTCTAACTTTTTTTGCTCCTGCAAACTTAATATCTCCAGTTCCTTTTTTTCCAAAGAAGGCTTACAAATGGGTGTGTGAAGCGGCGAACACATCTGCTCGCTTACGGCAAGTTGCAAGGCAGAATTGATAATCAGCATCATGCTGCGCACATAAGAAGGCGAGAGTCCTCCACTTTGGTCCAGCCGACCGGACTGCAATTTCTGGTTTAAAAAAGAATTGATGGTCAAGGCAGTAAGCCGAGATATTTTTACATGCCCTAAACCAGGTAAAATATGCATATCAATAAGGTACTGGTACTTTGCCTCTGTTGCGCCCTTATGCTTCATACGATTGGTTTCCATCCAAAGAAGCAAAACCTCTTTAAAACTGCACTCCTTGCCACGGGTCTGCTCCTGAATACCGTTTTGTAAAGCAGTCGTAAGTTTTGCCTTTGCCTCGCTGTAGGTCCTTCCATAGACAGAACCGTATTTGGTTCTGCCGGCATCGTCTACTCCCTTTTTATATCTGCCCTCCCATCTGCCGTCTTTCCGTTTGTGAATATTTTCGCCTCGTTTCGGCATGTTGCATTCTCCTTTCGTTGATGAAAAACATATAAAATATGACCACATTTTTGACCCTTATAAATATAAATAATTAATTGACAGAGATTCGACAAGTGTGGTAAAATTTTTCTCGACATGAAACGACAAAAATTGTATCGTCGCCAAGCGCGTGCAGTGGATGTTGCGGACAAATGGCGCACACCCCAAAACCCTATATTTTAAGGGGTTGTGAGAAAGATTTGCGGGAAATTCCCTCTCGCAAAATGGCGAAGCCATAGCCAAATCCGACAATTTGTTCCATGTTTTGAACTCTTAGTTCTACGCAAAAATACAGCATCTGTTTCCCTATCGAAGCAGATGCTTTTTTATTTCCGTTTTCGACAAAATGCACCTCACAATTCCCCCCACCAAGCATTACTATACCATAAAATGTATTACAAAAGTAACTGTTGGTGTAAATCAAAAGCACAGCCGCTTTGACTGTGCTTGAGAACGCTGACTTGGTCGATGTTGCTGATCGGCTTCGGGCGGTTTGCGGGCGGCTCAGACTGCATCTTTGATTATGCCGCCCGCCTATTTACGGCATCTCGTGAATTACCACCCGGGCAGTACGGTATCTTATAGTTTTCTTATGATTTTCTTATAATTTCCTGTGGGCTCGCCTGTTATTTCATATGGTTTTTGCATGTTTTTACATGATTTGTCCTTGTTTTTCCCGGCATGCCAAAAGATGCCATACCAAAAGGACGGTAAAAGTGAAGATAGCGTCCCTACCCGGGCGGTAAAACGAAAGATGCGATTTGAACCGTCCAGAAACATCTTCCCCACTATCTTTTTGACGTTCTCACTGCTCCCCTACAATTGCAAACAGTTCCTCTTTGGTTTTTTCTTCATCATAGGTAGAATAACGGATATGCAGAATATCCCCTTCTCGGATGCCGCTGCCGCCGTGGTCGTCCACTTCTTCCTTCGCGTCAGCAGAATGCTGTACAGATAGGATAAAAACATTACGAGGCCAGAAAATATCCCGTACCTCTTTGCCCACTGCAAATGCGTTTTTACAAACACGCACGGTGGTGTCTACGGTCTGTGCCACTTTGCCCTCGTGCCCTGACTCCGTCCGATGTTCAATGACGGTGTCGTTGATGGATTTCACACTGAACAATTCTGTAATCACATAGGCGATACCCGCTGTAGCAATGACAAACAACAGGTTTTGATGGCAGGATAAAGCCTCCACTGCAAATACAACGGCCGTCAGCGGCATTTTCATCATGCCGGCAATACAGCCCACAATGCCCAATGCCAAAATAATGCCGTAATAGCTTTCACTTAAGTCCAAATAATTGATGCAGATGTTGGCAACAATGGCAGAAAGCACGGCACCCAATGCCAGCAATGGTAGAAAAATACCCCCTGTTACCCCATTGGTATTTGCCATCAAGGTAGTGGTTGTACGCAAAACAAGAATTAACAGCAAGAAATAAATTGCCGTACGTCCCTCAAATAATTCCAAAATCAAGTCATGACCCGTGGAAATAAAGGAAAAAGAAAACAATCCTAACACCATGGTTAACGCCAAAACAACAAAGATTTTTGCACTTTTCGGCACCCGCTTTAATACACGATCAAACAAACCATCCAGCAACTTATAATAATGTAAGAATGCACCCGCAAACAGGCCTGTTACAATGCCCACAACCAATGGAATCCAAATATCCTTTACCTCCAATGCCGGCAAAGCCATAGCAGGAAACAGCCCTTCACTGACCCCAAGAATCGGAGCCAGAAGTTTTGTGGTCAAATTTGCAAACATAACAGAGGTTGTTGCCACCATAATAATCATGGGAGAAATGCGCTGATGGGCTTCCTCAATGGCAAACAAAATACCTGAAATAGGCGCTCCCGTCGCCACAGAAAAGCCGGCACAGGCACCGCCGGTCATGGAATATTTTTCCCAAGCCAGATGCTTCTTTGCCAAGGTCCGTACCGTACCGCTACCCACAGCCGTACCCATCTGCACAGAAGGGCCTTCGTTTCCCAAAGGCACGCCAATCAAAAAGGATACCAGAGACAATCCAAATACGCCCAACAGATTGCTCAACCATTTAAAATCGATAATGCCCCGCATGGCAGCAATGGAAGTAGGAATCCCACCGCCTCGCAGATTGGGCAGCCGCTTATATATAAAAGTAAACAAAAAAGCAATGCCGGCAAAAGCCAGCAACACCATCGGAATCAGCCAAAGATGTTCTCTTAAAAAAGCATACCCTACTTCCGAAAAATGGATAACATAATGGGCGCACAGTTTGTACAGCAAAACAAACAAAGCTGTCACACTGCCGGTCACCGCCCCAAATACAAACACAGGGCAAATTAAATTGATAAAATAGTTTTTATAGGTATTAAATTTACTACTCACTTTTGTCTACCTCGACTCCTGCCGCAATTTTTTCATTCCCCATTATAATGGCTCAATCTTCAACTTGCAACTCGCTATTTTTCCTCATAACCCCCGCTCTTTTAAGTCTGCCACAAGTTGCACATAAAATTCCCGTACATCAAACTCCGGAATATTTTCCCTATTTAAATCAACCATGTCGCCATGAGAAATGCCGCGTCTTCCCTTCACCGTCAGCAAAGTGTATTTTTCACCCCAGGCAAAGGAATCCTCCGAAACTAACCCGTCGTTGGGTCCGTCAAAATGTTTTACAAAGTGATAGGAAAAATTCATCGGAAACCGCCCACTGGTAGCGCGGTTTAACTTCGAGCCTACACTTTGGCAGAAAATGCCTTTTGGCACACCAAATTCCACATCCCGGATGGTGCACACGGAAGCGGTTAAATCGGTCACTGCTGCAATAAAATCCGGTTTTTTATCCCCCAAAGCCTTAAAAGAAGCATTGTAGGTATCTGCCACTTTTTGCACCACGGCAGACGGCACCTTTTCCAGCAAGTACTCTGCAAAAACGCATCCTCGGTGTGGTGTATTGATGGTTGTCAGGGAGGCAACATGGGGTGCCATACCCAAATGATGCATGGCATACCGACAATCCAAAGCCCCTTTGGAATGGGCAATAATATTTACTTTTTCACAATTGTGGTCTTCTAAAATCCGTTTGATTCTTACGGTCAGTTCTTTTGCGCTTTCTGCAACCGGCCGGGCAGATTCATGCTCGCCGTAGTAAACCGCAGCGCCGTTTTTCTCCAGTTCCGCAGGAATCCGTCCCCAATAATTTAAAAGATGGGAGTCCCGAAAGAAAACACCGTGAATCAGTACAATCGGATACTTTGTTTCACAAATTTTCAAGTGTTCTCTTTCCTTGTTCCGTTCGTCCTTTTCCACTTCCATGCGAATTTCCGCAAACACCACTTTGATAAACTTTCCCAGCACAATCAAATTCAAAACAGGAATCAAGCCGCATACAATGCCAATGACCCGGCGTCGGATTCCTAATTGCACCGAGGTACAGTACACACTGATAATCCCGTTCCAAAAAATAATCCCTTCCACCAGCGTGCACACCAACACACTCCAAAGCCAGAGTGCAATCTCTCCCGGCCAAATGAAAAATAGCGCTATCACATGATACACAATGGAAACAAAGGTGGATGTCACAAAGATAAGCAGCAGACAGCCACCGTGGTAACAGAGTTTTAGCCGTTTGCTTTTGATTCGTTTATAGAAAAATCCTGTCAAAAGATTGACCGCAAAAAACGCAGGTAAAAATATTGCCAGCAGCCACCAATTCTCTTTTAAAATCACATAGCTGTTTGCAAACAGTGTAACAACGAACCAAAAGATGAAATTATCAAACCGCTTTATCATATGCCCACTCCTTCTGTCACAAAATCCTTGTTACGAAAAGTCTCATCCAGCCATGCAATTCGATTGGTCAACCACTGAGCCAGATATTCATAATGGGCTTTATAGGTCCGAAGACTTGTAATATAGTAGGTTTCTCTGTTTTGCACTGTGCCGAAGATATCCCAGCGCTTAAAATTGCGTTTATAGGATGCAAGGCCCAACTTTCCTTCATCCAAAATAAACTGCGGCATCTGGGCAATACTGTCGTACACTTCTACCCATTTATCAGCCACCAACTGCCGGAACCATTTCTGTTTCATAGCCAATGTAAACCAGGCATCCGGTCCGTTTTTACTTCCCTGCCCGTTCCCCACAAAAATGTCCGTATATTCTTCCGCCCCTTCATTGGCATTGCCCAAAGAAAGGTCGAAGTCCCATACCGGTCCAAAACAAAGCTTTCCACCTGTATCTTTGTAGAGATAAAAACTATCCCACTGAGAGTCTAGATTTTTCACAATTTCCTCCACCATATAAGCAGCCAGGAAAGACTCTACATCCACCAATTCCCGGAAGGTAGCTTCATCTCCCTCTACCAACGCATCATGGCATTGTTGGATATACTTGCGAATATAGTTAATTTGCTTTCTTTTTGTTGTACCGTCTGTCGATAAATCACTATGAATCATGTAGGTGCGGTTTGCAACATTGAACGTATCCCCGTCTGCATAATTGGACAATTCCACCAGATACCCGGTATCCAATGCATCCACATTGGTGTCTTGGATATCCACACGGTCACCGGAAACTTTTATTTCTTCCGTCAGTAAATAAACACCTGCATATTCGCCGTTAAAATACACTTCTACAGAGGTAGAAGCCGGTCCCCAAGCGATCCCTTGAAAATAGCGACTGAGCTCTAGCGCCACATGGTTTCTCTGTAAAGATTGGTCGCAATGATTTGCCAACAGTACCCAGACTCTTTCTTTGCCGCTTGCTAAACCAAGCAGATTTTCCTTTTCTGCCAGTTTGATTTTATAGGACTTTTTGGGATAGGCTTCCCAGGAATTATTACCTCTTCCCCGGATTTCCATTTCCTTATTGTACAGTTCGTATTGGGTTTCACATCCCAAAACATAGATAGAGCCGGTAACATATTCTGTTTTGGAGGTAATGGGATTTCCACTATCCGTATTGATTACCACAATGGGCATGGCTAACACATCATAATCAAAAATAGCCGTATAAACGCCTTCCATAGAATCACCGGAGCGTGTTGCCGTCGTTACGCCATCGCTCCATTTCACAAATTTATAACCTAAATTGGCCACTGCAGTGACTTGCGTGGTGGCTTTATCCGCTTGTTGCACAGTATCCCCTTCTATGTATCCGGCGCTTCTGTCGTTCACAGAATACACCACTCTTCCCGCCTTCTTTCTATCCATAGAAGCTTCTTCCAAATACTGTTGATTGGTTACTACAACAGGCCTTTGCTGGCCGGAAAAAGAGGTGCCGGAAACAAACGAAACTTTGGCTTCCCCTGTAGGCTGGGCAGTAGGCTGTACAGTAGGTCCCGCCGTATTCGTCGTCGGATTTTGTTTCGGTATAGTATCGTTATTTGGGGTCGCAGAGGACATAGTCTCAGTATCCGCCGGCTGACAGGCAACCAGCAAACTGACACAAAGCAATGCACATATAATTTTTATTAAACGATTGCTATGTAACTTCATATTTCACCTCTTCAATACTATAACTATACCAAAAAACACCCTGCTTGAGCAAGGTGTACAGGCTTGTACTGCATTTTTCTCAAAAATTGCCCAAATGCAGTACATTTTATCTATTTTGTACTGCATTCCCCCTAAAAAAAGCAAAAATGCAGTACGCTAATTGGGCAACCTACACCTTCATCCACATAGCCGGTCGTATGCCACCCATTTCAAAGGCTTCCTCCCCCGTGCCGCAAAGTGAGCCGTCCGGCAACACATCGGAAACATAAGAAAGATTATAACCACGATTTCGCAGCCACCAGCCGGTAGCATGCCATGCCTCATTCACATAAGCCCCTCGACTAAGGACATAGGGCGTGGCAACCGCACGCCGCGCCCCATCATCCTTAAAATATTGATGGGCTTCCCAAAGCGAAAGTAAAAATAAACGGTCTGCCGTTTCCACACCCGTATCTTCCATGAATACAAAATCCTCTTCGTCATCATAGCAACAAGCCTCAGAGGTAAGGAGTTTGCTCTCTAAAACACAAGCCGCCTCCTCCGCAGTAAACGCCTCCTCAAAAAATCCCTTTAACCGACAGCGTGCATCACTGTTGCTCCAGGTAACAACAGAGCGGCCATGTATGGGCCACCATTCTATGCAGTACTTACTAATCAGCAATACACGCCCTTCTTCTTTGGCAAGCACCTGCCATTTTATGGGAGCTTCTTCGCCATCTGCACCATACGCATAACGACCCAATTCCACTACATCTCCGATTTGTAAACATTTTTCTTTCATATCAATTCCCTGCCTTAAAGTTATATACCGGTTTTATGATCTTCTGTATTTCCACGGTAGGTGCAATGAGCCCTACAATTTCTTCCATGGGCTTATAGGCCATAGGTGATTCATCAATGGTAGAAAGATTGGCTGATGTGGTATAAATTCCTTTCATTTCCGCCTCATACTCCTCTACCGTAAACAATTCCTTTGCCTCTCCTCGGCTGACCAACCGTCCCGCTCCATGAGGTGCAGAGCAGTTCCAATCCGGATTGCCTTTCCCCGTTACAATGAGGCAACCGTCCCGCATATTCATGGGGATTATGAGTTTTTGCCCTTCATGTGCCGGAATCGCTCCTTTTCGAATCACGCCATGTTCATCAATAAAATTGTGCATAGTTTCAAAGGCTTCCGTTTGAAAAACGCCTAAGAACTTTAAAATATCATCCGCAATTTTCCGTCTGTTTTGCACTGCAAACTCCTGACAAAGCCGCATGTCGTGTAAGTAGTCCCTAGCCTCTTCCCCCTCAAAATAGCAGTACTCTGCAGGCGTTTTAGTACGAGTTGCATACTTGGCAGTAATAGTTGCCATGGCATCCGGCAATTCTGCCACCTTTCCTGCAGCTACAAGTCGGCCGTGTACTTCCATTTTTTCCTTGTCAGCCGCATGCTTACAAGCCTCCACTGCCAATTTCTGATAAATCTTTGCCACCTGCAACCCCAAATTCCGGGAACCTGTGTGGATGACCAGATAATAATTGCCTTCCGCGTCACAATCCAGCTCAATAAAGTGATTTCCACCACCCAAAGTTCCCAAAGACCGATAAATTCGATCCAAATCACGCAATTGGCCATAGCAGTGCAGTTGCTTTACAAACTCCATGTTGCCGTAATTTTTCCGTAAGCTGCTTCCGGCAGGAATATTGCCGCGGATAAAATCATCCAACGCCTTCAAATCCGGTTTGATTGCTCCAAGACACACGGTCAACATGCCGCAACCGATGTCCACACCGATGACGTTAGGAATTACCTTATCACCCATGGTAGCTGTAAACCCCACAACGCAACCATTTCCCGTATGGACATCCGGCATAATCCGCACTTTTGACTCTAAAAAAGGCGGTTGTGCCATGAGATTATAAATCTGATTTACCGCTACCGGCTCTATATTTTCTGTAAAAATTTTCAAATCATGCATAATGCCAATAGTACTCCTTTAATTCTTCATCCAAATAATCAAATACTTCCTCTTCCAGTTCCGGAGGAATCCCATAATAAGCTTGGGCAATCGCACCGGCAATGCATCCTTGGGTATCGCCGTCCCCACCTAAGGAAATGGCATTTCGAATAGCATCTTCAAAATCCTCTGCATCCAAAAAACAAACAATTGCC
>CAYMRI010000086.1:0-8851 GCA_964392835.1 uncultured Eubacteriales bacterium
GGACCGACAGGACCGGTAGCACCAGTCTCGCCTATAGGACCTTGGGGGCCAGCAGGGCCTTGTGGGCCAATAGGACCAACGGGACCGGTTTCACCGGCAGGACCTTGTGGACCGACAGGACCAGTAGCACCAGTCTCGCCTATAGGACCTTGGGGGCCAGCGGGACCTTGCGGACCGACAGGACCGGTAGCACCAGTCTCACCGGCAGGGCCCGGTGCTCCCGGGAAGCCCCTTGGACCAATTGGACCTTGCGGTCCAGGTGCTCCGGTATAACCTCTTGGGCCCATAGGACCTTGTGGCCCCATCGGACCGGCAGGCCCAGCAGGACCTACAGGACCTTGCGGACCGGGTGGGCATTTTGAACAATCGAAGGAACAGCAGCATTTATCGGCGCAAGAATCCTTTTGACAATCAAAGTCACAAGCGTATTTCTCGTCATCACAATCATTCTGACAGTTATTGTTGTTGTTATTATAAAAATTCCATTTGCTCATTATATTCACCTCCTTGAAAGTTATGTATTATACAATATGCTATCTTGTAATAGAGCGGCACTGAAAAATTTTTATAAAAATTAGAAAGAGTCGTGTGTTTGTGGCTCTTAATTTTTTAAAAAAGATTTCGAGATAAAAAAACAGAAACATAGGGAACCGTTTATTAGATATTGCTGATGCTTTAAGAGCTCCATTGACGAAAATATTTGAATCATAATCTGCATGCTATCTGGGATTATGTTTGAGCAGCTTTCTTTATGCATACGGCTGAGGTTTTTCTATAGGGAACACAAAAATGGAGAAGAACAGGATGCAGTTGAGAATCGGGAAGTCTTGTTTTCATGCGCAGGGAACTGTGCGTTGGCGCGGAGAGGCGTTACCGCCACGAACATAACAGATCTTTATGTGACAGCGGTTTCTTCTGCGTGTCGGTTCCCAAAAACGAACAACTATCCGGATGGGTGGCTGCTTTTTTGTTGCGCGCTACTACCTTTTACAAAAAAATCGGCAAATTTGCGTAAATGCTACTGCATTTAGGCTATTTTTCCTTAAATTGTAGTAGCATTTTGGAAATCTATCACAAGAGTATGTTATAATAAGAAAAATATGAAATGTTTGTTTCAACTTTTCAATGAAAGGACCCAACCAATGCAACATACATATCAAAACGGAAAAATAATACTGGAAGCAAAGCTACACGAAAAGGCTTTTTATAATGTGTCCAACCGGAAAATCAGCGTTATTTTTGACGGCAAAGGCGCAACGGTTTCCTATGCGCTGGCAAATGAAAGAGAGTTTTTCCAAGAAGGCTGTTTGGTACTTACGAGAAACAACCGACCGGTTGATATTTATGTCCCGAAAAGGGTGGAAATGATTGGCAGATGTCAAACCATATACCTGGATTTTGAAGATGCAAACCTTACCATCAAGCAGTTTTTGCACCCGACCTTAAACGGGGTATTTGTGTTCTATCACTGGCAAGGCAGTGGGGCGGAGGACACTATAGAACTGGGTATCATGCCGCGAGCCGGCGGGCTCAGTTTTTGCGCAAGCAAAGATTTTTCCTATGTGGAAGATAATATGGGGCTTTATGGGGAGCTCAAAGGAGAAGAAAGCTGTCAGGTGTTTTTCTCATTTGGAGACCAAACGCAAAATGATTTAACGGAAATCAAAGAGAATTTTTCAAACTATGAGCAAGAAATGGAACAGGAGATTGCTTCCGTAAAAGTTCCGGAAGGATTGACGGAAGAGGAGAAAGCACTGTTTTACAGCTCGTTTTTCTGTGCGCTGGAAAATTATAAGGAAAAAGGCGACTATAAAGGCTTCATGGCGGGGCATCATTATTTGTTGCCTATGCGCACGTACTACAGAGATTCCTATTATACCGTGTTGCCTATGTACAACGGGCATATAGAAAAGGTTCGAAATCAGGTGCTCACTTTGGCAAAGGGAATTGAGAGCAATGGTGACTGTCCGTCGGCGGTAAAGTCCGATTATTCCGCTTGGTGGGGGAATCACTATGACAGCCCGTCCTTCTTTGTGATGATGCTGTATGACTATGTGCATTTTTCAAAGGATATGGCGATTTTGGATGAGGTGCTGGAAATTGCAATCAAGGTGTTGGAAAAATTGTCTTCCCACGCAGACCACACCGGTCTTTTATATAAGGAAGGGAAGTATAACAAGCGGGATTGGGCAGACGAAGTGAATCGTTGGGGCTATGTGACCTATGATGAAGTTTTGTATGCAAGGGCCTTGTATTGTCTGTCTAAATTGTTGGCATTACGCGGCGAGGAAGAGGCTGCAGAGGCATATACGGCTCGTTATGAAAAAACAAAGCAAGCCATCAACACCCTTCTGTGGGACGAGGAAAAGGGCTATTATGTGAATTTTAAAAATGAAGTATATACAGAGGACAATCTCTCGGTGGATACGGTTTTTGCGGCAATTTTCGGCATTGCGGATGAGGAGAGAGCGGTTCGTATGTTGAAAAATATGGAGGCGCTTTTGGAGACAAAGAACAACAAAGAGCAAAAGGCGGGGGATTACGGCGTCATGTGTGTGTATCCTTTTTACAAAGGGGTGCAATCTGCCTGCCATAAGTCGGCGCAACCTTATTACTATCACAACGGCGGCAATTGGCCCTACTGGTCTGCTATCTATGCTTATGCCAAGCGAAAATTCGGCATGGAATACCGCTATGCGCTGGAAAGCTGGTTTGATTATAATGTGAAAAAAGGGAATTACACGCCGGTTGAATTTTTCTCCCCACCACAGAAAGACGGCTCCTTGTTGCAAGCATGGAGCGGCGTTGCAGCCTTTGTATTGGATGAAGAATTGAGTTTAGGGTTTTGGGAATGCTAAAACAGAAAACTGTAAAAAGTTGCAAAAATCTTTTCTAAAGTGTGCAAATATATTGATTTACAGAACTATTTATGATACGCTAAAACAGAAAACTGTAAAAAGTTGCAAAAATCTTTTCTAAAGGGGCTGTTTTATGGAAATTCGCAGAGATTTTTATTTGGATAAACTGATAAAAAGAAAGAATAACGGGTTGATTAAGGTGATTACCGGCATTCGCAGATGCGGAAAATCTTATCTGCTGAATACTATTTTCTATCATCATTTGCTGGAGTCCGGCGTGGATGCCAGTCATATTATCCGTTTTGCATTTGATTCTGCGGATGACCTTTACTTGATTGGGGAAAGCTTGATTCAAATCGAGAAAGAAAAACGAGGTGTTGATCCGGAAAAATTTACGGCGTACATCCGTTCCAAAATTACGGATAGTGGTATGTACTATTTGCTTTTGGACGAGGTGCAGTTGCTGGATTGTTTTGAATCGGTGTTGAACGGTTATCTGCGTAAGAACAATATGGATGTGTTTGTAACCGGAAGTAACGCAAAATTTTTGTCAAAAGATATTATCACGGAGTTTGCCGGCCGTGGAGACGAAATTCATATGTATCCATTGAGCTTCTCTGAGTTTATGTCCGTTTACCAAGGAGAGAAATATACAGGATTGTCTGAATATATGCTTTATGGAGGAATTCCGTTAGTGGTTCTTCGTGAGGGAAACGACGATAAAGCCGCGACTTTGCAGAATTTGTTCAGCGAAATCTACATTCGTGACATCTATAAGCGAAACCGCATTAAGAATCAGGGAGAATTGGAAGACCTTTTGAATATTCTTTCATCTGCCATTGGTTCGTTGACCAATCCTGAGAAATTGAAAAATACTTTTAAGACTGTAAAAAAATCAAGGATTACTTCCAATACCATTAAGAAATATCTGGATTATTTTGAGGACTCTTTCTTGATTTCCTCCGCACAACGCTATGATATTAAGGGGAAGGCGTATATTGAAACGCCAAAAAAATATTATTTTTCAGACCTTGGACTTCGCAATGCACGAATCAATTTTCGTCAGGTTGAGCAGACCCATTCCATGGAAAATGTAATTTATAACGAACTTTGTATGCGTGGGTACAGCGTGGATGTTGGTGTTGTTCCGCTTGCAGAAAAAGATAAGGACGGCAAGGTTATCCGCAAGCAGCTGGAAGTGGATTTCGTATGCAATTTAGGTTCTGCGAGATATTATATTCAGTCAGCGTACTCTATTCCCGATGCAGAAAAAAGGACACAAGAAATCAGGCCTTTCAGAAAGATTGATGATTCCTTCAAGAAAATCGTCATAACCAAAGACATCGTACCGGCTCATTATGATGAACATGGGATTTTGACTATGAATATCTATGATTTCTTACTTGAACCTAAAAGTCTTGAGAAATGAGGTGCCTTATGAAACAAAACAGAACAAAACTTTGGATTGGGCTTATATTGACCGCAGCGTTTTTGTTGCAAGGCCCTTTGCACCAAAATGTACTTACTTTATTTTTAAGGGCTTTCCCCGGGATGGACTATGTCGGAACTTTTTTGGTAAATAATTGTGTTGCTACATAGCTTTTTTTGCTTGTATGTACCTTTTTGTTTAAAGAAATTAATGGGCCGGTGTTTTTGGTAGTCGGACTTTTGGTGATAGATGTAATAGGCGGTTTGCTTTCTTTTTTACCGGTGCTTCCGTTGGTGCATGAAATAATCCGACCGTTGCTTGTGGTGGCGTTGTTGCAACTGTGATTTTTACTCTTGTGGACTATTTTTCTTATATGATGCTTTTGAATAGTTTTATTAGCTACAATATGATGTCTTTTCTGCAATTGCTGTCTGCTGCTGACAGTATCAGTATCTTAGCAACCGCAAGCTTCTATGGACTGGCGTTTGTGGCGTTTTGGGGTATGATGGATTCGATTATAATTGAAGAATATAATATATAGAAAGGGACATATAGCCCCTTTTTATATTAGTTCTTTAATGCCGTAATTGGAATGACAAATACACTGTCTTCCCGTTGATATGCAGCATTAGATAATCCGCATATTACGCACAATATCACCAAGCAGGCGTTCCGGCGTTGCACGGAGCAAAGCACACGCAAGAGAAGGGTAGGCAAAATGCCGTTTTTCAGCTTGCTTTACACGGACAGAGGAACGTATCTTTATCTATAATACGTGGTTTATATTGATTTTTATCCATATGTTACACCCGCCTTTATAACCACAGTATGCCACAATCCGATTGATTTTAAAAAATTATTTTTTCATATTTTTCCCCACATCGGTACAAACTAGCAACAGTAAATAGAAAAAACTGTGCGGAAGGAGTTTACCGTGTTATGAAAAATAAGATTTTTGGTACTTTGCAGCGGGTAGGGCGAAGTTTTATGTTGCCCATTGCCATTTTGCCTGTTGCAGGGTTGCTTTTGGGAATCGGCAGTTCCTTTACCAATCCCACTACCATTGCTACGTACAATTTGGAAGGGATATTAGGTGAGGGAACTGTTTTGCATGCACTGCTGGTCATTATGAGCAAAGTGGGCAGTGCGGTGTTTGATAATTTGCCCCTGATTTTTGCAGTGGGGGTTGCCATCGGTATGGCGAAAAAGGAAAAAGAGGTGGCGGCGCTGTCTTCGGTAATTGCGTATTTTGTCATGCATACTGCAATTAACGCCATGCTTACCGTCAATGGAAAAATACTGGAGACCGGCGAAATTGCAGAGGGCGTGCTGGAAGGCACCATTGCTTCTACTACCGGTATTTTAAGTTTACAGATGGGTGTATTTGGCGGTATTATTGTGGGCCTTGGTGTGGCGGCGTTACACAATAAATTCTATAAAATACAATTGCCAAATGCGTTGTCTTTCTTTGGAGGCAGCCGGTTTGTGCCCATTATTTCCACCTTGGTGTATATGCTGGTGGGTATTTTAATGTATTTTATTTGGCCACCGGTGCAAAACGGCATTTATGCCTTAGGTGGCTTAGTGCAGGAGTCCGGTTATGTGGGAACCCTGATATTCGGCTTGATTAAAAGAGCGCTGATTCCCTTTGGGCTTCACCATGTTTTTTATATGCCATTCTGGCAAACGGCTGTGGGCGGTACCATGGAAATTGCAGGCCAAGTGGTGCAAGGAGGACAGAATATTTTCTTTGCCCAGTTAGCGGATTCCGCCAATATTGCACACTTTAGTGCGGATGCCACCAGGTATTTTTCCGGCGAGTTCATCTTTATGATATTTGGTCTACCGGGGGCGGCATTGGCCATGTACCATTGCGCAAAACCGGAAAAGAAGAAGGCAGCAGGAGGCTTGCTTTTGTCTGCGGCCTTGACCAGTATGGCAACGGGTATTACAGAGCCCATTGAATTTTCTTTCTTATTCGTAGCACCTATTTTGTTTGTGGTACAGGTAATTTTAGCAGGACTTGCCTATATGATTGCCCACATTTTGAACATTGCGGTGGGATTAACCTTCTCCGGCGGTCTTATCGATTTGTTGCTGTTCGGTGTGCTGCAGGGGAATGAAAAAACAAGTTGGCTGTTGATTATTCCGGTAGGTATCATTTATTTCTTCCTATATTATTTTATTTTCAAGTTCCTCATCCGAAAATTCAACCTGAAAACCCCGGGCCGTGAAGATGACGATGAAGAAACCAAACTGTATACCAGAGCGGATGTGGATGCCAAAAAGCAATCTTCTTCTGTCAGCGCCCAAATTACAAAGGGCCTGGGCGGTAAGAAAAATATCAGTGACATCGATTGCTGTGCCACAAGGCTTCGGTGTACGGTGCACGACGCTTCCTTGGTGGATGACAAAGTGCTAAAAGCCACCGGCGCATCCGGCGTAGTTCGCAAAGGAAATGGGGTACAGATTATTTATGGTCCCAAAGTGACCGTCATTAAGTCGGAATTGGAAGAATACTTGGAACATGGTGGAGAGGAACTTGCAGAGGCAACCCCCACCTCTATGGTAATAACCAGCCCTATGACAGGAACAGCTATGGAACTTTCCAAAGTGCCGGATGAAGCCTTTGCAGAAAAAATGCTGGGAGATGGTGTTGCTGTGACACCGGAGGAGGATACGGTATATGCACCGGAAAACGGCACTATCCTGTTTGTGGCGGATACCAAACATGCCATTGGGTTCCAAACAGATTCCGGTGTGAGCTTGCTGCTGCACATCGGGATTGATACTGTAAAACTGGAAGGAAAAGGCTTTGAGGCATTGGTAAAGAGCGGACAAAAGGTAGAAAAAGGAGCGCCGCTATTGAAACTGGATTTGGACTATTTAAAGAAAAATGCACCTTCGCTTGCTTCTCCTGTTTTGTGCACGGAACTGGAAGACGGTCATATTATCCGGCTTTTAAAAGAGGGAAAAATCCG
The DNA here is from genome assembly GCA_964392835.1 of uncultured Eubacteriales bacterium. Lineage (GTDB taxonomy): Bacteria > Bacillota > Clostridia > UBA1212 > CASDQQ01 > CAYMRI01. Next base: position 7,269 of record CAYMRI010000086.1, read on the forward strand.
TGCGGGCGAGGCGTTGTTTGCCATCGAGAAAGTAGAAGGAGGAAAAGAAAAATGAAATGTTTTTCCTATGAAATCAAAGATGCCATCGGCATTCATGCAAGACCGGCGGGACTTTTGGCCAAAGAGGCAAAAAAATATGAGAGTAAAATTACGTTGAGTTTAAATGGCAGACGGGCAGAGGCCACCGGCGTCATGGGGATTATGAGTCTTGGGGCCAAGCATGGGCAAAATGTGGAAATTACGGTAGAGGGCCCGGACGAAGAAGAGGCCATGGCCGGGATAAAAGCATTTTTTGAGCAAAATTTGTAAAAGGAGGGGTGTGCTGTGCTTATGTTTCAGGGAAAATCCGTATACAAAGGCATTGCCATGGGCCCGGTTATGGTACTCCGGAAAAACGATTCCCAGGTAAAGCGCCAAAAAGTTGCGGATGTAACAGCGGAGTTGGAACGAATCGAACATGCGGTGACAGAGGCAAAGGCACAGCTGCAAACCCTTTACGAAAAGGCGGTTGGGGAAGTAGGCGAAGCCGGTGCGGATATTTTTGCAGTACACCAGATGATGCTGGAAGATGCAGATTTTCTGGAAGCCATTTATAATGTGGTGCGAATGGAAGCCATTAATGGGGAATATGCAGTTGCTGTGACGGGAGAACATTTTTCCCAAATGTTTGCTGCTATGGAAGATGACTATATGAAGGCCCGAGCTGCTGATGTGAAGGATATTTCCGAGCGGGTTATCCGGGTTTTGCATGGTCAGGAGTCGGATGGTTGGCAACTGCAAGAACCGGTCATTGTGGTGGCAGAGGATTTGTCTCCCAGCGAGACGGTGCAGCTGGACAAAGGAAAAATCCTTGCCTTTGTCACCGTCCGTGGCTCCCTCAATTCTCATACCGCAATTCTTGCCCGCATGATGAATCTGCCGGCGTTGGTGGGGGTGCCTGTGGAGCTGTCATCTTTGAAAAACGGCGTGACCGCTATTGTGGACGGATTTACCGGCACCTTTATGGTTGCCCCGGATTCTCGGATGCAGGCGGAGACGCAACAAAAAATGCAGCAGGAGCAGGAAAAACTTCGCTTGCTGCAGGAGTTGAAGGGCAAAGAGAATGTGACCCTGGATGGAAGAAAGATTCAGATTTTTGCAAATATTGGAAGCGTAGGGGACATCGGTTATGTGCTGGAAAACGATGCCGGGGGAATTGGTCTGTTTCGTAGTGAGTTTTTGTATTTAGGTCGGTCGGATTTCCCGGATGAGGAAGAACAGTACCAGGCGTATAAGCAAGCGGTGCAAATGATGGCAGGGAAAAAGGTGATTATTCGGACGTTAGATATTGGCGCCGACAAGCAGGCGGATTATTTTGGTCTTGCCAAAGAGGAGAATCCCGCCCTTGGGTATCGGGCCATTCGCATTTGCCTGAAGCAACCGGAGATTTTTAAGGTGCAGTTGCGTGCCTTATTGCGGGCGGCGGTGTACGGCAACCTTTCTGTGATGTATCCCATGATTACAGCAGTGGAAGAAGTGGAACAGATTTATAAGATTGCCGAGGAAGTGCGGGCGGAACTGGAAGCGGCAGGTGTGCCTTATAA
>CAYMRI010000087.1:0-8554 GCA_964392835.1 uncultured Eubacteriales bacterium
ACCATCAGTCAGCATGAAAGCCACATAGTGCTTATCCGTCCCGGCAAAGTTATCGCTTTGCTCCTTTTGGGTATACGCTGCATTTCCATCCTCTTTGCTCAAAGCAGCATAAACAGAAAGATTTTCCGCATAGTCACTGGGCAAGGTCATAATCTGATATTTGGAACCCATTTCTACCCCTTTAGGTTCATTGTTATGCCATCCCATAATGATACCGCCGTCATCCATCCAATCGTAAATCTGTTCCAACTCACTCCATGTTTTATCTGTATAAGCATAAAAATACAAAGCACCGATGGCAATACCGAAATCTCTGGTCTGATGGCATCCCGGTCGCTGATTGATAAAAATACCTTTATTCAAACCATCTTTGTATTTTTCAAACAATGTAAAGGAAGTATACTTCGTTCCATCATCCTTTTTGGTAAATCCCATGGATTCCATTTTTTCTTGCAAGCTTTCTTCTACTACCAAATAGTTTTCCTGTCCCGCAATGGTACATGCGTTGTTGACCGATTCCGCAATCTTCTGCGGTGCAGCCTGATAGTTATCATCGGTAACTGCATCGTAACTGACATATCCCATATCCTTAATTTCATTTTTATACTGTTCCAGCAATGTGTATGGGTCATCCACCTTCACAAAATTGATACCGTAATCCGCTTCCAGCACTTTAAACCATTGCCGTTCTGCGCCGGAATACGCAATATAGAGTCTGGATTGCTTTTTGGCTAATATCCCCTGTAAAGACTCAAAAAGAACTTTTTCCGCCCAGGAAAGTTTATCCCCGGAAATATACTGTATCTCCATTGTCTTATCCAGATTTAAATGGGAAAAATATTCTCTGTATCTAGTTACTTCCAATGTTTCTCCGTTGCCAGGCAAATCGCCTTCATTGTCACCCGGTGTTTGTCCGGAATCTGTGGTACATCCGGAAACAATGCCTATCAGCAGAACGACTACCAGAAGTAATGACAATAATTTTTTCATACAACACCTCCATGTAATTTGTAAATAAAAAGGATTTTCATTTCTATTAAAATGTTAAGCAAATTGCAAAAGCAAAACAAGTCAATACAAAACAAAAACTAGTCATAATAAAAAGTGCCCCGAATAAAACCGGAGCACTTTTCTGTATATTACAAATATTGCATTGTATTATGCTTTCTTTTTCTTCATAATAATGACAATAACCACGCCGATTACAAGCACAACAACTACGATTACAACGATAATCACAACGGAATTGTTATTCTCCGAGGTATCAGTATTATCTATGCCAGCTGTTGTATCTGTATTTTCCACTGCATCTGTGGTAGTTGCCGGTGCGCTGGTTGCCGGTGCAGATGTTGCAGGTGCCTCTTCTGTCGCATCCGGAGTCGGTGTTGCTTCCGGTGTAGGAGTTGCCTCCGGAGTCGGTGTAGGTTCCGGAATAGAGGTATCCTTCATGAAAACGATTTCCGCTAATTTTGCAGAAATATCTTTTAAATTATCATCTTCAAAGGTATCCTCTACTTCAAGCATTTTCACTTCTACATAGATATCATAAGTACCTGCCGCCAAGGAAATTGTACTTGTCATGGGACCGGGATTTACTTCACTATAGAAATCATCCCAAGTATCGGTTGCAATTTCTTCCCACTTTTGATCATCGATGTTATAATCCAAAACAGCAACCAAGTTTGCTTCTGTCATTGCTTCTTCAGCCGCAGTTCCCGGTGCCGCCGCATAAATATAATATTCTGCAGATCTTGCATCACCATGACGCTGGTCATAGTCATAGAAGATGGAAACTACATTAGAATTTTCCTTTACTTTTGCATTGGCAAACAAGAAAATTGCACCATTGTAGTTTGCTTCAGAAAAATAGTTCTCATCTCTGGCGCCTGCATTAAAGAAAGTAACCACAGGATATTCCTCAGCAGTAATGGTAGTGCCATTTACTTCCACATCCCTTCTTGAACCAAAGAAATTCCGGTATGTAATCATATCAGATTTGGTTGCCGGATCATAAGCTGCAAAGACATTGACTGAAAAAGACATCAACAACATAATTGCAACCACTACTGAAAACACAGCTTTACACGCTTTTTTCATAATAATACGCCTCCTAAAATAATTTATATTGATATGTTTTTAGTTTAAAATACAGACCATTCCATTTCTAGCCAATCAAGACTGATTACTAGTCACTTTTCCGATGAAGCGAACAATTTTTCCTATACTCTTTTGGAGTAACACCGGTAGCCTTCAGAAAGATACGATTAAAGGTTCTGACACTGGTAAAACCACATTCATAACAAATATCAATGATACTGGTATCCGTTTGCCGTAACATGGATTCCACAAGGCAAACTCTACGGTTTGTGACATACTTGGAAAACGTCATACCTACTGTATCCATAAATTCCTTACGCAACTTGGCAGAACTGATGGAAAAACGTTCACACACATCTTCAAAGGAAAATTCCTCTTTAATGTTGTTATTAATATATTCCAAAATATGCTGTATTTTGGAGTCGGAATACACATTCTTTACCGCATTATTACTTTTATCAAACCCATCTTCACAGGAAAGGTGATAGCAAATTTCCGTAATTATACTTTGCATCTCCAGAATATAGGACTTTCCTTTTTCTTTAAAAACATTGCGCAACCGCTGGAATTTTTCCAAATACAACTGACTGTCTTTGGGTTTTACCATAAACGGGGTTACAAATAGATTCTGATACAGCATTTCTACGGAAAACACTAAAATATAGTCCGTATTTCTTCCGGATTTTTCCTTTCTCTGGTAAAAATGAATGTTATTGCTGGGAATGACAGCAATTTCTCCGGCTCCCAATTCATAGGTTTGATTTCCAATATTGACAATCAAGCCACCTTCAATGACATAGACAATTTCAATATCACTGTGAAAATGAGCCGGAAAGATAATATCCACAACTTTATTAATTTCCGAATATTTGCGAACTTCTCTGTATGCCATAAATACTCCTACAATTTCGCTAACGCTTTATAACATTGTTTTAAACTTTGATACACATCACAGTATACCTTGTAATATTTTTCATAAGCAAGAAAATTCCCAGAAATTGGCAAATAGTTTTTATCTTTGCAAATCAATTGCTTGCATGCCGACGGAACATCCTGATATATGCCGACCCCAACGCCTGCCAAAATAGCGGCTCCCAAGGTAGTGCCCTGCTTCTGCGCAATGGTATACACTTCGCATTGCATCATATCCGCAAGCATTTGGCTCCAGAGAGGGCTCTTGCCTCCGCCGCCACAAATTGCCATGGTATCAGGAAAGACGCCCATTTCTTTTAACACTTCACCGCAATCATTTAAGGAATAAATAACGCCTTCCAGCACCGCACGCACAAAATGTGCCTTTGTATGTCTGGCAGAAAGACCAAAGAACACACCTCTACAGTCGGCATCCAAATGAGGTGTTCTCTCTCCCATTAAATAAGGTAAATATAGTAACTTGTCCGCACCAATGGGAATGTCTGCTGCCATCTCATCCATCTCTTTGTAAGTTTCTGTGCAAAAATGCTGATGAAACCATTGCAGCGACAATCCTGCTGCCTGTGTAACGCCCATGACATGCCACTGTCCCGGCACTGCACAGCAAAACGTATGCACCCTGCCTTTCTCATCAATAACAGGCGTCTGTGTATGGGCAAACACGACACCGGAAGTGCCTATGGTAGTAAAAGCTTTTCCTTCCTCTACCACACCGGTACCTACTGCTGCTGCCGCATTGTCCCCGGCACCGGCAACCACAGGAATACCTGCATATAGGCCGGTTTTTTCTGCTGCCTTTGCGGTTACCTGCCCTGTAATTTCCGGGGATTCATATACCTTTCCAAGAAGACTCGGGTCAATTTCCAATAAATCTAAAATTTCTTTGCTCCATTTCCGGTTGGGAACATCTAAAAGTTGCATACCGGAAGCGTCTGATACGTCTGTGGCAAATTCCCCTGTCAACATATATCGAATATAGTCTTTGGGAAGCAAAATGTGTCTGCACTTTGCATAAATTTCCGGTTTGTGTCGTTTTACCCACAGTATTTTAGATGCCGTAAATCCGGTTAATGCCGGGTTTGCTGTAATGGAAATTAATTTATCATACCCTACAGTTTCCGTAATTTCCTCACATTCTTTTGCTGTTCTTTGGTCACACCAAATAATGGAGTTCATCAGCACGTCTCCATTTTCATCCAGCATTACCAATCCATGCATCTGTCCGGTAAGACCAATACCGGCAATCTCTGCAGGAGAAATACCTGTTTGTTCCATAATGGTCTTACAGGTATGGCATACCGCTTGCCACCAATCCACCGGATTCTGCTCTGCCCAACCATTTTCCGGTTGAGACAGCGCATACTCCTTTACATCTGCACAAATAGAATTTCCTGCCACATCAAACAATTCCGTCTTGGTACCAGAAGTGCCAACATCGATTCCTAATAAATATGGCAATTTTTCCACCGCCTTATCCAAATAAAATTTGATTCAAAATGCTTTCCAACTGTTCCTGCTTACCACTACCCGGAAGTTCTGCTTTGCCTTTTTCTTCTGCATATGCCGCCAAAGAAGCCAACGTAGCTTTACCCGAACGAATTTCCGCACCGATACCTGTTTCAAAGGAAGCATATCTTTCTTTTATAAAGTTATCAATTCTACCATCTTCTATCATCTTTGCAGCTTTAATTAAACCTAATGCAAAGGTATCCATACCCAAGATAAAACCTGCAAACATATCTTCATGGGTGTAAGATGGTCTGCGGTTCTTGGCATCAAAGTTAAGACCGCCATTTTTCAAACCGCCTGCCTTCAACACTTCATACATACACATGGTAGTTTCATATACATTGGACGGGAATTGATCTGTATCCCAACCAAGTAAATAGTCTCCTTGGTTCGCATCAATAGAACCTAGCATACCGTTGATAGCAGAAATACGCAAATCGTGTTGGAAGGTATGTCCTGCCAAAGTAGCATGGTTTGCTTCAATATTCATTTTAAAATCTTTATCCAATCCATATTGCCGTAAGAAGCCGATGGCAGTTGCTGCATCATAATCATATTGATGTTTCATCGGTTCTTTGGGTTTCGGTTCAATGTAAAAATCTCCTGTAAACCCAATGCTTCTGCCGTAATCCACTGCCATATGCATCAAGCGCGCAATATTTTCCTGTTCAAACTTTACATCGGTATTGAGCAATGTCTCATACCCTTCTCTACCGCCCCAGAACACATATCCTTTGCCACCTAATTTTACAGTTAAATCCAGTGCTTTCTTTACCTGTGCTGCTGCGAAGGCAAATACTTCTGCACTATTAGACGAACCCGCACCATTCATAAATTTGGGATTGCCAAACATGTTGGCGGTACCCCAAAGACACTTGATACCGGTGTCATTCATTTTTGTAAGGATATAGTCTGATATTTCATCCAGTCGCTTGTTGGTCTCTGCCAGTGTTTCTGCTTCCGGCACCAAATCCACATCGTGGAAGCAAAAATATTCAATACCCAGTTTTTGCATAAATTCAAAACCTGCATCCACTTTCGCTTTTGCATGTTCCATGGTACCGGGTATGCTTCCAAAACTTTTGTCTGCTGTACCGGAGCCAAACATATCGGTACCGGTTGCGCAGAGATTGTGCCACCAAGCCATTGCAAACGGCAAATGCTCTTTCATTGTTTTTCCCAAGACAACTCTCTCAGGATCATAATATTTGAAGGCCAAAGGATTGGTGCTTTCGGGACCTTCATATGCAATTTTAGAAATGTTTTTAAAAATTTCGCTCATAGTAAATGCCTCTTTTCTTTATGAATATAGTCTATACTTATTGATAATTTCTTCTGTTTGGGTGGTACTCCACCATTTTAATGTAATTTGTGCATTGCCACTGGCTGGAGAAATGTAAGAAATTTTAATCGGATACTTCTTTCCAGCCTCAAAGCGCATGTTGAAAGACACTTCTGTTAATTCCGTTTTTTCATTATCTAATGCGTCAATAACTACTTCACCATTGCAAATCACTTTAATACTTCCGGTATACACCAACGTCACTTTATACTCCTGACCATACCTAGGCAGCAATTCACCGGACCATCTTACAGAATATTGATTGGCTGTAATCTCATCCAGCGGCTTGGTTTCCCAATTAAAATCAATAGTTTCATCTGTTCTTGTCGTGATAGCGTTGTCAAAATCGGCATCATTATAATAAATACCCTTTAAACCATTTCCGTTGGCAATGACTTCCTCTGCAACACCCTGATACTTTTCTACCGGTTGCAACACGGAATCAATGCGGTTGGAATTTGCAAACTTTTCAGCATAGGCAGACAAATCCAATACAGCGCCTTCCTTTACCGTAAACGGACTGGAAAGTTTTACTGTTTCGCAAGCATCTTCCGATTTCCCGTTTGGCTGCACTTTTAATGTTTCAAATACAATGTCGTCATCTGTAAAGGTTTTAATAATTTCCAAGGATGCCGTTTTGTTTTTCGCATTGTATTTAAACATCGCCCAGAATTCCGGATAATAAAGCGGTGTAACCAATTCATCCGTTCCCGGTATCGTGCAAGGTCCTAAGGTAATGGTTTTTTCCGGAACAGAAATAGCAGCTCCCGCCAGGACATCATTGACAAACCAGTTTACCGGCGCCGTCATATAGGTAATATTGCCCGGGTTCCACAAATTTTGGCTCCACATATAACCGTTTCGCATTTGCACCAACTGGGTATGTTCCATAATCTTTAAGCCATCTTCTACATATCCCATTTGAATGGCTGCCATAGCAGTATAGGAATCCAAATAGAAGGGCCAGGTTCTGGAACCGCTGTTATCCAATGATTGTTTGGATACAAAGTTATAAATCTTCGGTGCAAAATAGTCATTGGCCTCCTGCACAGAAGTGGTTAACAGCTTTTTCATGGAGCTGACGGCCTTATCAAAAGGTACTACATCTCCCCAACCGCAATATCTGCTCATAAACTGTCCTGCCAATTGACCGGAAAAAATAATATCCGTTTCTAAATGATCCATTGCTTTGTTGGAACCAATGCAGTAATAACCTTCCCCATTGGTTGTTACATAAAGCTTATCAACATAATTTGCCACATCCTGCTGTATGGTTCTGTATTCTGTTGCCTGTGCGGTATCCCCTAAAATATCTGCAATTCTGGCAGATGCTTCCAGCATTGCCAAATAGACTGTGCCGGTATAGATAAAAATATCCGGATGGGTGGCATCGTCATATGTGGTAGCATAACTGGGAATGGGATTGGTCTTGCTAGAAGCATATTTCATCTTCTTCATGGCTTTTTTCAATGTTTCATAATGGTCTTGTATGTAAGAAATATCCCCTGTTTGCTCATAATCTTTTAAAATTTGAAAAATCCAGGAACCTGTGTTATCAATCATGCTTCCGCCCACCGTTGGCTGTTCTTTGTTATTTTCATCAAAGTCACAAATGCCGTCATAGTAGTGCATATCAAAGTGCAAAATTTCACCGGAAGACCCTGTGTTATTGGCAAATTGATTATTTTCATTGGTATTTAGTTCTGTAAATAATTTTTGATAAAAAGGATGGGAGGACATCTTTTGGTCCATGGTGCCACCCAGGCCACCCATAGCTCCTTCTAATGTGGAAAAATTCCCTTTCTTATTCAACACACCGTTGGTATACAAAGTGTATCCACTGTTAATCTGCTTAAATTTTAAATAATCCGGCAGATTACTGTCTAAGATAGGTTGTTGCCATTCCTGAATCTTTTCTGCAACATAGGTGTAATTTCCGCTTGCATATTCATTTAATGCAGTAATATCAGAAAAATAGTTGTGATAATATTTTCCGTAATTACAGCCTTCAAAATAACTACCTTTCCTTCCGCTGAAAATTTCATTTTGGTCTGGTTCCTCCATAAACCAGGAAACCATAAAACGAACGGTTTTTGTTTCATTGGCAGCCAAACTTACCTTTGCGGCAACAGCAGAAGCATTTACAATCTTTTGTGCAGAATTATCATTGCTCAGGTTAGCAGTCCCCACCTCTTCCGTAAAAATACCGCTTTGTGTAAAACCGCTCCAAGCATCTCCGGAATCCTTTTCTGATGCTTTATATGCCTTCAACGCCGTAATTTCAGCACCTTCCTGCTGTTGTGCCAAAATGGTAAATTCCGAATTGTAATTTTGCAATGTCCATTTTTCAGGATTCAAATCTGCCTTATCAATGGCATATTGCCGCACACCGGTCCAGCCGTTGATTTCATAATTTTCCGCTCTTGTTTTTGGTAAATCCATAAACTGCCAGGAAGAAGATTCACCGTTTACATCAAAATTTGCATTTTGATATTTATTGGTATCCCGAATCCCTCTACCGATAACATCTCCCCAGGATAATGCTGCAGAAGCCTGAATGGCTTCGTTTTTTGTATTTTTCATGGTAACTTCAAAATACACCACCGGCAAAGAAGAATTCTTAATATCCTGTGCTACCACACCGGAGTATGCTTTTACGGATACCTCTACAGC
>CAYMRI010000088.1:0-8543 GCA_964392835.1 uncultured Eubacteriales bacterium
TGTTCCGATGAGTCCGCCGCCTCGTCCGGTAGGAGCACTTACCTCACCGTAATTTCTCCATATTTCCCAGAACACGCTTGCCTTCTGTGCGAATATCTGCTTTGGCCTGTAGCTGTTCTTCCCAGGCAGCATGCACAGCCATGCGCACTTCCTCTTCCGGAATGTTCCACTCCTCCCGGGAAAGCCGGACCAATCTGTCGGAAATAATTTTTTCATCGGTAAAAGCCACAAACGGACGGATGTATTGGACCTGACCATCGTTGACTGCCTCCACGTTATTTTTCAAATTCTCCGGATAGGACACCACAATAGGGCAGTTAAAGTGATTCTGGGCATCCGGGGTCTCCTGATGTTCGTAAAAAACACAAGGGTGAAAAATACGCTTTATCCCATTGTTAATCAGCCATTGCACATGCCCATGGGCCAGTTTTGCCGGATAACATTCCGACTCTGACGGAATGGACTCCATCCCCAGCTCATATATTTTTCTCTCAGAGAAGGGAGACAACACTACCCGGAATCCTAATTGTTTGAAAAACGTAGCCCAGAAGGGATAGTTTTCATACATATTTAATACCCGGGGAATGCCGATGACTCCACGAGGCGCTTCTGCTTCCGGGAGCGGTTCATAGTCAAAAATACGTTTTTGCTTATAGGCAAACAAGTTAGGTGCTTTTTCTGTGCTGTTGCCGCCGCCTAAGCCTTTTTCACAACGGTTCCCTGTAATATGCCGTCTGCCGCCGGGGAATTTATTTACCGTCAACATACAGTTATTGGAACAACCACCACAACGCACGCTGGTGGAAGTATAAGTCAAAGCTAAAATCTCGTCTATGGGCATCATCGTAGTTTGCTGCCCACAATAGTGATTCTTGGCAAGCAACGCCGCACCGAAAGCGCCCATGAGACCGCAAATGTCTGGGCAGGTCGCCTCTACACCGGCGATGGTCTCAAACGCCCGCAACACCGCTTTGTTATGGAAAGTGCCACCCTGCACCACAATATGCCGGCCCAAATCTTCTGCACTTGCCAGTTTAATTACCTTAAACAGGGCGTTTTTAATGACAGAATAAGCAAGCCCTGCAGAAATGTCAGAAACAGACGCCCCTTCTTTCTGGGCCTGTTTCACATTGGAATTCATAAATACAGTACATCTGGTGCCCAAATCTACCGGGTGCTGTGCAAACAAAGCTTCTTTTGCAAAATCTGCCGCCGTATATCCTAAAGAATTTGCAAAATTTTCAATAAAGGATCCACAGCCGGAGGAGCAGGCTTCATTTAACATGATGGTGTCCACTGCACCATTTTTCAATTTAATACACTTCATATCTTGCCCGCCGATATCCAGCACGCAGTCCACCTGGGAATCAAAAAAAGATGCCGCCGTACAATGGGCAATGGTTTCCACTTCCCCTTCATCCAAAGAAAAAGCAGATTTCAACAGGGCTTCCCCATAACCGGTGGAACAAGACCTGACGATTTTCGCAGTATCCGGCAATATGGCTTGTAGCTGTTTCATGGCGTTCATGGCCGTTTGTATGGGACTTCCTTGGTTATTGGCATAATAGGAAAAAAGCAACTGTCCTTCTTCTCCGATTAAAGCCAATTTCGTAGTAGTAGAGCCGGCATCAATGCCTAAGTAACAATTTCCTTGATAGGTAGCCAGGTCTGCCTTAGGTAATATGGCTTTATCGTGCCGCCGGCAAAAATTGTCATAGGCCTCTTTGCTGTCAAACAGCGCAGGCAGGCGAGGCATCTCAAAAGAGATTTTAACGCCCTGTTGCAGTTGCACCAACAAATCCTCCAGCATGGTTACTTTGGTGTCCTTTGCTTCCAATGCGGCACCCATGGCTGCAAACAAATGAGAATTTTCCGGGTCCACGGTGGTTTCCGGCGTTAATTTTAAAGTGCGAATAAAGGCTTTTTTCAATTCCGGTAAAAAATGCAGCGGGCCCCCAAGGAAAGCCACACAGCCCCGAATAGGTTTGCCACAAGCAAGACCGGAAATGGTTTGGTTGACCACTGCTTGAAAGATAGAAGCCGCCAAATTGGCTTTGGTTGCCCCTTCGTTAATCAAAGGTTGAATATCCGTCTTTGCAAAAACGCCACAACGGGCAGCAATGGGATAAATTTGTTCATACTGTGCCGCCGCTTCATTTAATCCTGCAGCATCCGTCTGTAAAAGCGCTGCCATCTGGTCAATAAAGGAACCGGTTCCCCCGGCGCAAACGCCGTTCATCCGTTCCTCCAGACCATTGTCAAAATAAATAATCTTGGCATCTTCCCCGCCCAACTCAATGGCCACATCCGTCTGAGGCGCCACTGCCTGCAGAGCAGACGCCACTGCTACCACTTCCTGCACAAAATCAATGCCCAGGGATTTCCCAAGATTGATAGAACCGGAACCGGTAATCTGTACCTGTAACCCACAGTTGCCGGTCAGCCCTTTTGCTTCTTCCAACAACTCTGCCAATGTCTCCTGGGTGTGGGCACAATGTCTGCGATATTTTCCATATATGATATTGTTATTTTCATCCAACAAAACCAGCTTAACGGTAGTAGAACCAATGTCAATGCCGGCACGATACTGCTTCATTTGCTACCTCCTGTGCGCAAAACATAAGTATCTTTTATTTTACTACAAAACACCCGAATCCTTCAAGCAGTCTCCTCAAACTGGCTATTGTAAAGTTCTGCATAGAAGCCGCCCTTTTCCAACAACCCCTTATGGGTACCGCTTTCTATAATATCTCCATCCTTGAGCACTAAAATCAAGTCTGCATCCTTTATGGTGGACAATCTATGTGCAATGACAAAAGAGGTACGCTCTTTCATCAATGCGTCCATTGCCTTTTGAATCTGCAGCTCCGTTCTGGTATCCACGGAACTGGTGGCCTCATCCAAAATAAGCATGGGCTTATCTGCAATCATGGCACGGGCAATGGTAAGTTGCTGTTTTTGCCCTTGGGACAGATTGACCTGGTCGTTTAACACAGTGTCATACCCCTTTGGCAGGGTGCGAATAAAATGGTGCAGTCCTACAGCTTTGCAGGCCTCTTTCATTTTTTCATCGGATACCCCTTCTGTACAGTAAACCAGATTTTCCCGGATAGTACCTTCAAACAGCCAGGTATCCTGCAGCACCATACAAAACTGGGCATGGACCTGTTCCCGGGTTAATTGTGTTGTAGGAATACCGTCAATGCGAATTTCGCCACCTTGCAATTCATGAAAGCGCATAAGCAGATTCACAAGGGTGGTCTTTCCCGCACCGGTAGGACCTACAATGGCAATTTTCTGCCCTGCCTTTGCTTTGGCGGAAAAATCATGAATAATCACTTTATCGGAATCTTCATATCCAAACCGCACATGGTCAAATTCCACATCTCCTTTTACATTGATGAGTTGGGCGCTCTTTCCCGATTCCTCCGCCATTTCTTCGGCTTCTAAAAAGGCAAAAACACGTTCTCCTGCGGCCGCTGCGGATTGTAAAGACTGGGCCGCCTGTGCCATTTGGGAAAGCGGTTGGGTAAAATACCGTACATACATCATAAAAGCAACAATGACTTCAAAACCAATCACTTCGTTTATGGTAAGCATAGCACCCACCACGCAGACAGCTACATAACCAAGATTCCCCACAAAACCCATAAGTGGTTGCATCATACCTGCTAAACATTGGGCTTTAAAGCCGCTTTGCCGCAACGTTCCATTCATTTCATCAAACGTCTTTTGCGACATCCCCTCTGCGTTATACGCTTTTACCACCGTATGTCCGGAATACATTTCTTCGATATGACCGTTTACATTCCCTAAAGCTCTTTGCTGTCTGGAAAAATATTTTTGCGACCGTCCCATAATCAGGCTCATAAGCACGAAGCCGATAATGGTAGAAACCACAGCGGTCAGGGTCAAGATTAAATTGGTTTTCAGCATCATAATCAGAGAGCCCAGGAACAAAGTAATGGCAGACACCAGGGTTCCGATGCTTTGATTGAAAGATTGGGAAATCGTATCCACATCATTGGTTACCCGGGAGAGAATGTCTCCGGTGGAAGTGGTGTTATAATACCACATAGGCAGTTTATTAATTTTTTTGGAAATGTCACTGCGCAAGTTCTTAGACACCCGTTGGGTTACCTCTGTCATCATGAGGTGTTGTGCAGAGGAAAGCAGCATACTGCAGACATAAAAACCAATTAAAGTAAAACCAATGGTTGCGACAGCCTCCATATCAATACCGGTTAACAGACCATCTGTAATGACTTTTGTCAGTTCTGATAGCTTATCAGGACCCATAATGGTCAGTACCGTCCCTGCTGCCGATGCCAAAATGGCAATAATCATAACCGACCAGTATTTTCGACAATACTGTAATAATTTCCCCCAGGTGCCTTTAAAATCTTTTGCTTTTTCTGCCGGACCTCTTCCCCTGCCGTGGGCTGGTCTTTGCATTCTTTGCGGTCTATCTTTTCTATGTTCCATTATGCCAATTCCTCCTTTGAAAGCTGTGAATATGCAATCTGCTGATAAACCTGGCAGTCCCGCATAAGCTCCTCATGGGTGCCGATACCGACAACCCGTCCTTCATCCAGCACCACAATGCGGTCTGCATCTCGGATGGTGCCGATTCTTTGTGCTACAATCAGCTTGGTACAATCGGCACAATCCGTATTCAACCGACGGCGTAATTCCTTATCCGTTTTATAGTCCAAAGCAGAAAAGGAATCGTCAAAAATCATAATTTCAGGCCGACGGCAAACCGCTCTGGCAATAGAAAGCCGCTGTTTCTGCCCACCGGAAAGATTGGTGCCGCCCTGGGCGATATGGCCGTCGTAGCCTTCCTCCATTTTTTCCACAAAATCTGCAGCCTGCGCTGTATAAATTGCCTCCACCACATCATCGCTGACATCATGGTCACACTCACCGAAAGCTACATTTTCTCGTACCGTGCCGAAAAATAAAACGGCTTTCTGCGATACATAGCCTATTTTATTGCGCAACGCACTTTGGGTGTAGTCTTTTACATTCACACCATCTACCAGTACTTCCCCTTCTGTGGCATCATAAAATCTGGGCACCAAATGAATCAATGTACTTTTGCCGCTGCCGGTAGAACCGATGATCGCAACGGTTTCTCCTTTATGGGCTTTAAAACTCACATTCTGCAACATATCCTCTTCTGCATCCGGATAGCGAAAGCTGACATTCCGAAATTCTACTTCGCCTCGCAAGTCTTTGGCAGATGTTGTAACCGTACCATCTTGAATAGAAAGGGGTGTTTCCAACACTTCTAAAATACGCTTTGCAGAAACAGAAGCTCTTGGATAAATCATAAACAACATAACCAACAGCATAAATGCCATAACTACCTGCATGGCGTATTGCGAAAAAACAATCATATCAGAGAACAACACTATCTTATCCGTCAGTGCTGCACTTTCAATCAACGCCGCCCCCAACCAGTAAATGGCAAGGCTCAAACCACTCATAACCAGCTGAATGGAAGGCATCAAAAACGCCATGGCACGACCGGTAAACAAATGATTTTGTGTCAAATCGTTGTTTGCCTTTTCAAATTTTGCTTCTTGATAGTCTTCTGCATTATAGGCACGCACGACGCGGATGCCGTTTAAGTTTTCTCTGGTAACCCGGTTTACTTCATCAGTATATCGTTGCATTTTCTTAAATTTGGGAAGCACCAGTACGATGGCAAGCACCACAATAAGCAATAATATTCCAATGGCTACTACCGTAGACATAGTCCATTCTGTACTTTTATCTGCAATCTTGGTAATGGCCCAGGCCGCCATCATTGGCGCTTTAATCATGGACTGTAACCCCATAACAATGAGCATTTGCACCTGCATCACATCGTTGGTAGTACGGGTAATCAAGCTTGCTGTAGAAAATTTCCCGATTTCCTCCATGGAAAAAGATTGCACTTTATGAAATAGGGTCCCTCTTAATGCGGCCCCAAAGTCTGTTGCAATTCTGGCGGCGCAAACAGAAACCGCCATTGCAGACAGCAAACTGCCAAAAGCGCAAGCCAACATTTTTCCTCCGGCGGTTAAAACCGCCTCCATTTCACTGCCTGCCGTTTGCACCAACTGGGTAATTTCTGCCATGTAATCGGGCAACCGCAAATCCAACCAGACTTGCAGTGCAATAAATAAAACGGCGACACATGCGTATAACCAATCTTTCTTCGGTAATCTTTTTAATATTTTAACCATTTCATCCACGCTCTCCTTATATGTATCATGATAAGGATATGCCAAAAAGATAGCCGAAAACCAAACAAAATAAAAACAATTTATGACATTGACCATTTTCTTTTCCCCGGCCTTTGTGCTATAATAACAACCATGGAATGGATAGTAAATTTTGATTTTGCAATTTTAGATTGGATACAGTTGCATTTGCGAAATGCATTTTTGGATGTTGTGATGCCCTTGATTACGCTGTTAGGTGATCACGGTATCTTTTTTATTGTCATGGGCATACTATTGCTCTGCTTCCGGCGGTCCCGGTGCTGCGGTTTCTTTTTGCTGCTGGCTCTGTTGGTGGGGCTTTTGATTTGCAATATAACGTTAAAACCTTTGATTGCCAGAATTCGTCCTTATGATTTAAAATCGGGAATCGACTTACTCATTGAAGCACCTACGGATTTTTCATTTCCCTCCGGACACACCAATGCTTCTTTTGTATTTGCCACGGTAATTTTCTGCGTCAATAAAAAATGGGGCATCCCGGCATTTATTTTAGCTGCCTTGATTGCCTTTTCCCGGCTTTATTTATATGTACACTATCCTACCGATGTTTTGGCAGGCATTGTTTGCGGTATGTTTGCCGGCTGGATTACGGTATTTTTGTTACGGCGGTTGCTGGAACGCTATCCTCGGCTACAGCGCTTTGTTCCGCCCAATCCACAGAAGGAAGCTTGATTTATGGTTTATTTACAACCCTGTCAATCCTATGACCAAGACCTGATACTGGAAAAGGTCCGTGAACTCTTTGCAGTGCACGGCGGTATTGCCCGCTACGCCGCACCCGGCCGCAATGTGGTGATTAAACCCAATTTGGTGGGGAAGAAAAAACCGGAGGCTGCTGCAACCACCCATCCTGCTTTGGTATGGGCAGTTGCCAAATTGTGCGTAGAACAGGGTGCCAACGTCACCATTGCGGAAAGTTCCGGAGGTGCTTATGAGCCTGGCGCATTAAAATCGTTATATCAGGTTTGCGGTATGACACAGGCAGCTATGGATGCCGGTGCGGTTTTGAACTACGACACTTCTATTACCCATGTGGAAAACAGTGATGATGCCATGTATCTGAAGCACTTGGATTTAATTACGCCTGTGGTGAAAGCGGATACGGTCATTAGCCTTTCTAAATTAAAAACCCACGGCATGATGGTATATACCGGTGCTGTGAAAAATACTTTTGGCTGCATTGCCGGATTGGAAAAGGCGGAATACCATTTTAAAATGTCCGATTACGACGAGTTTGCCAATTGTATTATTGACATCCATCTGGCTTCCAAAGTTTCCTTAAATATCATTGATGCTGTCATAGGCATGGAACGGGACGGCCCTACCGCCGGCGACCCCCGTCAGGTAGGCTTGCTCATTTCTTCTCCTAACGCTTTTGATGCGGATTTGGCTGCAGTGGGCGTTATCGGAGTTTCTCCGTCTCGCGTGCCTGTTTTGAAAAACGCCATTGCCCGCAGCCTTTGTCCCGCTTCCTATACCGAGTTGGAGTTGACCGGTGCCTCTGTTGCTTCCGTAGCGGTACCCGATTTTGTAGTAAAATACAACGATGATTTGAAGAATTTGCATTTTGCAGGCCCCTTTGGTGGTATATTAAGCCGATTGGTACGGCCACGCCCTATTTTTCACAAAGATAAGTGTAAATCTTGCGGGGAATGCGCAAAATGTTGTCCGGCACATGTCATCACCGTGGAAAAAGGAAAATGCGCTCAGGTGGATTTAAGCAAATGCATCCGTTGCTACTGTTGCCAGGAACTTTGCCCCTTTCATGCGGTGAGCATAAAGAAACCGTTGCTGAATCGATTGTTTATTTCCCGATAGAAGTGAGCGTGTACTGCATTTTCCATAATTTTTAAGCAAATGCAGTACAAAATAGGGGGTTTGTACTGCATTTTGAAGATTTTTTCATAAAATGCAGTACAGCTTGACACCGCATACCCCTAGGGGGTATACTTTGTTTGTGCAAAGGAGGTGCGAAACGCTATGAAAACCGAAATTTATCATATAGAAGGCATGCATTGTGCGGCCTGCAGCAGTGCCGTAGAGCGGGTTACCCGTAAGCTGCCCGGCGTGCAAAGTAGCGAAGTCAATCTGACCACTGCAAAAATGACCATCACCTATGACGAAACAAAGGTCAACCAACAGCAGATTGAAGCAAAGGTGGAACGGGCCGGCTTCCGTGCCAGTCTGGCGCCTATTGAAAAACCAAAAAAGGACTATGCAAAACTTCGTCTAATCATAGCCATTGTGTTTGCCCTGCCCCTTTTATAC
>CAYMRI010000089.1:0-8502 GCA_964392835.1 uncultured Eubacteriales bacterium
ACAAATCCCCTGAAAAATATCCATTTGAAGTTAAGGAAGTACCACCAGCCACACCAGCCGAAAAGTTGTAAACAAAAACCCCATGCTCTTTTGAAACATAGGGTTTGTCATCAGTCTAAGGCGCTCAATTCTGAGCGGTTTTTTTCATCACATAATTGTAGTATGCAACTTACACACCGGAGCCGTCGTATACGCCGCCCACCAGGTCTGCTTCGTAGATTAAGGTAAGTTCTCCGTCCACCACGGCAAAACCATAAGTGCCACTACCGGAATAGTAAACATTATCTTTCCCGGTATGTGCGGTTACTTCCTGTAATTTAGGCAGATTGTCGCCGGGAGAATTTGCATTACCATAAGAGTTGGGGCAAAATGCAATTTCCGGTGCAATCCAGGCATTCAATGTAGTCAGATAATTGAAACAATGATGGGCAATCTGGATAATGTCACTCTTAAAAGTCGGTGCCGTGTACATCTGTGTCATAACCGCTTCTGCATCTCCACTGGTGTCCCCCAAAAGCATAAGGGTCTTGCCGTCCATATGCAGTTTCAACACTGTAGAAGTAGAGTTGAAATCGTTTATGTCACAAACTGCCGCATTGCCCGGATAAACCGCATCTTCATGGGTGTAAAGCACTTCAATGCCCAAGTCACCTAAGTGAAATGTTTCACCGGTGTGCAGCTTCTTGTATTCTGCATTCGGATAGTAGGTGGTAATAATGTGCTTCAGCCAGGTTGCATAATAGATACTGTAACCGCTACCCTTTACCTGATAAGAGGGGAAGTTAAACATAACACGCTGCAAGTCAATTTCATGATAATACTTATGTAACACCTTGGCCATAAAGGTCATATGGTCGTTATGAGCATGGGATACGAAATAAGCAGCAACACGAATGGTTTCTCCTTCCGGGGTTCCTGTAATTTCATGCAAAAACGCCATAAACCCATCCGTCGCCTCATCAGAGGCCTGATAGATATGTCCGCCGTCAAAGAGAACAACGCTATTGTCGGAGAGTTTTACCACATAACTCATACCACAGTTTACAGTAGTCAAAGAGCCCCCAGCAGCATAAAGACCAAATTGATAAACTTCTATCCGTTCATCTCCGGTAGGCTGATAGCTGTATTCAAAATCAGCCATAGAAACACGACTGGATTTATCATGAATAATACGAGCAGTTCCGGCGTTATGGGTATAATAGGCATAAATCAATGTTCCGTCCCCTTCATACTCTGCATGAATGTTGTTTTCAATTTGACTTTTGGTTGTCTCTGTATATCCATGGTCCTTTAATTTTTGCAAATAGGCTTCAAACTCTTCTGCAGTGGTATAATAAGCCAACTGCATAGAGGAATCTTCTTCCGTGGTTCCCGCTACATCCGTCATTAAGCCCGGACCGGCGTTATAAGTAGCCATAGAAAGTCTGCCCCCTTCATAAGAAGGAATCCCCTCTAAAAGCCAGCCTTCCCGCACATTGGTTTCTGCTTTTACGGTGCTGTTGGCAGATACACCGTTTCCATTGTTCTCTCCGGTACTTTCCGACGTGGTTCCACAGGCAGAAAGTACAGTGAATATCATTGTAAACAGCAATAAAACTGCCAAACCTTTCTTCCATTGTCTCATGCCTGTTCTCCTCCTTTTCCCGGCTTCTTTAACTGCACCAAAGTAAATATTACAATCCCTGCTACACAGAGCACGCCAACAGCAATTACTACAATTATAATAATACTGTTATTCCCGTTACCGGGCTTCTCATCAGAAAGGCTTTCATCCTGTTCCGCTTTACCGGACGCTTCCTGCTCGCCCTTTAAAAAATCATAAGGCGCACTGTCGCCGTACAATTCAAACTCATAAATGGAGCCCAATCCATCCTCTGTTTCTCCTGCAACGCTTTCCACGCGGAAAAATCTTGCAGTCACCGCAGGAAATGTAATTTCATCCAGATAAGGATTCCCCCAGCTACCATTTCCGGTGCGGGTACCATAATCGGCATCCGGAATCTCCGTCCACTCTTCACCGTCAGAGGAATACTGCAAGGTATAATACCCTACTGCAGCACATTCTGTGTGCCAATAAATTTTGGCAGAGGAAACAGTTACCTCAAATTCAAACTCTAATGCCAGCCAAGCGGTTCTGAGTCTTGCATTCTGATAAAGATTGGTTTCTTCATTCAATTTCACAGAAGTGGTAGGTTTCCAGCGTGACTCTGCATCAATCACGCCGTCGATGGCATACATAGGCACTCTGTTTTCACTTTCATAGTTGCTGCCGGTGGCAAAAGCATAGCCGGAAAGGTTTTCGTTTTCTCCGGCCAGTACCGGCACTGCCACCATACTAAAAATCATAGAAAACAGCAATGTGATAAATAGAAATTTCTTCATCAGGCAAATTCCTTTCTTCACTTTTTATTGTAAATTTCGTATTGGATTCAGTATAACACAAAAAAAAGAAGCCGTCATCTATAACGGCTTCTTTTAATTCACTATGAATTATTTGTACTTTCTCTTTCTTGCAGCTTCAGACTTCTGCTTTCTCTTTACGCTGGGCTTTTCGTAATGCTCTCTTTTGCGCACCTCCGCTACAATACCTGCCTTAGCACACTGTCTCTTGAATCTCTTTAAAGCACTATCCAAGGACTCGTTTTCTTTTACTCTAACTTCAGACATTTATATATTTCCCTCCTTCCGCTAATAGCATCTGGCTCTGGGAATCAGTAAAACCAATTCAAAGCTCTCGACTATTATATAAAAACACCCTGTTGGTGTCAATACCCAACTTCACCGCATTTTGGTAAAATTTACACAATATGCTCTGTAAAAGTGGTTCCACCCAGCACATGGAAGTGGGCATGCATCACTGTCTGTCCTGCATCCTTGCCGCAGTTGTTAATGAGACGGTATCCGCTTTCCTTGATGCCCTTGATTTCTGCCACTTTGACGCAAGCTGCAATAACAGCTTTTACCAAGTCGGCATTCTCTGCAGCCAACTCAGTGACATTGGCAACATGTTTTTTGGGAATCACTACCACGTGCACCGGCGCCTGGGGATTGATATCGTCAAAAGCCAACACCAAATCGTCCTCATAGACAACTTTAGAAGGGATTTCCTTGTTTATAATCTTGCAAAAAATACAATTATCCATATTGTTTCTCCTTCCTTATTGCACGGCTGCTTCCATTAACGCATATGCGGTTGCCAATGCATCCTGTACCTTAGAAGGATCCTTGCCCCCTGCCTGCGCCAGATCCGGACGGCCACCGCCGCCACCGCCTAATACTTTAGCAACTTCTCTCACCAAATTACCGGCATGAACACCCTTTGCTACTGCATTTTTGCTTGCCATAGCCACAATGTTTACCTTTTCACCCATAACAGAAAGTAATACCACTGCACTGGTTTCACCCAACTTATTCTTAATCATATCACCGGTATCACGAAGGGCATTGCCATCTTGTTCCGGTACCACTGCAGCCAAAAGCTGCACACCGTTTACTTCCTTCTTGTCTGCCAGAATGCTGTCCAAAGAAGCTTGTACCATTTTGGTCTTTAATGTAGCAATTTCTTTTCCTGCCTCTTTCAATTCTGCTGTCAATTGTGCTGCTTTCTTTGCTACATCATCCTTGGTGGTCTTCAACACTTCTGCCGTTTCCGCCAACTGTGCTTCTCTGTTTTGATAGTATTCTATTGCCTTTCTTCCGGTTACTGCTTCAATTCTTCTGGTGCCGGCAGCAATCCCGCTTTCAGACAAAATCTTAATCAAGGAAATCTGAGAAGTAGCTGTAATATGGGTACCACCGCAGAATTCAATACTGTAGTCCCCTGCAGAAACCACACGAACTACGTCACCATATTTTTCACCGAACAGTGCCATAGCACCCAATTTCTTAGCTTCTTCAATGGGCAATTCCTGACAGGTTACCGGTAAATCTTCCAAAATCTTTGCATTCACTTCTGCTTCTGCCTGTGCAATTTCTTCCTTTGTCATGGCTTGGAAATGGCTAAAGTCAAAACGCAATCTTTCTTCATCCACGCTGGAGCCTGCTTGATGCACATGAGAACCCAATACATTTTTCAATGCAGTCTGTAACAAGTGAGTTGCCGTATGATTTCTGGCAATGTCCATTCTTCTTTGTGTATCAATTTTCAAAGTCACTTTTTGTCCTACGGAAAAATCTCCTTCCAACATTTCGGCAACGTGAATATATTTTCCTTCCGGGCTCTTGCGGCAATCCATTACTTTTGCTTTAGAAGTACCATCTGCGGAGCAAACCACACCATGGTCTGCTACCTGACCACCCATTTCTGCATAAAAAGGTGTTTGGTCAAATACGAAGGAAACAAACTCTCCTTGTTCTGCGCTGTCTGCCACTTTTCCATCTTTAATAATATATTGAATGGTTGCTTCGCTTACCTTTTCCGTGTAGCCGGTAAAAATAGTGGATGTGGTCTTGTCCATGCCTTCTACTGCATCTTCCCCGCTCCAAGAACTTGCTCTGTCTTTGATGGCATCTCTTGCACGTTTCTTTTGTTCTGCCATGGCCTGACGGAAGCCGTCTTCATCCACAGACAATCCTTGCTCCCCTGCAATTTCTTTGGTTAAGTCCAAAGGGAATCCATAGGTATCGTGGAGTTTAAACACCTTATCGCCGGACAGCATATTACTACCTGCTTCTTTTGTCTGAGCAATGTAGTCGGACAAAATACCAAGGCCTTGGTCAATGGTAGCATTGAATTTTTCCTCTTCCACCGCAATAATCTTTTGGATGTAATCTTTTTTCTCCACCAAATTGGGATATGCATCACCGGAAGCAGCAATTACCACTTCTGCCAAACCTGCCAAGAATAAACCCTCAATACCCAACAGCTTTCCATGTCTTGCAGCTCTTCTTAACAATCTGCGCAATACATAACCTCTACCTTCGTTAGAGGGCAACACACCATCGGAAATCATCATGGTGGTACTACGGATATGGTCGGTAATCACGCGGATGGAAATATCCTTCTTTGTTTCCTTGCCGTATTCTACTTTTGCCAGTCCGCAAACCGTATCCAACAGATTTCTTACGGTATCCACTTCAAACAGATTCTCTACATCCTGCATCACGCAAGCAAGACGTTCCAAACCCATACCGGTATCAATGTTTGGATGGTCCAATCTGGAATAGGAGCCATCTTCCTCTTTGTTAAACTGTGTAAATACCAAGTTCCAGAACTCAATGAAACGGTCACATTCACAGCCAACGCCGCAATCCGGGCTACCGCAACCATGCTCTACCCCTCTGTCAAAATAGATTTCAGAGCAAGGGCCGCAAGGACCGGTACCATGTTCCCAGAAGTTGTCCTTCTTGCCCATTCGCACAATTCTATCCGGTGCCACACCTGTCTTAATCCAAATATCTCTTGCTTCATCATCATCTTCATAAATGGTAACCCACAATCTATCAACAGGCATTTCCATTTCTTTGGTTACAAATTCCCAAGCCCACGGAATCACTTCTTCTTTAAAATAATCACCAAAGGAGAAGTTACCCAGCATTTCAAAGTAAGTACCGTGTCTTGCGGTAATTCCTACGTTTTCAATATCCGGTGTACGAATACATTTTTGGCATGTGGTCACTCTCTTTCTCGGTGGTTCTTCTGCTCCGGTGAAAAATGCTTTTAGCGGTGCCATACCGGAGTTAATCAATAACAAGCTGGGGTCATTTACCGGCACCAAACTGGCACTTGGCATACGCAAATGTCCTTTGCTTTCAAAAAATGCTAAATAGCGTTCTCTTAGTTCATTCAATCCCATTTTCTGCATGGTTTCATCCTACCTTTCTATTTTTCAAAAAAATAAGCTCATCCCTCAAACTAAGGGACGAGCTGTTATCTCGCGGTACCACCCAAATTCTCAGAAGCGTTCCGAGCACTTTCTTCTTCCTGTTACGCCGGAGACTGCGGCACGTCATTTCCTACGCACACTCGGCGGTAGCTTCCTCTTTGCATCAGACCTTTCACCGTTTGGTCTGTCTCTGTTGGTGGCAAAGCATACTTATCCGCTTCATCGCTTTGATTCAATTAGGTTTATTATAAAAAAGCTACGGTTATCTGTCAAGTGGTGGGTATCCCTATAAGATATCCAACTGCAATCCCCAGCACAGCGGAAAGACACACGATTAATATGGGGTGTTTTTTGGTAAATGCCAAAACCAATGCCAATGCAAAAATAGCCAAAGAGCAGTAGAAGGACGGCGTTGTAAACACACTTAATGAAATTCCTGCCGGAAACAATGCCGTTTGCCCCACAGAAAGCACTGCAGAGCCAATCATGCCCACTACCGCCGGTTTCAAGCCTGTCATACAACCTGCTACGATTTTACTGTTGCGGAATTTATCATACACTTTTGCAACAATTAAAATGACAATCACCGAGGGCATTACCACACCCAACGTAGAACAAACAGAACCAAATACCCCACCGGTTTCCGCACCTATATAAGTTGCAATATTAATTGCAAAAGGTCCCGGCGTGCTCTCGCTGACTGCAATAAAGTTTACAATTTCCGCTTCCGTCATCCATCCATGGGCGATTGCTTCTTCCTGAATAAAAGGCAACATAGCATAGCCGCCGCCAATGGTAAACAATCCGATTTTAAAGAAGGTGAAAAAGAGTTCTAAATAAATATTCATTCTTTCGCCCTCCTTGCTGCAATGGTAGAGGTAATCAATCCAAACAGTGCACAACCGATAATGACAAACAGAATATTCACATCAAAAACAGCAACCAAAATAAATGCCGCCGCCATAACAACGTAGGATACCCAGCCTTTTGGTGCAGATTTATACATAGACCAAAGAGCTTTTAATATCAAAGCCAGCACACCGGCACGAATGCCCCAAAAGGCATATTGCACGCCCTTATAATCCTGAAATTGCCGCAAGAAAAACGCAATCACAGAAATCACCAAAAAGGATGGTATTACAACGCCCATGGTCGCACACAAGGCACCCCAAAAGCCACCTACACGATACCCTACAAAAGTCGCCGTATTAATGGCAATCGGTCCCGGTGTCGATTCTGCAATGGCAACGATTTCCAAAATATCTTCATCGGAAATCCATTTCTTATTCTCTACCATTTCCTTTTGAATCAGCGGAATCATGGCATATCCGCCACCGAAGGTAAACGCACCGATTCTGAAAAATGTGGCAAACAGTGGCCATAAATTTCTTTTCCTTTTTTCTTGTTCCATACCCTAACTTCCTTTTAAAATTTCGTTCTTTCTATTATACACATTGCCTGCAAAAACTGCAAAATATTTTTGTAGTGAACCGCCTCCGCGCCGCCCTAACGCCGCAAAAAACACCCCCGGCCAATTGGCCGAGGGCATTGAAAAATCTTAATTATCTTTTTCTCAATTTCAAATCAGCAATCTTAGACATTTTACAAAGACAAAAATTATCCTTTTTTCTTTTTCATTACCAAGAACACAACAACCGCTGCTGCAATTACAGCAACTACAATTACAACAATTACGATAACCATTGTAGAATCATTTTTCGGTGTATCATCTGCATCCGATGTTTGTGTTGCACTTGCTGCCGGAGCACTGGTCGCAGGTGCTTCTGTAGCTTCTACGGTTGCCTCCGGAGTTGCCTCTTCTGTTGCTTCCGGGGTTGTTTCCACAGTTGCTTCCGGGGTTGCTTCTACCGTAGCCTCAGGGGTTGCTGTTTCTTCCGGTGTCGGCGTAGGCGCCACTAAATTAGATTCTGTCCAATCGTCTTCATAAGGGATCTTCTCTTCAGAAGCTTCGTGTGCTGCCTGTTCAATAAAGATGGTATAATCCGCATAGTTAGCAGGTCCGAAATCATGGTCAGCACCTGCAAATACGATTCTATCCAAAGTGGCATCCATATAGCCATCCTTCGGCCAAGCCAGCAATTCAATATCTGTAGTATCTTCTACATTAATAACAACAACAGCAATAATCTTTTGTCCTACCACATTGGAAAGTCCTTCGAATTCCCATACATCAAATGTACAATCATAGTACGGCATATTCAAATACGCATTCAAAGGATTGATTCTGAATCTCCAGTCTTGCATGCCGCTAACACCTTCCGGCGGATTGTCGGAATCCTTAATTGCCTGAATATCCAGGAAATACCCAACCTTGTATACACCCGGTTCTACGCCGGTTACCTTCAAACCTGTGATATTACCGCACACATCATTGGAAATCACTAATTTGTTTCCATCGAACACGCGCGTTTTACCTCCATCCCAGGTACCTGTAATCTTTGTCATATCGGTAAAATCTGCAATTACCTCAGTGCTTTCTTTTTCAGTATAAGCAATTTCCTGTCCTTCCCCTGCCGCGCTGACAGAAAGAGTCTGCATAGCAAAGCAGGTAACAAGAACTGCAACTGCCATCAAAACTGCAAAAACATTCTTTTTCTTCATTTGTTTGCCTCCTTAAACGAATTAAATTTTATAGGCTAATTATATGTCCAAAAGA
>CAYMRI010000090.1:0-1362 GCA_964392835.1 uncultured Eubacteriales bacterium
GGAAAATTCTTTCAACGCCGACACCAAAAGAAAGTCTTCTTACTGTGAAAGATTCGTTGATACCGCTTCCCTTCTTACCGATAACAGTTCCTTCAAAAACCTGAATTCTTTCTCTGGAACCTTCCTTGATCTTTACGTGAACTTTAATGTAGTCACCAATTTCAAGTCCCGGTAAATCTGTTCTTAACTGTTCGCTTTCGATTGCTTTAATAATGTCCATCCTATTTTCTCCCTTTCTGTATCAGACGTTCATGAGGATTTCAGCGGACCGCCCGTAATTAACAACTTTGATATATTAACATACTCTTAATGAGGTTGTCAACTAAAAATTATGTTACATTTTATGTGCTTTCCGTGCCTTCACCGGAGTAACTTTCTCCACCAATATCAGCAGGGATTGTACTGAGCAAAGTTCTGTCACTGCCGATGACACCATTGTATTGTAAATAAGCGATTAACGATGCGCCTGCATATGTTTCATCATATTCGGTAATAAAGGAAACTTTACCATCAGTTGTTGGTTCAGACAAAGTTCCAAGACTTTCATCCCCTTTTTTCAATTGTACACAAACGGTTGCATCCTGTGATAAAATCACATCAAACACCAAGTACCCGTCATTATCGATTGTGGGTGTTGTACTGCTGACAATGGTAGGGATAAAGGAGCCTTGATTCTGTCGCATAATGGATTCAGACATAAGACCATTTTCTACATCTGTATCAATGATAACAAAGAAATCAACAGGCTTTAGACCGGTTTCAATCATAAGGGTTAAACTGGTATTTGCATTTGCCACGCCTGAGGTAAGGGACTGTGGTGTAGACAATATATCCCGGTTTATGCCATTGATAGCACTGCGAATAAAATTTGGTGTAATATCTGCACTTGTCAACATTCGATCGCTGTTGACAGCTACCATTTTGACTGTGCCTGTAGTATTGAAAGTCATGGTAACTGTGTAAGTTGCAGTGCTTCCCGTAAATGCAGTCAATTTTGCATCAAATGCAATCAGCTCGGCATTATCTACTGTATCAGTTGGCGCCGGCGGTTCGGACGTCACAGAAATAGTTACATCCGGAGTCTTTGTGGTTTGCGGCGCCGTTGTATATGGTGAATTGTGATAGGTTTGTGTCGGTGTCATATTGGAAGTCGCCGGAGGTGTGGTTGCAGCCGGTGGTGTTGTCACAGACACAGTCGGTGTAGCAGTTGCCGGAGTTTCGGTATTTCCCGGAAGCTCTTCTATTGTAGGAGCAAGTGCATTGATTAAAACAATCACGCACACAAGGCAGACAATGAAAGATGAAATTATAACTGAGCTGCTAAGTACTGTTCTTTTCGTCTTATAATCCATATGCGGTACA
>CAYMRI010000090.1:1373-8210 GCA_964392835.1 uncultured Eubacteriales bacterium
TTATCGATATTTTATACTAAAGTTGGAGATTATGCAACCTTTTGCAGACTTTCTGCACCAATTATAAATTTTTTTATATATTAGTTATTAGGAAATCAATTAGGAGAAATTATAATGTGTTTATATAATAACGATATGTATTGTGAATGCGATGAAGAAAAAATGGATGTTATGCCCCAATATCCGCGTCTTGCAACTGCATATGTGCCTTTCCAACACGCAAAATGCCTTTATTCTGCAGAAAAAGGATTAAGCCAAGGAAGTATCTTCCCTGAATTGGTTATGCCATATGAAAGCCCTTTTCATCACAGTTGCAAGTGTGAAAGTGAATGCAATTGCTGTAAAGAAAAAAAGGAGGGGTGTTCATGAAGTGTAAAGAAAATTTGTTAGAAGAATTACGGGCAATGAATTTTGCCATTGTAGATTTAAAGTTGTATTTGAATACCCACCCTTGTGAATGCAGAAAGGTGGATATTTACAACCAATTTGTTCAAAAGTACAAAGAACTTTTGGCTGAATATGAAGAAATTTACGGCCCGCTGATTGCGGACACTTATGAATCGGATTGCCCTTGGGAATGGATTTCCAATCCATGGCCTTGGGATATGTATAGCGGAAAGATGGGAGGTTAAGTTATGTGGCAATATCAAAAAATGACACAATATCCAATTAAAATTAAGAATCCGAATCCTCGTATGGCAAAATTGATTATTACCCAATATGGCGGACCTGATGGTGAATTGGGCGCAGCATTGCGCTATTTAAGTCAACGGTTTGCTATGCCTACGGAAACCGGAAAAGCAATTTTAAATGACATCGGTACAGAAGAATTGGCTCATTTAGAAATGATCGGTACCATTGTGCATCAGTTGACAAAAGGTGCAACGCCGGAAAGTATGAAAGCAGCAGGCTTTGATTCCACTTATGTCGACCATGGTCTGGGGATTTATCCTTCTTCTGCCGCAGGAGTTCCCTTCACTGCTGCCTATATTCAATCCAAAGGCGATGCCCGTGTAGATTTAATGGAAGACCTGGCTGCAGAAGAAAAAGCCAGAAAAACCTATGAATATTTAATTGATATGTGTGATGACCCGGACGTATTGGATCCGTTACGTTTCTTAAGAGAACGTGAGATTGTACACTTCCAACGTTTTGGTGAAGCATTACGAATTTTAGAAGAAAAGATGGATGAAAAAAAATATTATGCCGGTGGCATGGGCCAGATGGATATGGCACATATGAGAAATATGGAAACTATGGATTGTAAATGTAAGAAATAAAATAAAAAAGTGGAACCGCCCAATGCGATTCCACTTTCAATTTATTAAAGAATAGATTCTACCATTGCTTCTGCTTCTTCTCTTGTCAAAGATGCACATTGCAGCCGTTTCGGTGCCAAATAGCCTTTTGGGTAATACAGCATATCCCCGTCTCCTAACAATTTTTCGGCGCCGGTCACATCCAAAATCGATTCTGAATCTTCCGGTGTTTCCAACGCAAAACAAATCTTTGAGGATATGTTTGCTTTTATAAGGCCGGATAATACATCCTCGGTAGGATGGGCAGTACCAATCACAAGATGAATGCCGGTAGAACGGGATTTTTGCAAAATACTGCAAAGTAATGCCTCGGTACGTTTACTGTCCTGCTCCATTAAATCTCCCAATTCGTTAATGAATACAATGATTCTGGAAAGGGGCGATTCCGGTTTTGTGGCATTATAAGAAACCAAATCCCTTGCATTATTCCGCTGGAATAACTCCAGACGGGTATCAATTACTTTTTCCAAAGCTTCCAATTCTCCAAGGGCATCATCTGCAAAATTTAAAACAGGTGAATACATATACGGTACAGAATCATATACATTCAATTCTCGATTGGAAACATCTATCATGAGGAAATCCACATGGAATACGCCCACTTTTGAAAGAATAGAACAAATCAATGTATGCATACACATATTCTTTTCTGCAGCATCTTGCCCAACAATCAATAAATGGGACAAATTCTTTAAATCTGCCAAGACAGTTTCCCCATATACATCCTGTCCTAATACACAAGATGTATTAGAATGATTCATTTGAAAAACATTAGATGCAATACAATTGCGGAAAGGAACTACCGTTCTTTGTGGCTTTGGAATTTCAATACCGGCCAAAGAACGGTTTGCACCCACATCCACAACACGAACAGGCCCTACATTTAAGGCTTGTTCCAATATGCTTTCCAATTTGGAAATGCGGTTTAACTTAGACATGGAACGAGGATGAATTTCATAACGAATGACGGATGCACCAATGATAACTTCTTTAATAGAAGCTTCCACATCCGCTTGCTTTAATGTTGCAAGGAGTCTTTCTGAAACCGGAATTTCATCTAACGATGTTTCCTCACTGCATTCTTCTTCCGTCTGTTGTACTGCAACAACGGGAACTTCTTCCGTTTCTTCTGTGGGAGCAACATCCTTAAGCGCCTCCATGGAATCCGTATCTGTATATAGCGCATCAATCAACTGTAAGTTGGAGGACATGACTTCATCGTAGGTCTCATCCTCTTCTACTTCTACTTGTTTTCTGGTCTTACGGAAAAATTTTAATTTTGCAGTAATAGATTTTGCCAAAACTGCATCTTCCGGCTCTTTGCTGGAAATTAAATCATTTACTTGATTTTGTATTTCCAATGTTTCTGTTTCAATATCATCGGCTTCTAAAATATGCCCTTCTTCATCCTCTTCACTTTCTTCCGAAGCGTCCTCTTCCGTCTGTTGTGAACCGGCCTCAAAGGTAACGGTGCTTTCTGTCGATTCAATTATATCTGCACTTTCTACGTCGTAATAATCATCGTTCTGATTATATTTTTTAGGCGCTTCCCGACGATTGTTGTCACGATACTGTTTAGATACTGTTTGAGATTGCTGTGCCTTGGAAATTTCTTCCCGATCCGGCAAAGTAGTGGAAAAATATCTCTTATAATCTTCTTCAAAGGAGGTATCATCAGCAGAATCAGAAAGCTGATTATACATAGAACGCCAAGAATCTTCCTCTTCTTCCTCTTCCGGCTCTACTTCCTTTTCCTTGGGAACAGTATCATTGAATTTTGCAGACTTTACCACATCAAAACTGCTGTTTTGTTTTCTGGAATAATGATTTCGTTGGGCAGAAGCAGATGTCTCTTCATAGTAATCTTCCTCATCGTAATCTTCATAATCATCATCATAGGCTTCTCGATGTAAGCGTCTCTTTTCAAAAAAAACATAGGCTGCTACATATAAAAGGAAAGAAGAAAGAAACACTAAGAAGAAGTTCTGATGAATGATTAGGGACAAAATAATAGAACCAACCAACACCATAATTGCGCTGATTAAATTAGCAGGATTCTTCAACTTAATTCTTCTACGATTACCGGACATCTTCATTTCCTCCATTATTACATCAAATATAGTACTATCATAGCACAAATTATTTCCCAATTTCAATAGCTTCCGTTAATCTTGACATTTTTTGTTGCGCCATTACCAAATTATAATATACGCCTTCTTTTTCCATCAATTCTTCGTGGGTACCAAGTTCAACCAGTTTTCCGTGATCCAAAACCAACAGGCGGTCTGCATTTTTCAGCGTGGATAAACGGTGTGCAATGGCAAACGTGGTTCTCCCCTTTACCAAGCGACCCAACGCTTCTTGAATTAAGAATTCTGTATCTGTATCCAAAGAAGAAGTTGCTTCATCCAAAATTAAAATTTTCGGGTCATGAATAATCGCTCTGGCAATGGCAATTCTTTGTTTTTCACCGCCGGAAAGAGTCTGTCCCCGCTCCCCTATTTTGGTATTATAGCCGTCCGGGAAGGTTACAATAAAGTCATGGGCATTGGCAATCTTTGCAGCTGCAATAATTTCTTCCTCCGTGGCATCCGGCTTTGAAAAAGCAATGTTATCCCGTATGGTACCGGAAAACAAATAGGTTTCCTGCAATACAACACCCATTTGACTGCGTAACTCATTTTGGTCTAAGTCTTTTATGTTTACACCGTCTATATAAATTTCGCCGCTTTCCGGTTCATAAAAATGTAAAATCAGGTTTATCAATGTAGATTTTCCGGAACCGGAATGACCGCATAGCCCTATCATTTCCCCCGGTTTTACCTCCAAAGAAATTTCCTGCAATACATCTAAATAGGATTTATAACCAAAAGAAACCTTATCAATTTTAACAGCGCCTTTCAACGCCTTGGCACTAACAGGTATTTCTGCTTTCGTTAAGCTGGAATCTTCATCTAAAATTTCAAAAATTCTGCCGGCAGCTGCTGCAGTATTGGCAATAATTCTAGGCAAATGTACCATAAATCTTAAAGGTCCATAAATGTTGTTGGCATAAGAGGTAAACTGTACCAACTCTCCCAAGTCACTATAACCCAGCAAAATCTGTTGTCCGCCGAATAAATAAATTAAATAGGTTCCCCAATTCAAAATAAATTGCAAAATAGGCGTCAGTACTGCCCAAATCCGCTCGTTCAAAATATTTCTGTCTGCAAATTTCCGGCTGACAGTCCGGTATCTTGCAATTTCATTTTCTTCCTTTCCAAAGGCTTTTACAATGCGAATGCCGGAAATAATATCCTGCAGCACAGAATCTGCTTTGGCAGAAAGTCTCCATTGAATATGGTAGATACCACGTATTTTTCCCCGCACCAACCGAATGGCCAATACCATCAAAGGAACGGGAAGAAGAATATAAAGTGCCATCTGCCAGTTCATGACAAAAAGCAAAACTAAAACTGCAATCAACGTAATCATCTGGGAAATCAGATTCAACAGATCATTTTGCACAAATTGTCGAATTCGTTCGGTATCTTGTGTTACACGATGCATTAAATCACCGGTTTTTTTTGTATTCAAAAAGGCCATGGGTAATGACTCGATTTTTGCAAACACTTTGCTGCGCAAATCATGGGAAATGCCATTACTGATTTTGGTCATAACCCTGCTTCGAATAATTTGTAATGCTACAGATAAAAACTGCACCAGGAACATAGCCACAATCAAAAAGGCAAACAAACCATAATTGGCAGATGCCGGCAAAAAGATTTCATTAATCAAAAGTCTGTATAAATACGGTCCTACCAGTGAAACACCGGAAATGACAATCATAAGCAACAAACAGATACCTAAGGGGAAATAATATTTTTTATCCACCAGTTTTATCAGTTTTAAAAATGTATCCCGTTTGTTCACACAATGAATACAGATTCGAGTACCCTCCGGCAGAATTCTACCGCATTTCGGGCAACGACGTTCCGGTTCTGAATTGGAAAAATCCCCTTCTTCCCCTTTTAATATCTTATTTAATTCCTTACAAATTGCAGCATGTTTGGGCATTTGATCCATACTGAAACGACAGACTTCAATATCCCCGTCTTCTCGCTTTAGTTCCAAAGAGCCCTGCCCTACCATCACTTCCGCTTTCCATTCTTTCGCATCTGTAATCTGATAGGCGGTATAATGGGTGGCATCTTTGAAATAAATAACATGTTTTTCCGTTACCACCAAAAGGCCGTCTTCTGCATATTTGCCATCAGCAATATCAACAGGGATAGAAGCTCGGATTGCTTCATCACTGTATTCTTTTTGCAGAATATCCTTGTATGCAGTTAAAATGGTTGCATTCAAATTCATGTTAAATCACAGTCTCCAATAATCTTACGCTTTTGCTGTCCAATTTGGTATAGTCCTGTATGCGAAAGCGGTTCCCATCAATATCAATTAAAATAAATCGTACTTCTGACAGTCGCACAAAATTGGTACTGCTGTTTGGAACCGTAATATGCTTGTTGCCGCAATCGGTTTCAATGTTCATATATACATGTCCGTATTCATCTTTCAAGGAGTGAATTTTGGTAATTTCCGGTGTAAAATAGCGACGTGCCAAATCAGCCCGTGCCATTTCCTGCATCTCGGGAGATAAATCGGACAATTGACGGATGAGCCCAATTTCATTTTTATCCACATCTCTTACAGAAATATACGCATCCGGTTTGGTCAGCGGAAAAGAGCGATATAAATTCACTCTTTCATAGCGTTTTTCACCATCGATGGTCAATGCCAAAAATCCTCCGTCTGTTTTTTCAAACACTAACTTATTTCCATCCATAAATTCTGTCATCTTCTTCGTCCTCCTCTGTGTGGACCGCCACCGTCACCAATTCCTCGTATTTTTAAGGCTTCTTGTTGTAATTTGTGCAACTTATAGTAGACGCCTTCTAATCGGTATAATTCTTCATGGGTACCCAATTCTACCAATTTCCCTTTTTCAATCACCATTAACCGGTCTGCATTTCGCAAGGTGGAAAGTCTGTGGGCAATGGCAAATGTGGTTCTTCCCTTTACTAAGGTTTCCATGGCTTCCTGAATATGTTGTTCTGTTTCTGTATCCAAAGCAGAAGTGGCTTCATCCAAAATCAAAATTCTGGGATTGTGCAAAATGGCTCTGGCAATGGAAAGTCTTTGTTTTTCACCGCCGGATAAATCCGCACCGCCAACCCCTACGATGGTGTCGTAACCATCCGGTTTTTGTACAATAAAATCATGGGCATGGGCAGCCTTTGCGGCTTGAATAATTTCGTCCATGGTAGCATCCGGTTTTGCATAGGCAATATTTTCCGCAATGGTACCGATAAACAAATAGGTATCCTGTAATACCATACCGATTTGGCTACGCAAATCTTCCAATCGGATTTGCTTAATGGGCACGCCGTCAATGGTAATTTCACCCTCGTTTACATCGTAGAGCCTTGTAATCAAATTGGTAATGGTGGACTTTCCTGCACCGGAGTGCCCTACC
>CAYMRI010000091.1:0-8203 GCA_964392835.1 uncultured Eubacteriales bacterium
ATGGTTCTAATATTATTCGTGTAGGATATGATCAGGTACACACTACTTATCCAACTGTGACGGAAGATGGTCGTATTTTATATACCAGATGGGACTACAATGATAGAAATCAGATGTATGTACAAGGTGTTTTTCAAATGTTCCCGGATGGAACAAACCAAACAGAAGTATATGGTAATAACAGTAACTTTCCAACGACTTTATTGCACACCAGAGAAGTGCCGGGAAGCACCGGACTTTACGTTGCCATTTCTTCCGGACACCATACCCATCAGGTTGGACGAATTGTTTTGGTAGATACCAATGAGGGAAGAAATGATGTGGATGCCATTTCTTATCCGTTTGAAGAAGGGTCTTGGGCAAATAGCGAAGATACCCAAAACCAAAGTGCACCTTTATACAAATATCCTGTAGCATTAAATGATCATGAATTTTTGGTTTCTTATACCGAAAGTACTGATACAAGCTCCTTTGGTATTTATTATATGAATTCCGAAACAGGGGTTAAGATTTGTATTAGTGAAGCAAGTTCTTCTTATGGCGGTGCCTCTCAAATAGCCATGGTGAAAACCAGAGAAATGTTTGAACGTCCCAGTATGGTAAATCAGGCCGTAGAATACGGAACTTACTATATGGGAAATGTTTATGAAGGCGGTGGATTGGAAGGCGTGGAATTCGGTGCTGCAAAATATTTGAGAGTGGTTGAAATTGAATATCGTCCTTATGCCATTGGTGCTACACAGGGTGTTGGAACCGGCACATCCGATCCATATACCCCTGTTTCTACGGGTAATGGTGCATGGGATGTCAAACGAATATTAGGTATTGTAGAAATTGAAGAAGATGGTTCTGCATTGTTCCGAGTGCCTGCCAATACACCGATTTATTTCCAGGTGTTAAATGAAAATGGCGAGTTGATTCAGTCCATGCGAAGCTGGTCTACATTAATGCCCAATGAAACTTTTTCCTGCGTTGGTTGTCATGAGGAGAAAAATACAGTGCCTCCTTATAATTCCACAACTACCATTGCTATGAGCAAGGGGGTACAGGAACTACAACCGGATTTATGGATGGATTATGAAGAAGAAAACTATGATGTAGAAGAAGATACAAAAGGTTTTTCCTATACAGAAATGGTGCAACCTATCTTGGATGCCAACTGTATCTCTTGTCACAATGATCAGGAAACTTCTGAAAGTATGATTGGCTATATTTCTTCCGGAACAGGCAATACTGAAACAGAAAAAAGCAGTATTCCGTTGGTGGAATTAGGAAGTAGTTTTTCCTATACCACCACAGCACAATCCGGTAGCGCATGGAGAACCACTGCTATTTCTTCCTTACAAAACTGGAATAGTGGGAATGCACCATTTGGTACCGATACCATTCAAGGTCATGCACCGAATACCTATTTAGATGTCAAGGATAAGGCTGCAAACCTCTATTTGCGTAAGGATTTTACATTAGATTCCGGATATTATAATAATTTGGCACTTTATGATGTGTATTTAAACATTTCCTATGATGAAGATCCGGTAATTTACTTAAATGGAACACAAATTTATTCTGCAAGTGGCTATACCTCCGCATATCAAGAAATCAATATTACGGATGCATTTGTTGCTGCTGCTGTTTCAGGAGAAAATAAGTTGGCGGTGTCCGATATTAATACTGCCGGCGGTATGTTTATTGATTTTTCCATTTCATTAGTGCCAAAAGGCTCTGTTACTTTAGTGGAAAAGGGAAGCAGTTACAAGTATACCACAAGTGTGCAATCTAATACAAACTGGACACTGGCAAGCTTTAATACGTCAGGATGGAGTACCGGTAATGCACCATTTGGCACGATTAGTATGGGAGATAGTGATTATAATACAAATTGGACCAGCAACAATCTTTATTTTCGGTCTTCTTTTTCAATTACACAAGAACTTTACAATGCATTACAAAATGGCAGTTATGCGGTTTATATGGATATTGCTTGGGATGAAGAACCCCATATTTATTTAAATGGCACAGAAATTTTATCTCGCACCGGCTATACAACAGCCTATACAGAGGTTGAAATTACAAAGGCATTTTGTGATGCAGTTATTGTTGGTACTAATACGTTGGCAGCATCCGCTGTCAATACCGGTGGAGGACAATTTTTAGATTTCAACATCCGTTTGGTACCGCAAGCAGCCAAACTTGTATTGATGGAATCTGGTGGAAGTTTCCAATATACTACAACCAAACAATCTAATACGGATTGGACTGCAGAAGGATATTCTGCTTCCGGGTGGAGTACCGGTAATGCACCTTTTGGTACCGGTGATATTGAAGGAACAGGAGTCAATACCGATTGGACTTCTTCCAATCTTTATGTGCGTTCTACTTTTAATGTTTCACAAGAGGTTTATGATAAAATTCAAAGTGGAGAATATGCTGCATATTTCAATATTGCTTGGGATGAAAGTCCTGTTGTTTATTTAAACGGAACAAAGATATTGACAAGAACAGGATATACAACGGCATATCAAGATGTTAAGGTAACGGCAAGTTTTATAAATGCGGTTAAGGTCGGAACAAACACGATTGCTGCGTCTGTAGAAAATACCAGTGGTGGACAATTTTTAGATTTTAGTATTTATTTGGAACCAATCAATCCGGCAGATGCAGGAAAGGCTTTTTCATTGGAGGGAATAGAAATAGCCGGTCCCAGAGAAAAAATCTTTTACTCGTTGTCATATTTGGTACTAACAGACTCCAGTTTAAGTGGCACAAATTATATAGGAAATTCCACAAATGATTTTACCAACTGGATTTCCTCCATGTCACAATGTGAAATGTTGGATCCCTATCAATATGGTTCTACACAAAGTAATATCATTTATATGTTAAAAACAGGGCATGGCGGTACGACTTTAACTGAAAAAGAAATTCAAATCATTGCAACCTGGATTGATTTAGGGGTACCTTATCGTGGTGCTTATGACGAAAGTACCAATTGGGGCACTAATGAACAAAGAGAAGCTACTGTAAAACAAAATAAACGGGATTATTATGATACACTGGATGTTGTAACAAAACGAATTATAGGTGGTAAAGAAGATACGGATAAACTGCCCATTACAATCAGTTACAGCGGCAACAGTACTTCTGTAACGGATAATGGTATGGCAATTTTGTATCCGGGTACTTCCTATACAGCTGGTGATAACGTAACGGTTACTTTGCCGGAAGGCGTAGAATATTTCTTCTTTGCACTGGATTCCAGAATTGGTGAGGCTTTGATTTATGCCCCATCCGGAACATATACCTACACGATTCCGTCTGATGCATCTAATTATTTCCCTGTTACCTTTACTGATGCAGCTTCGCCTACTATTTCTGCCAGAATTGCAACGGATGAAGAGCTGACGGAAACCAGAAATTTGGCATTGAACCCATATGCTGTTTCTGCAAATACAGCTTCTGCAACTGCTTACCCACATGTAAATGTAAGTACGCAGTATAATGCATCTGAATTTGCGGCGAGAAATGCCATTGACGGCTTTGTAATCAATAATGGACATGGAACCTATCCGTTACAGTCTTGGGGAGCTGAAGAAGGCGCAACGGATTCTTGGTA
This sequence comes from uncultured Eubacteriales bacterium, assembly GCA_964392835.1. Taxonomy (GTDB): domain Bacteria; phylum Bacillota; class Clostridia; order UBA1212; family CASDQQ01; genus CAYMRI01. The sequence goes on from CAYMRI010000091.1 coordinate 3,614, forward strand.
TAATGTGAACTTCGGTAGAGAAGTGTGTGTAAGTTCTGTCAGCATCGCTGTCCGTGCAGACTGGAGCGGCGGTCACGATACCTACTTTACCAGTGCTGTATTGGAATTTTCTGACGGAACCACACAGAATATTACTTTAACAAAAGATTCCGATATGCAGACCTTTGAAATTGAAGGCGGTACAAAAGTTACTTCTTATGTAAAGATTAGCAATATGGAAACAGCCGGTAGTGAATGGGCAGGATTGTCTGAAGTAGAAGTTTACGGAACTGTTTACGAGGAAGATACTGTGCCGCTAATCAATATTTCTGTTGATGATGCTTTGGATTTAGATGTGGGAGCTAAAAAGACATTAGCGATTACTTATCTGCCCAGTGATACAACCATGGATAAAACGGTGTCTTGGAGTAGCTCTGACACTACCGTGGCTACTATAGACGGCAACGGAACGGTCTTTGCTTTGAAGGAAGGAACCACAACCATTACTGCACAAGTGGGAGATTTGACTGCCACCTGTCTTGTAACCGTACGGAAATCTTCTGTGGGCGTTACTGTTTACGATTATGAAACCGGCGAAACAATTACAGTATATTATCCTGATGGCACCATGAGCTTGACAGACTTGAAGAAGGATAAGGATTATTTGTATATCACATGGTATGATAAGCAGGAAAGTGCAACGGACGAAAGTGTGATTACGTCTGCCTCCTCCGGAACAGATATCTATCTGCAACGAATCCCCATTGAGGAACCCATATCTTCCGGTAAGAGTATCCGAGTCGCAGAGAACGGTACAAATGGTATCCGTTTTAAAGCAACCATAAATAGGGAAGATTTTTATGCATATTTTAATGGGAAGGAAGACTATGTATACAGTGAGGATAATAGTTTTACCTTTGGTATGTTGTTGCTTCCAAAGCGCATTTTGGGAGAAAACGAATTAACTTTGGAAACACCAAGCGTTAAGAATATTGTGAGCAGAAATGTTTATACACAGAAAAATGTAGATGGCGATTTGGAATTTACCGGAGTACTGATTGATATTCCAAGCAACTGTTACGATTGGGATATTGCAGCAAGATCCTATATTACATTCCAATATGAGGGTGAAACCTATACCATCTATTCCGAAGAAACCGCTGTAGGCAGTTATCAAGGGGTGGCAACGCAGGTGTATAACGATCCGGAAATCAGCTCGGATATAAAAGCTGCACTGGAAGAAATTTTTGGTGATGCTTTACAAAATTAATTCCTAAGATAAAAAAGAAAAGTGTCTCGGTATTTTATAGTACTGAGACACTTTTTATGTTGTTTTTGATAAATCTTATTTTGCCGGCTTATAAGTATCCTTCAAAGTTACGGTTCTGTTAAATACCGGCTTTTCAGCGGTGTGGTCATAGTCAGCGGTGAAGTAACCCATACGCAGGAACTGGAATTTATCGCCCGGTTTTGCGTTTGCTAAGTAGGGTTCTACCTTGGCTCCGGAAATGACAGTCAAAGAATTGGGGTTCAATTTTTCTGTAAAATCTTTGCCGTCGGATGAATCACCTGGGTCTTCTACAGAGAACAGGTGGTCATAAATGCGAACTTCAGCATCCACTGCGTCATGAGCAGATACCCAATGCATGGTGCCTTTTACCTTACGACCACCGGGAATCCAACCGCCACGGGATTCCGGATCATATTCACCATGAACTGCAATGACATTACCATTTTCGTCCTTATCGCAACCGGTACACTTTACATAATAAGCATGCTTTAAGCGGACTTCGTTACCCGGGAACATTCTAAAATAGCCCTTGGGTGGTTCTTCGCAGAAGTCATCTCTTTCAATGTACATTTCTTTTGAAAAATACACTTTTCGTTTGCCGGCATTTTCATCTTCTGTGTTCACATCAAATTCAAATTCTTCCACCAAATCATCCGGATAGTTGTCAATGATCAACTTGATAGGATCGAGAACTGCCATACCTCTTTCTGCATGGGCATTTAAGTCCTCTCTGATGCAGTACTCTAATAAAGCATAGTCAACGGTGCTGATAGCTTTTGAAACACCTACTTTATCCATGAAATTACGGATGGACTCCGGTGTGTAACCACGACGGCGTAAACCGCATAAAGTAGGCATTCTGGGGTCATCCCAACCGTTTACAAAGTTCTCTTTCACCAAACGCATTAAATAACGTTTACTCATAATGGTATAGGTCAAATTAAAACGTGCAAATTCAATTTGGCGAGACTTACAAGGTAAGTCAACATTTTCCAATACCCAGTCATACAAAGGACGGTGGTTTTCAAATTCCAAAGAACAGAGAGAGTGGGTTACATTCTCAATGGAGTCTTCAATGGGGTGTGCAAAATCATACATAGGATAAATGCACCATTTGTCACCTGCGTTGTGGTGGGTGGTGTGTAAAATACGATACAGGGCAGGGTCTCTCATGTTAATGTTGGGAGATGCCATATCTATCTTTGCACGTAAAATCATGCTGCCGTCTGCAAATTCACCGGCACGCATGCGACGGAATAAATCCAGGTTTTCTTCTACAGAACGATTTCTGTAAGGACTTTCTTTACCCGGTTCCGTTAAAGTACCGCGGTATTCTCTGATTTCATCCGCACTTAATTCACAAACATAGGCAAGACCCTTTTTGATTAAAGTCTCTGCACAGTTGTACATGGTTTCAAAATAGTCGGACGCATAGAACATTCTGTCATCCCAATTGAATCCTAACCACTTAATATCTTCCTGAATAGCATCTACATATTCCGTGTCTTCCTTTACCGGGTTGGTATCGTCAAAACGCAAGTTGCACAAACCGCCGTATTTTTCAGCGGTAGTAAAGTCGATGCAAATGGCTTTGGCATGTCCGATGTGGAGATAGCCGTTGGGTTCGGGAGGAAAACGGGTATGGACGGTTTGCCCTTCAAATCTACCGCCCTCTGCAATGTCTTCTTCTACAAATTCACAAATAAAATTTTTACTTTCTTCCATAATCTCAATCCTTTCTGCTAAGGAATTTTATTCTGTTAACATATCAATACCGGTGTCCAATCTGCCCAAAGATTCTTCCTTGCCTAAAAGGTAGAGAATCTCAATGGCGCCGCCCGGTGTCACATCTTTACCACTGAGAGCGGTTCTCACAGGCCACATGATTTGACCGTTTTTCACACCCAGTTGAGTGGCTAAATTGATTAAAGCATCGTGCAACACTTCTTCTGTCCAGGTCTCTTCCGGAATGTTTTCCAAAACGCCCACTACAATCTTTAAGTTTTCCAAAGAATTTACTTTGTCCGTCTTCATCTTCTTGTGGCAGTACATATCTGTGTTATATTCCGGTAATGCATCAATAAAGTCAATCAGTGGTGCAATGTCACAGAATGTGTCAGCACGGCCTTGTACCAATGTGGCAATTTTCTTTAAATCTACGCCTTCTGTCTGGACTGCTTGCTGTAAGTAGGGCAGTGCAAGCTCGTAATAACGGTCAGGATCCATTTTTCTCAAATACTCGCCATTCATCCAAGTCAGCTTTGTCTTGTCAAAAATAGCGGGGGATTTGCTTAACCCTTCAATGTGGAAGCTTTCAATCAACTCTTGCAATGTGAAAAATTCCTGGTTGTCGCGAGGACTCCAACCTAGCAAAGCAATATAGTTCATAATGGCTTCCGGCAAATAACCCTGTGTTACCAAATCCTGGAAAGAGGCATCACCATTTCTCTTGGAGAGCTTATGTTGTTGATCCTTCATAACGGGTGGCAAGTGAATATAAGTAGGCTTGTCCCAACCAAATGCATCATAAAGCAGATTATATTTCGGGGTAGAGGATAAGTACTCATTCCCACGAACCACATGAGTAATCTGCATCAAGTGGTCATCAATGACATTGGCAAAGTTATAGGTGGGCAGACCATCGGATTTGATTAACACCTGGTCTTCCAACTCACTGTTTTCCACTTCAACCAAACCGTAAACGGTATCAGTATAGGAAGTCTTTCCTGTTAACGGCATTTTTTGACGGATAACATACGGAACGCCGGCTTTTAAATTGGCTTCCACTTCTTCCGGGGACAAATCACGGCAATGACGGTCATAACCGGAAAATGCCTGTTCAGATTCTGCTTTTACAGCATCCAAACGCTCTTTGGTACAGAAGCAGTAATAAGCGGCACCTTTTTTCACCAATTCCTTTGCGTATGGCAAATACAGGTCACGACGCTCGCTTTGTACATAAGGTCCAAAATCACCGCCTACATCCGGACCTTCATCATGTACAAGACCGGTTTGTTGCATGGTGCTGTAAATAATATCCGTCGCGCCCTCTACATAGCGCTCTTGGTCAGTATCTTCAATTCTTAAAATAAATTTACCGCCACTATTTTTCGCAATTAAAAATTCATATAAAGCGGTTCTTAAGTTTCCGATATGCATATACCCTGTAGGGGACGGTGCAAAACGGGTGCGTATTTCTTTGCTCATAAGTTATCCTCACTTTCTATCCGATACAAGTCTTAAAAAGACTGTATTAAAAACATTATACCAAAGATTACCGGCTGATGTAAAAGGTAAATTATCAAAGAATGCCGGCCAAC
>CAYMRI010000092.1:0-1697 GCA_964392835.1 uncultured Eubacteriales bacterium
TATTCAGGAAAAATTGTTGATAGTATCAATCACTTTCATCATAAAACAGGCTCTTGCCTTTTCATTCCCCGTCAGTAATTTGGAAAACCAATTTTCACAAGGAACTTTTTTCAATACTGTATGGCAGAAAAACGCCAACCCGGATGGCGGCATAGGTTTATCATTGATTGCCCAAACGCCTTCTAACACTTTCCATGTGTTCGTTGCTAATAAATAAGATACTTTGAGCGCATCCTGCTCCTGCAAAGCAGCTTCCAACTTCATTTTTGTGCTAGAGAGCCAATAGGATATATTTTTCAATTCCTCTGACGGAGTAATATAGTTTTCGTAAATTTGCTGCGCTGCTTGTATTATTTCGTTCAACTTGCCATTCATGTCATATTGTACCTTTGCATAGAGGTAGCGATATACTTCTACTTGATTCCTTTTCAATCTTTCCATCATGGTTTCAAATGTGTGGAAATGTATTTCAACCAGAATGCCATCCACATATTTATTGGCAAACTGATCTTTTTCGCACAAAACAATAATGTCCAAATCGGAGGTTTCGGTTGCAGTACCATAGGCAACAGAGCCGTTCAGCAATACGCCGGATATGCTGGCATCTTTTTGAAAAATATCGACTTCATTTTTTAATATTTCTAGCTGCTTTTGCATAGTATATCGCGATGCATTACTTGTCTATCCTAACAAACCTGGAATGATTCTAGGGCTTGCCGGAGTGTTGGCATTACAAGGAAAATCAGAGGAGTCGATTGCACTAATAGAAAGAGGATTATCTTTGTCTGTTAATGAAAAGCAAAAATCCACAATGCGTGCAACACTATGCTTTTTATATCTAAAATGCGGAAAAACCGATAAAGCCTGCGCACTTGCTTCAGAACTTCCTCATACAAGAGAAAGCCGAGAGGTAATTCAACCTCTAATATGCAAAGGGCTTAGAAATGAGGAAATTGATATGAATATCAAGAATATTCTTCTTGGTGAGTAAAAGTATATTGGAACATAAAACCAGTCCACCAAAAGAATTGTTTCTAGAATCCCCTCTTCCTCATAAGCAAACGAAAAAACCACCCCTTCGGGATGGTTCCTTCTTTTGGCGTACCTGAAGGGATTCGAACCCCAGACCCACGGCTTAGAAGGCCGTTGCTCTATCCAGCTGAGCTACAGGTACATATATAAAAATTGGAGCGGGTGAAGGGAATCGAACCCTCACAATCAGCTTGGAAGGCTGATGTTCTACCATTGAACTACACCCGCACGTCTCCTTGCGTTGACTTTTAGAAGTATACACGCAAACATCTCGATTGTCAACACTTTTTTTCCAAATCCGCCCACATAATAATGGCGTTTTCTCCGTTGTCCTGATAGTAACCCTTTCTCACACCGGCGTCTTCAAAGCCATACTGATAATACAGATTTCTGGCAGGAATATTTCCCTCTCGCACTTCCAAAGTCAAATAACGAATTTCAGACCGAGCCGCAAACTCCAAAAAGGCTTTCATTAACAAATGGGACAGATGCTGGCCCCGATACTCCGGTGCTACGGCAATATTCATAATGTGCCCTTCGTCAAAAATCTTCCAGAACCCGGCATAGCCGATAACGGTGTCGTCATCCAAAAGCACCACATAATAGGAACGCTCGTTGGTCAATTCCTGCTCAAAGAGTTTTTTCGACCAAGGATCGGAAAAACA
>CAYMRI010000092.1:1707-6700 GCA_964392835.1 uncultured Eubacteriales bacterium
TCCACTAATTGCATTCCCATTTACGCTTTCCCTTCCTGCTGCATCTGCGCCACACGCTCTTTTGCCTGCTCTGCAGAAGATTTTCGCAAATACTCCGGTGCTAACGCATCGCAGTCTGCAATCCGCCCTTCTTCTACCATGGACGCTGCCACAAACGCCACGGAAGCACTGTCCGCCAGCCGTTTTTCCATAGGAGCCAATCCACAAGAAACAGCCACACCTGTTAACTGCTCTGTTAAATAGGAAAAATGTTTTTCCGCTCCGTCACCTACCAAGAGAACAGGTCTACCCGCAGCCAGTTCCTTCAAATCCTCCGCCAGCTCAGACACAGATTTTGCCATATAATCAGAAAGCCGTTTTGGCATGGGAGCACCCGCATAAATCGAGGTAAACACCTGGTCGCCTCTAGCATCAATCAAAGGACAAAGAATGCCGTCAAAATCGTGCACATTGTAAGCCAAAGCGTCCAAAGTAGATACTGCCACACAAGGCCGTTCCACGGCCATGGCAATGGATTTTATGGTAACCACACCGATACGTAAGCCTGTAAAAGAACCGGGGCCAATGGATGCCGCATAATAATCCACATCCGCCGGTGTAACACCTGCGTTCTTCAACACCTGCTGTATCATGGGCACCAAGGTTTCTGAGTGGGTTTTACTGTCTGTAATTTCTATTTTTTCTGCAATGCCGCCATCTACATAAAGTGCTACTGTCGCTTTGGCGGTGGAAGAATCAATTGCCAATATCTTCATGCTTCATATCTCCTTATGGTAATTTCCCGCATGTTCTCGCATCCTATGCCGGACTTCTTGCGAATCTCAATTTCCATCCGATTAGCCGGTAACAAAGATGGGATTAAATCTGCCCATTCAATGCACACAACGCCCCCTCTGGAAAAATATTCTTCAAACCCAATTTCATACAACTCGTCCGGGTCATAGACACGATATACATCAAAATGGAACAACGGGATTCTGCCCTCATACTCATTGACAATGGTAAACGTAGGGCTGGTCACATAATCGGTTACCCCAAGACCTTGAGCAAGACCTGAAGTAAATGCCGTTTTTCCTGCACCTAAATCTCCATATAGGCAAAGCACAGCACCGGGTTCTAAATCAGCACCCATTTGCATGCCCAATGCGCAGGTTTCCTCCGGGCTGTTTGTAGTTATAACAGTTTCAGCAATTGGCATCATAAGCTACCTTTCCATTTACAATGGTATATAAAACATTGGTAGAAAAATCCAGCAAGTCCCCGTCGGTAATAATAATATCCGCATCCTTGCCCACTTTCAGACTCCCTACTCTGTTATCAATGCCGGTAAATTGGGCAGCACGAATGGTGATGGCTTTTAACGCCTCATCACGCGGCATGCCATGCTTCACTGCAAGCATAGCACTTAACGACAAATATTGAATAGGAACACAGGGATGGTCTGTCATAATGGCCACCTCTACTCCTTTGTTTGCTAAAATGCCGGGAGTTTCTACAGTATGATTGCGCAGTTCAATTTTACTACGCTCGCTGATAATAGGGCCGCAAATTACTTTTGCTTTTTCTGCAGCCAGATACTCTGCAATGAGGTGCCCTTCTGTGCCATGCTCAATGGTAACTGCATAGCCAAATTCCTTGGCAAGGCGCAATGCAGTCATCACATCGTCTGCACGGTGAGCGTGGGATTTTACCTGCAAGGTACCATTGACTACGGGGAGCAACGCTTCCTTTTTGATGTCATAGTCCGGCTTATCCTCTTCCTCCGGGTCTGCATTGTACTTTTCCAACGCATCGCTGTATTCCTTGGCTTCCTGCAGTGCCTCCCGCATAAGTGCCACATTGGCCATTCTGGTGGCGGGCGTCATTTTCTTATCGCCGTAAACAAATTTCGGATTCTGTCCGAAGGCAAATTTCATGGCCACATCTTCTTTTAAAATCATCTGAGAAATGTCACGGTTGTCCGTTTTTACCGCTGCAAACATACCACCGATGGCATTGGCACTTCCCGGCCCGGTGACACAGGTGGTTACCCCTGCCCGACAAGCTTCCCCAAAACTTCCGTCCATATAATAAAGCCCTTCCACAGCACGTAACTGGGGTGTGACCGGGTCCGTATCTTCATTGACATCAGCGCCTTCATCTGCTACGCCATCTTCCAGCATGCCCACATGACAATGAGGGTCAATCATACCCGGATAGGCATAGCAACCTTTGGCATCTATCACCGTAGCTTCCACTTTAGGCAAATCTGCCATGTCCCCTATTTCCCGAATGACACTTCCGTCGCATAAAAGGTATCCGTTTGCATAATCACGGCCTTCCATGGTAATGATGTTCGCATTGATAATCAGCAGCATGTTTTTCCCTCCACTTTTACAATTGCCCCTATTGTATCACATCCTGCTTATAATTTGTAGATTTTTCCCAATTCTGTCAAATAGTTTTCCGGTCGATGGGCATCAAATCTGCCATAAGTACCTTTTTTACCAATGGTAATTACAGTTCCTACATGACGAAAGCCCAATAAAACCGGCGGCGCATGGGTCACAATATCATTTTGATTGCGGACAACGAAAAAATTCTCCCACCTGGCTTTTAATGCGCTTCTCACCCAAAACCCCCAATATACTCGGGGTGCGCCAAAGCCATACCCTTCTAACCGATTTCTTAAATCCGGACGATGATACCAGACAAATTCGTGACACAGGGCAGCCAAGGCCGCCCCATGACTATATCCAACAACAATGATTTTTTTAACGGAGACATCCTTAATTCCCTTGTAAATATAAGACTTCACTGCTTTCCAGACGCTTAAAAAACCTCTGTGACAAAACCATGTGACACCCATGTGGTCATAGGTAGTCGCCGGAAAATCAAGATTATGTAACCAGTCTGCAGTACCGTGGCTCCACTCAAATAAAATATATAAGGTGCCACCCCATCGTTCCAATGCATAGCTGGCACCTTTTTCTACTTCCACATATTCTGCTTTTAAACATTTTTGGTATAGTTGCAGCAAATTCATAAATCTCTTTTCCCATCTTTGTTCTGCTGCACTATTCTATTCTGAAAAACACCCAATTATTTCATCAACTCATCTGTCAATCGTATACTTCCCGGAACAATCCGTTCCCGTTCTTTTCTGGTTCGGAGGGCACAATATTTTCTTACTGATTTCTTTCCAATTCTTCATTCTTTGTTCCCTTATCCTCTTTTTCTGTGACTTCTTTGTCCGCTTTCTTTTTTGCTTTTTTGGAACTTATGGCAGCCTTGAGTTTCTGTTGTATATCTTTCAGTACACCCAGCGTTTTTTTGTCATTGGGAAATAAAACACGGAGCAATGCAATGGCAATGGCAATCGTTACAATCTTTTCCGGTGAAATGGGCAACCATAAAAAAGTAAGATATGCGCCTGCAACTCCAATCATCCAGCCAATATTGAAAAATGTACCTATCCCCAGCATCACATAGGACCAACCGTTGGTAATCATCCAGCCTATGCCAAAGCAAAACAATAGACGAGGATTTGCAATAAACAATACTGTTTTTTTAATAAATGCCTTTATTTTTTCTTTTTTCACGTCTTCTCAATCCTTACTGTAAATATACTTCCTTCTCCCCAAACGCTTTGTACTGCAATTTTCCCCCGGGTAGCGTGAGAAATATCTCCCTGATAGATTTTTTCAAAAATATGCTTTCCCACCTCCGGCGCCATGCCACAGCCGGTGTGTGCCGCTTTTACAATGGCACAGTTTTCCTCTGTAGTCAAGCACCCTGTTACTTTTCCTCCCGGTTCTGTAAATTTAAATGCATTGAAAAACAGATTGTCCAAATCAATGGGTTTTACCATATCATCATCGGTGTCTACACGATAACCTCTTTGCTTTACTGCAAAATCATCCCGTGCGGTCATAAACAAAATAGGAATATCTTCCTTCAAAGTCCGAACGGTTTTTTACAAATTCAAATTCGTCAATTCCCGGCATCATAATGTCAGACACAATTAAATCGAAGGTTTTGTCGTACATAGCATCATATGCACCCGTGGCATCCAGACACCCGGTTGCTTCATACCCACTCTGGTTCAAAAAAGAACAACCCTGCCAAAGTCATCGATACGGCGTACAATACCTGATGCTTTCGTTTATACTTTTCGAATTCACCTTGTAGCTTGTAGATTGTTTGTAATATAATGAACTAAAAGAGGTGAGATTATGAGATTTATTTTTGACGGGACAATCGAAGAATTAAAGGAAGTAATTTACACGAAAGCCCAAGAATTCCATAAAGATATTATTGTTTATCACAATGAACCAAATACTTTGGAAATCGGTTTTCAGCGGTTAGGCCACAGTGGCGGCAGATCTTTTGTTGCCAATATTACCACGAAAGACGGAACTGTGATTTTAGACGGTGAGACGAAAAATATATTTCCAGAAAAAAAGAAAAATAAAATAGGATATCTTTGGAGTGAATTCACCTCTTATCTGTTTGCATACGTGATTCTTGAAATTATTCTACTCATTCCTTGGATATTTTTACGCAACATCGTAAGCATTTGGTTCCCGCTCATTTTGCCAATTATTTATCTTGTAATCCGAAACTTCTTAAACAAAACGGAAGAAAAAAAAGACGATAAGCGATTTATCGACTTTATGTCTATCTTTACAACATATGCCAATGTTGAATTAGAATCTTATCAACCGAGTTGGGACAGCACATACAAAAAATTAGATTTAGCACGAGGAAAACTCCAAAGCATCCGTGATGACGATGAAGATATGTTGCTTATTACTTATGCAGATGGTATGCAAATAGATGTGGGTTATATGAAAGAGGATAAAACTTACTGTATTACGGTTCTATCGTCTGATACAGAGGCATCTTGGAATAAGCCCCTTGGAGTATTCACGACGAAAGACAAATCTAAAGTAGCCTCCGAATTACAAAAAGCGATATACAAATTCCGAAAGAGCTAACAACAAAAGCGGAG
>CAYMRI010000092.1:6710-7981 GCA_964392835.1 uncultured Eubacteriales bacterium
GCTTTTCCTTTTATATAAGCTACTATTTTTCAAGCCACCTTAGCTTGGCATATCTGCGATTATCAAGGTCTTATATTCGCCACCAACAACCAATTTACCGTCTTCTACATAGCCGTCGCCATCTTCCATATAGTCACTGAAATAGTGGTCATCACTATCAAAGGTTTCAGAGAAAACTACTTCGCCGGCAGAATTCTTAATTACCACATTATCAAAGGCTCCTACTTCCATAATGGTAGCATTTTTATAAGCATCGCTGCGGAATCCAAACATATCATAATCTGTATAGTCCATATCTCTTTCATCCACTTTGGTACCGTTAATATAAGTAGTAACCGTGCCATCATTGATTTGTAGTTGCATATGGATGGTGGTATTGTATTCTGCTGCAGCTACAGAGCTGGGGACTACGATATCTGCCAACGCAACCGGGTTCTTCCCTGTCCATTCATGGGGTCTTAGGTAAAGATTACCATCATTCTTTTCGCCGATTGCCAACTGCCACATTAAGAAATCGCCTTCTGTTTCGGCCGCAAATACAATACCTGTATTACCATCAATAATCGTAATATCTACATCAATGGTGTACACAGAATAGTCTACTTTGGGCTTTGCAGACGGTGTAGGAGTTGCTTCTTCTGCCGGTGTTGCAGTAACATCAGTTGTTGCACTTTGTGCTGTAGTGTCATCCTGTGTAGCGGTTGCAGTTGCGGTTGCAGTTGCAGTTGCAGTCGCGGTTGCAGTTGCTTTTTGTGTTGCAGTGGCTGTTGCGCTTGCAGTCGCCTTCGGGCTTGCAGTGGATGCATCGCCTTCGCCATCCGTTGCACATGCCGCAAAACAAGTTACGCATAACATCAGTACACACAATACTGCTAATACTTTCTTCATCATAATTTCCCTCCTAAAATGAAACGTTGTATATAAAGCATCTGCATCAATAGATGCAGATGCTTTACAACATTTTACAAAATTTCAATTATTCTTCAATATCGCCAGCCAAGTTATCCTTAGAATTTTCAATAATAACCTTTGCAATGTTAGCCGGTACATCTTCATATCTAACGAAAGACATGGTGTAACTTCCTCTTGCCTGGGTCATGGAACGCAAATCGGTTGCATATTTTACCATTTCAGAGAAAGGTACTTCTGCTACGATTTCTTGGAACCCGTTCGCTTCCGGATTCATACCCAAAATACGGCCACGGCGCTTATTCATATCACCGATAATATCACCCATATAACGTTCCGGCACCAATACTCTTGCTTCTCCC
>CAYMRI010000093.1:0-1875 GCA_964392835.1 uncultured Eubacteriales bacterium
TGGATATTTCCATGAGACTCAAACCCGGCATTGATGCCCATACCCATGATTTCATTATGACAGGGCAAATTGATTCCAAGTTTGGTGTGGCCATTGAAAATGGAGAAGCCATGGAGTTGGTAAAGAAAGCCCTTGCAATGCCCAATGTTTCTTTGCGAGGATTGCATTGCCATATTGGTTCCCAGATTTTTGATTATACACCATTTGAAGCAGCTTCTGTGGTTATGTTGGAATTCATTCATCGCATTAAGCAGGAAACCGGCTATGAAATTACGGAATTAAACTTGGGCGGGGGCTATGGCATTAAGTATCTGGAAGAGCATGACCCGGTGCCGTTCGGTGCATATATCAAAGCCATTTCTGCAAAAGTAAAAGCATATTGCGCATCTCATGATTTGAAAGTACCATATATCTTAATGGAGCCCGGTCGTTCCATTGTAGCCTCTGCGGGGATTACCTTGTATACCGTTGGCTGTGTAAAAGAGATTAAAAATGTGCGGAAATATGTTTTGGTAGATGGCAGCATGGCGGACAACCCCAGATATGCCCTTTATGGAGCAGAGTATGAATGCCTCATTGCCTCCAGACCAACAGCGGAAAAGACCGAACTGGTTACCATCGGCGGCAGAACCTGCGAGTCCGGCGATATTTTGCTAAAAGATTACAAAATGCCACCGGTGCAAAGCGGAGACATTCTGGCGGTTCTGGCAACCGGGGCCTATAACTATTCTATGTCCAGCAACTACAATAGATTGCCTAAGCCTGCAGTGGTGCTGACCAAAGAAGGGACTTCCCGGGTAATTGTAAAAGCAGAAAGCTATGAAGATATTGTTCGAAATGATTTCGAATAATGTATATTTTTTTCAAAACCCGTCCATAATACTAGCGCAAGGCTAATTTATGGAAAGTGTGGTGAAAAGAATGGCTAGTAAGAATAAAAGTGCTTTTGATAAAATGAAGTACGAAGTTGCTAACGAATTAGGCGTAACTTTAAACGAAGGTTACAACGGCGACAAGACTTCCCGTGAAAACGGTTCTATCGGCGGTCGTATTACCCAGAAGGTATTCGAACAGTATACCGGTAAAACTTACAAGAAAAACTAATTGCATAAGGTAAGTGACACAGCACACTGCCTGACGAAAGCCGGGTGGTGTGTTTTTTTGTATTGCACTTGCTTCCAATTTGTGGTAAACTGATAAAGCTTTGTGAGGGAGTAGCGAGCGTATCTCATACGTAGCAAGTCAACATACTGGTCGGTGCGACCTGGCTTGTTTCAAATTGCGAGACTCATGTATAACGGGAGTGCTATACATGGAGTCTGTCCTAAAGAACTTGTCCTGTGTATAGTAATGTACTGTACACAGTTTTTTTATGAAATGGAGGAAGGATTTAAAGTGGATTGGGATGTGATGTTTTTTGTCAGAAGCATTTTGCTGGGTGTAGGTCTTGCTATGGATGCTTTTTCTGTGTCATTGGCGAATGGATTGAATGAGCTGGGCATGAAGAAAAGCAGAATGTGCGGCGTGGCAGGCGTTTTTGCATGTTTTCAGTTTTTGATGCCTATGATTGGCTGGGTTTGCGTCTGTACTGTTGCCCAATATTTTCAAATGTTTGAACAGTGTATTCCCTGGATTGCGTTAGTGTTGCTTTGCTTTATTGGTGGAAAAATGTTGATTGAGGGTATCAAAAACAGAGATTGCGACGATTGCGAAAAACCGGCTGTGGGATTAGCGGCGTTGCTCATACAAGGCGTAGCCACTTCCATTGATGCCTTGTCCGTTGGCTTTACCATTTCAGAATATGACTGGCTGATGGCCTTTGTCTGTTGCTTGCTCATTGCAGTTGTGACCTTCTTTATTTGTATGGGAGGTCTG
>CAYMRI010000093.1:1885-7968 GCA_964392835.1 uncultured Eubacteriales bacterium
CTGGTGCTTGGAAAGAAATTCGGCACTCGTCTTGCGGGAAAGGCAAGCATTTTAGGGGGCGCTATTTTGATTTTTATTGGATTGGAGATTTTTATAACAGGAATCATTTGACAACGCGAGATGAACTTGCCATAATATTTTTCAATGAAAGAACGGCGGAGGTAAGACGTTATGGTAGAAATTAAAGGCGGTGTGACAGCACCAATGGGGTTTCAGGCAGCAGGGGTTGCTTGTGGATTAAAGAAGAATGGGAATAAGGATGTAGCACTGGTTTACAGTGAAGAAACCTGTGTTGCAGTAGGTGTATATACCACAAATGTAGTAAAAGGACACTCCTTACAGTTAACGGTGGAACGTATGAAGAATGGTTATGCCAACGGTGTTTTAATTAACAGCGGTTGTGCCAATGCTTGTGTAGGTGTTTCCGGTTATCGGGATGCGGAAGAAATTGCAAACTACTGCGCAGACAAATTGGGAATTGATGCAGAGAATATGATGATTGGTTCTACCGGGGTTATAGGAGTGGCTTTACCGAAAGAAAAAATTGTCAGCGGTGTAGACCTGTTGGTGGACAACCTTTCTGCAGAGGGTGGTGCTGATGCGGCACAAGCCATTATGACAACAGATACCCATCCCAAAGAAGTGGCTGTGGATTTGATGTTGCACGGACAGCACGTACATATTGGGGCTATGGCAAAAGGTTCCGGTATGATTCATCCCAACATGGCAACTATGATCAGCATTATTACCACCGATGCCAATATTTCTAAAAAAGTGTTGGAACCTATGTTTAAAGCCATTGTAAAGAAGACGTATAATCGTGTTTCTGTAGATGGAGATACCAGTGTATGTGATATGACATTGTTGTTTGCCAACGGTTTGGCGGATGAAACACCCATTACAGAAGGTACAAAGGAATATGAAGCATTCCAAACTGCTTTGGAATATGTTTGCACAAAGCTTGCAAGAATGTTAGCAAAAGACGGCGAAGGTGCAACCAAGTTAATGGAAGTGCAAGTGAAAAACGCATTGACACCGGAGGATGCCTACAAGGCAGCAGTTGCCATTGCAAAGTCTCCATTGGTAAAAACGGCTGTGTTCGGGGAAGATGCCAACTGGGGCAGAATTTTGACGGCAGCAGGGTATTCCGGCGCAAACTTTGATCCCAATCGTGTGGATGTGTACATTGGAGATATTAAAACCTGTGAAAATGGTGTGGCATTACCGTTTGACGAAGATGCTGCCAAGAAAGTGTTGGAGCAGGATGAAATTTTAGTTGTGGTGGATTTCCAGACAGGCGATTGCTTTGACCGCATGTGGACTTGTGATTTTTCCTATGATTATGTAAAAATCAACGGCAGCTACAGAAGTTAAGTTGACAGAAATCGCAAAAAAAGATATGATGATGAGCGATAAGTGAAATACGGGGAAGAAGAGGAGTACCTGTTTCCGGTTTGCAGAGAGAAAGCGCCGTTTGGCTGTAAGCGCTTTTAAACAAAGGGATGGGGAAGGTAGCTTTGGAGTAGCTTGCTTGAACGGATAGTAGAGTGAGCCGTAGCATCTGCGTTAAAGAGTTGAGTGTCTGCATTGTATGCAGGAAATTTGGTGGTACCGCGGAAATTGAGTAACCTTCCGTCCAAAGTGAGACTTGGATGGAAGGTTTTTTCATGCAAATAAAAGGAGGATGCGTTATGGCAGAGAGAAAAATACTGGATAAAACATATAATCCGGCAGAAACTGAGAATAAGTTATATCAATATTGGACGGAGCAGGGCTATTTCCATGCAGAAGTGGATAAATCTAAAAAGCCTTTTTCCATTGTAATGCCGCCCCCAAACATTACGGGACAGTTGCACATGGGACATGCTTTGGATAATACATTGCAAGACATTTTAACCAGATGGAAGAGAATGCAAGGCTACTGCACTTTGTGGTTGCCGGGTACCGACCATGCCTCCATTGCAACAGAAGCAAAGATTGTAGATGCTATGGCAAAGGAAGGTCTGTCTAAAGAGGATTTGGGCAGAGAGAAATTCTTAGAGCGTGCCTGGGAGTGGAAGAAAGAATACGGTGGCAGAATCGTAGAACAGTTGAAAAAATTAGGCAGTTCCTGCGACTGGGACAGAGAACGTTTTACTATGGACGATGGTCTTTCCAATGCGGTTTTAGAAGTATTTTTGAAGTTGTATGAAAAGGGATTGATTTACAGAGGCAACAGAATTACCAACTGGTGCCCGAAGTGTAATACTTCCATTTCGGATATTGAAGTGGAATACGAAGAACAGGAAGGTTCTTTTTGGCACATTCATTATCCCATTAAAGGAACCAATGAATTTGTAGAAATTGCTACCACCAGACCGGAAACTTTGTTGGGCGATACAGCGGTTGCCGTAAATCCTAACGATGAACGGTATCAGCATTTAATTGGAAAGACATTGTTGTTGCCTTTAACTGACAGAGAGATTCCGGTGATTGCAGACGACTATGTTTCCATTGACTTTGGAACCGGTTGTGTAAAGATTACCCCGGCACATGATCCTAACGACTACGAG
The DNA here is from genome assembly GCA_964392835.1 of uncultured Eubacteriales bacterium. Taxonomy (GTDB): domain Bacteria; phylum Bacillota; class Clostridia; order UBA1212; family CASDQQ01; genus CAYMRI01. The sequence goes on from CAYMRI010000093.1 coordinate 4,438, forward strand.
GTTGGCTTGCGTCATAATTTAGAGCAAATCCGTGTGATTGACGAAAAGGGTATCATCACAGAACGTGGCGGTAAATATGCAGGTATGGACCGTTATGAAGCCAGAAAAGCTATGGTAAAAGACTTAGAAGAAATGGGATTGTTGGTAAAGGTAGTGCCCCACACCCATAATGTAGGTACTTGCCAACGTTGTCATACGGTTATTGAACCTATGATTTCCCGTCAATGGTATGTAAAAATGGAACCTTTGGCAAAGCCTGCCATTGAAGCAGTTCGCAGTGGGGAAACCAAGTTTGTGCCGGAGCGTTTTTCCAAAACCTATTTTAATTGGATGGAGAATATTCAAGATTGGTGTATTTCCAGACAGCTTTGGTGGGGACACAGAATCCCGGCTTACTATTGCGATGATTGCGGTGAAACGGTGGTTGCAAAGGAAATGCCTACGGTTTGCCCGAAGTGCGGCAAGTCTCATTTTACACAGGACCCGGATTCCTTGGATACTTGGTTCAGTTCTGCGTTGTGGCCGTTTTCCACTTTGGGATGGCCGGATAACACAGAGGAATTGGAATATTTCTATCCTACCAATGTGTTGGTAACCGGTTATGATATTATTTTCTTCTGGGTTGCCAGAATGATTTTCTCCGGTTGTGAGCAAATGCAGGAAGTGCCATTTAAGTATGTATTTATTCATGGCTTGGTAAGAGATTCCCAGGGCAGAAAAATGAGTAAGTCTTTGGGCAATGGTATTGACCCGTTAGAGGTTATCGACCAATACGGCACCGATGCGTTGCGTTTTGCGTTGACCTTAGGCGTATCTCCAGGAAATGACCTGCGTTATTTGCCGGAAAAGGTAGAATCTGCTCGTAACTTTGCCAATAAAATTTGGAATGCAGCCAGATTCGTACAAATGAATTTTGATGAAGAACCGGATTTTTCAAAGGTGGATGCTACTAAGTTTACTGTTGCCGATAAGTGGATTTTGTCTAAGATGAATCGCTTATGCGGCGAAGTGACAGAAAACTTGGAAAAATTTGAATTGGGTATTGCTTTGCAGAAGGTTTACGATTTTGTATGGGATATTTTCTGTGACTGGTATATTGAAACGGTAAAACCCCGTTTGTTTGATAAAGAGGCAGAAGGCAGACTGGAAGCACAATATGTACTCAACACCGTATTGGTAAATTCCATGAAGCTGTTGCATCCGTTTATGCCATTTGTAACAGAAGAAATTTATCAGAATTTGATAAAGGATGCAGAGAGCATTATGATTTCCCAGTGGCCGGAATACACAGATGCTTATAATTTCCCGGCAGAGGAAACGGAGATGGAACTTATCATTTCTGCGATCCGTAGCATTCGGAATATGCGTGCAGAAATGAATGTACCGCCTTCTAAGAAAGCGTCTTTGGTATTTGTAGCAGGCGCAGATAAGGAAGCAACCATCAATGCCGGAGCATCCTATTTTTATCGCTTGGCATCTGCTTCGGATATTACAGTGGCACAGACCCGTCCGGAACATGCAGATAAAATGGTATCTACATCCATTGACGGTGCTGAAATTTATATTCCTTTGGGGGAATTGATTGACATTGAAAAGGAAATTCAGCGTTTGGAAAAGGAATTGGCCACTTTGCAGGATGAGTTGGACAGAGTGAACAATAAGCTTTCCAATGAACGTTTTGTTTCCAAGGCACCGGCGAAGGTTGTTGAAGAGGAGAAGGCTAAAAAGGAAAAATATCAGGAGATGTATGACAATACACTTTCCAGAATTGAGAGTTTGAAGGTGTAAGGGTTTAAGGGCGTAACACAAGGAGGCTGTTATGTTTGAAAAAGAAGAGACCAAGCAAGCGGTAGAAACAACTGAGACTGCGGAAACGGTTGAGAAAAAGGAAAAGAAGAAAATGGCGCTTTGGAAGAAGATTTTGATTGGCGTTTTGGCTGTTATCTTCCTGTTTGTTGCCTGTGTGGGTGGTTATGCCATTAACTTGTTTAATAAAATCAATCGTTTTGAGCCGATAGAGACCATTTCGCCGGAACAGGAAGATTTTGAGATAGAAGAGAGCGATACCAATGCCAGCGAGGAAGAATATCCTGAACTGGACCCGGATGATGTCATTTGGAATTCGGAATCGGAAACAACAGAACCCAATAGTACCTCCGCACCGTCTTCCGGGACTTCTGCTTCCACGGTTACCATTCCGCAGGATAAAGATATTATCAATATTTTGCTCATTGGACAGGATAGAAGAGAAGGACAGGGACGGCAGCGTTCTGACTCTATGATTATTGCTACGCTGAACAAAAAGACAAAAACGTTAAAGCTGACTTCTTTAATGCGGGATATGTATGTGCAGATTCCCGGGTACAGCGATAACAGAATCAATGCGGCATATGCCTTTGGTGGCATGGAGTTGCTGAATAAAACCATTTACAAAAATTTCGGGTTGACTATTGACGGCAATATTGAAGTGGATTTTACCGGCTTTACCAAAATTATTGATAGAATCGGTGGTGTAGAAATTGCGTTAACGCAAGCGGAAATTGATTATTTAAATTTGACAGATGCAACCGCCGGGCAAAAATATCTCATGAATGGGGAAACAGCTCTTTTGTATTCCAGAATCCGGTATTTGGCCGGTGGAGATTTTAAGCGAACAGAGCGGCAAAGAAAAGTGCTGACCGCAGTATTTAATAAATCTCTTTCCATGGGTCTTCCCGGTGTTTTGGAATTGATTGATGAATTGTTCCCGCTCTTGACTACAGATTTGTCTGCGTTGCAGTTGATTGATTATGCCACCACTGTTTTCAGCATGGATATCAGTACTTTGCAGACCTATCGATTACCGGTGGACGGTTCCTATACCCAAAATAAAATCCGGGGTATGGCAGTCATTGTGCCCAATTTGTATAAGAATCGTGTGGCACTGAAAGAAATTGTTGAAGGTTAATTTTTGATTGGAGAATAGATATGATTAGTACAAACGGTCTGTCTTTGCGTTACGGCGGCAGAGCTTTATTTGAAAATGTCAATGTAAAATTTACACCGGGAAACTGCTATGGTCTCATTGGGGCCAATGGCACCGGTAAATCTACGTTTTTGAAAATCCTGGCAGGGGATATTGAGCCCAGCAAAGGGGAAGTGTTGATTACACCGGGAGAACGGATGGCAGTGCTAAAGCAGGATCATTTTGCTTATGATGCTTATGAGGTCATTCAAACTGTCATTATGGGACACAAGCGTCTGTTTGAAATTATGCAGGCCAAGGAGGAAATCTATTCCCATGAAGATTTTACGGAAGAAGACGGCATTCGCATTGCAGAGTTGGAAGGGGAGTTTGCAGAACTGGACGGCTGGAATGCAGAGTCTGACGCTGCGATTTTGCTCAATGGTCTTGGCATTTCTACCGAACTGCATTATGAAAAAATGGAAAATCTCACCGGCGCCCAAAAGGTGAAGGTGCTCCTTGCACAAGCATTGTTCGGTAACCCGGATATTCTGCTTTTGGACGAGCCCACCAACCACCTGGATATT
>CAYMRI010000094.1:0-7963 GCA_964392835.1 uncultured Eubacteriales bacterium
CATAATAAAACCCTATGTCTCCAAAGAACATAGGGTTTGTCAGCAGTCTGAAGTCGCCTGTGAGCGACTTTTTTTGTTTTCCGTTTAAGACAGCGAATCATTCTCTTCCCAAAAACGCCTTACCTCTGCCTCATACCCTTTTTTCTCTAAAAAATAACTCATGCCGTGCTCAGCCCCCGGGACAACAAACAAACGTTTGGGTGCAACACAAGCAATGTAATTTTCATACGTCATTTCTATGGGAACAAAATGGTCGTCCGTGCCGTGAACAAATAAAACCGGCACCCTGCAATGTTTCATAGCATCTATAGTGGAATATTCTCTGGAACCAAGCTGAATTTTTTCTTTACACAAAGCATCTACCATGGCGCTGCGAAGGCCACCATAAGGCAAATGGATATTTTTCTCTACAACATGTTTCCAAATAGCATGAGGCGAAGTAAAGCCGCAATCTGCAATGATACCCCGCACATTAGCAGGTAAATTTAAACCGGCTGCCATTAATACAGACGTAGCACCCATAGAAATACCGGCCAGATAAATGGGCAGTCCTTCCCCATTTCGGTTTTGATTAACCCAAGAAATCCAATCCATACAGTCATAACGTTCTATGAGTCCAAAACCCATATACTCTCCGTCGCTGTTATTCTGTCCTCGCTGTTCCACATAGAGTACACTACAATCATTTGTATGCCAGAAATCTGAAATTGCCGCAAAGTCCCTTGACCAGGAAGAACGCCAGCCATGCATGGCAATGATAATCCGCTTTGCACCGGGACACGGATGCCAATGTCCAACTAGTTTTTTTCCATCATGGCTTACAATTTCTACAATTTCGCAATTACTGCTTTCCAATTTTTCAGCAACCACCGTTAATTCCGCTGCCATTTCCGTAAAAGCCTTTCCGCTGCCGGACACCAGACCTCGAAATCGATTCATCCATGGCGGAAACGCTCGATTCAATGCCACATTTGTTAACTGTTTGGTAGAAAAATAGTAACAGACCCCTGCCAGCGTTGCACCGGAAATTGCAATACCGGATGCAATTAAAATTCGCTTTGTGTTTTGATTCATTTCATTCACCTCACCACATGTATAGGCATATGATGCGTGTTTTTGAAAATAAATATACTGTTAAATTTTATCAATCTGCCGCATACAAACCTGCTAATAAGTAAGTAGACGCCACGCCACTGGGTTGCAGCACTTCTCGGGTAGATTCGCCGGACCATGCGCCGGTGCGGAAATAAGGGTCATAATAGCCGTTTCCATCTTTTGTGCGCAAATTAAAATCTAATGCGTTATTCATATACTCCGTTCCTGTGGTAGTATTATCCCCACTTACTTCCTGAAACAAAATAAATCCTCGTTGTAACCAACCAATACAACATCCTTTATAAATAGGATCCCCATTCATAGAAGCATAATTACCGGAAACAGTAAACATCAATTCCACCGTTGCATTATAAGTCGCCCGTGTTTCCTGTAAATAGCGGACTTCTCCGGTTAGCTTATACAACAAACTACCGGCAGTAAGCATGGCTCCCTGATTATAAGCCGCCTTCCAATCATTTAATTCTCCTCTTCGGTTGACGCTGTCACAATAAAGATTATCTTCCAGCAAAGTAGCACGGCACCAATCATAAATCTTTTTTGCTTTCACAAGATAATCTTCAAATTGGGTAATCTCATATGCACTTAAAAAAGCTGTAGCCACAGGCGCATTGGAGGCGGCACTTTTCGTTCCACCTTCTGCCGCCAAAGAAATACCGCCATCCAATTTGCTTTCATCCCAACCGGTCCACAAGAAATCCAGCAAATCTTCTGCCCGCCGTAAATATGCAGAATCGTCCAACAGATGATAGGCATTTAAATATTGTATACAAATCCAGGCATTATAGTCATAGCGATAATCATCGGAACCTTTTGGAGTTGTATTATAAAAAATAACATCCCACTTTCCGCTTGCTGTTTCAATGGTACGTTCTGCTTTATAAGTGGTCAAAGCATAATTTAGCACATCCACATAGGTATTATAAATCAATTCATCTTCCGGGCACAGACGATATCCTTCCGCCAATGCTTCCAGAAAAGAAGCCACGCCCCAGACTTCCGCCGCATCTTCACGTCCGAGCTGATAACGCACCGTGTGAGATTCTCTGTCATAATAATCGTTAATCATGGTTTTCAACAGTTCCATTCCGGTACTTGCATAGGTGTTATCAGACAAATCCACTTCGGAAGGCAAAGCTTCTGCCCGCTCCGGGCCGTACAAAGTAATCTCTGCCATTTGCGTCATAGGATTACGGCGAGACCCGCCTGCTGTTAAAGTAAACCGGAAATACTGATACATACCTACTTTGGAAAATGTATAGAAATAATCTGTAAAATTGCGTTCTTCCAAACGACTGTTGCTGATACTGGATACCATAACCCAGTTTATTCCGTCAGTGGAAGCTTCCAAATTCCACCCTCTGGGTAACCGTCCGTTTTCTGCTGTATCATTGGCGGTGGTTATGGTATATCCACCTATCGGATAAGCACGATTTAATTTCCAGGTAATCACATACTCTGAATTATCCGTACAAAGTTTTGTAGACAAATCCCCATCAAACAGCATGGCAGCAGATTCATTGGTATTTCCGCCCGCATCAGAAGAAATCAAGGTTGCACGCCCTTCATTTAAAATAGGATACAGGGTATCCATAGACAAGGTACTCGGGAACTGGTATCCGGATACATTCCCACAAGAGGTCAAAGATAAAATCAAGGATAATACTAATACCATGCAAAGTGCTGTTTTTTTCATTTTTCCAATTTCCTTTCCGTCAAATCATTCTAACAAGCCGGCCAGTAGCAATACAGATGCCATTCCACCAGGTTGTAACACATCTGTGGTAGATTCGCCGGACCAATCTCCAGTACAAAAATACGGATCGTAATAGCCGGATGCATTTTTTGTTTTCAATGTTTTATTCAATACTTTATTCATATAGTCCGTTCCTTTGGTTGCCTTTTGGGTATCCACTTCCTGATACAAAATAAAACCCCGCTGCAACCAGCCAATGCACCATGCCTTGTAAATAGGATTGCCATTCATGGAAACATCGTTGCCGGAAACACGGAACATATGGCTTACAGTTGCATTATAAGTTGCACGGGTTTGTGTCAAATAGCGAGTTTCTCCGGTAATGCGATAAAGCATACTACCGACACAAAGCATTGTTCCCTGATTATAAGCCGCTTTCCACCCATTGATAGAACCATTCACATTAATGTTATCACTATAGAGATTATTATCCAGCAATGTAGAACGGCACCAATCATAAATCTGTTTGCCTTTTGTCAAATAATCCGCTTTGCCGGTCATTTCGTATGCACTCAAAAATGCTATGGCAATAGGCCCGTTGGCACAAGTATTTTTGCTGCCAAAGGACTTGTCCCAATAAATACCTCCGCCCAAGGTTTCATCCCAACCGGTCCAGAAAAATTCCAACATTTCTTCTGCCCGTTTCAAATAGGATTCTTCTCCTAATAATGTGTAGGCATTGAGATATTGTAAACAAATCCATGCATCGTCATCATAGTAATAATCCCCGGCACTGCCCCTGGTAGCATTATAATAAGAAACATTCCAGGTACCGGTAGGGGTTTGAATACTTCCGTTTACTTTATAAGCGGTTAAACAGTTATTTAAAACATCTACATAGGTGCGGTAAATCAAATCGTCATTAGGGCAAAGACGATAGCCCTCTGCCAGCGCTTCTGCAAAAGAAGCAGCCGCCCAAACTGCGCAGGCACCATCGCCGTTTGGCTCGCCGTGCAAAACATGAGAATCACGATCATAATAATCTTCAATCATATTTTTCAACAATGCAATTCCGGCGTTGCCGTATGTATTGTTAGATAAATCCACACTAGAAGAAGCCTGTGGCCGCTCTGTTCCGTAAAGGGTAATTTCAGACATCTGGGTCATGCCGGAAGCTGGCGCTGCTAATGTAAAACGAAAATACTGATAAGAAGCCGGTTTCGAGAATGCATAAAAATATTCTTTAAAATTGGAATTGCTCATTCGGCTGTTGCTCACATCAGATACCGTTGTCCATGTCTTTCCGTCCGCAGAAGCTTCCATTTTCCAGCCTTGCGGCAATCGCCCGTACTGGGCGCTGTCATTGGCAGTGGTCACAGAATACCCGCCAACGGGATAGGCACGGTCCAATTTCCAGGTAATGGTATACCCGGTATTGTTGGTACAAAGTTTGGTAGACAAATCGCCGTCAAACAGCTTTTCTGCCGTTTCATTTGTCATACCGCCGGCAGTAGAATTTGTCATAGTCGCATGCCCGTCATTTTGAATTGGGAAAAGCGTTTCCCAGGAAAGGGTATCCGGAAAAGATACCGTAGTAGAAGGTGTCTTCGTAGGTGTATTCGCCACAGGCGTATTCGTCGGTGCCTGTGTATTCGGGGTAGCCGTTGTTGCTGTTGGGGTAGCCGTGGCAGTTGCAGCGGTGACAAGTGCCTCTGTAACCGTTGCTTGTTCTACAGTGGTCGGTGTGCTACTAGGCACCGTATCCGTATTCATAGAAGGCATATTCGTTTCCTTCCCTGCCTGACAAGCAGTCAATAACAAAGTTAAAACTAGCGCCATACACAATATCCGATTTTTCATAATATATAATTCCCCTGATTTCAATTTCTGTTTTTGTTTATTATACCATAGACGCTTACTCCTTGCCATAAGCGGAAAGTATTTTTCAAAAATATCCCGGGGAAACTTGTCATAATTATGAATTTTCTGTATGATGATAAAAGTAAAACTAGAAAGGAACTTCATGTATATGCGTCTGTTTGATATCGTATTGATAGCCATTACCTCCCTTCTTTGCATCTTTGCCTGCTCCAAGCGATTGCAAAAAGCATCTGAGAATGCACCGCTTTTCTTAAAAGTCGAGAAAGGAATTTACGGTTTTGTTTCCCGCTATTATTGGTTTTTAGTAGTAGGTGTTGCATTGATTGCCGTGGTCGTGCGTACTTGGAAATTTGGCACCATTCCTTATGGTTTTAATCAGGATGAAGCCATGGCTGCGCTAGAAGGCTTTTCTTTGGCAGAACATGGGACAGACCATTATGGCATGAGCATGCCGGTTTACTTTACCGCCTGGATTTCCAGCCAGATGAATGTGTTACTTTCCTACATTATGATTCCTTTCTTCAAACTGTTTGGCCCGTCCATCTTTATGGCGCGTTTGCCGTTGTTACTCTTTTCTCTGTTGTCATTATATGTGGTATTCCGTTTTTCCGATAAGCTCTTTGGAAAATTTGCCGCATTGGCCATTCTGTTTATTGTTGCCATTAACCCCTGGCAGATTATGATGAGCCGTTGGGCTTTGGAAGCCAATCTCTTCCCCCATTTATTGCTTTACGGCTGTTATCTGCTGTATTTGGGATTGGAGAAAAAGCGTTACACCTACCTGTCTATGCTGGTATTCGGTGTTGCCATGTACTCTTATGGCATCTCCTACTATTTGGTGCCCTTGCTTCTTTTGATTCTTTGCATTTATCTGCTTTGTACGAAAAATATCAAATGGCATCAGGCTCTCATTTGTGTAGGCCTTTACGCTTTGGTGGCTTGGCCGATTTTTGCCATGATGGCAGTGAACTATTTTAAGTGGGAAACCATAGAACTTCCCTTCCTGACCATTCCTTTCTTTGAATACGGTCAGCGTATGAGCGATGTGTTATTCTTCTCAGACAATATGTACAACCAGTTCGTTCAGAACTTTAACTATACCATAAATAAAGTGATTTTCCAGACAACCGATTTACCCTGGAACTCTATTCCTGAAATCGGACCTTTGTACTTTATTGCCATTCCCCTGTTCTTTTTGGGATTGGGACTGTTTATCAAAGAGTATCGTAAAAAGAAACCGGAAAGCTGTCACGGTGTGTTTATTCTGTTGATGATGTTGTTAACCGCCTTTATTTCCGGATTAATTACCAATTACGTCAACTTAAACCGAATTAACGCCATTTTCTTCCCCATGCTGTTTATGATAGGCTACGCGGTTTATTACATTTGTAAACGGTTTAAAACAGCAATTATTCCTTTGCTCTTGATGTTTTCCTTGCTGTTCGGGAATTTTTCCTATGCCTATTTTGCAGGAGACCATGCATCGGAATTAGGGTACCAGTTCTACTACGGCTTTAGCGATGCCCTTACGTATGCCAAAGATATGGAGTATGAAAAAATGTATATTACCAGCAAAACCCAGGGTGATTATGCTTCCTTTGTCAGTGAAATCATGACAGAATTCCTATTGGAAATCGACGCAGAATACATTAATGATGAAGCAATGCCGGAGGGTGAAACGTTGGAATATGGTAGAAAATACACCTATCAAATCGTAGCCGGATTAGTGGATATAGAAAATCCCAACATCATCTATATCGCCCATGTGAATGAACTGGAATATTTTGATGAAACGTACTTTAATTTCCATATATTTGAGAACTACTGTGCAGTTGTGCATAAAGACCACCCAAGTCAATAAGTTCCTTATGGGTGTACTGTAATCTCCAACAATTCTTTAGGATTACTGATAATTTTGGCAGGATTATACGCCTCCAGCTCTGCTTTGGAGCGGAAGCCCCAGGTAACCCCAACGGTATACATGCCTGCTGCAAGGCCTGTTTCCATATCCGTATTGGTATCTCCTATGTAAACGCAATGTTGCGGCTGTATGCCGTACATTTGTGCTATATGCAGAGCTCCTTCCGGTGACGGTTTTTTGGAAAAACCATTCCCCTCTCCCAATATATAATCAAAAAAGCCTTTTCCGTAAACTTTCTCTACTACTTTAACCGCATAAGGATGGCGCTTATTAGTAAACACCGCCAACTTAGCATTTTCCTCTTTTAGTATTTCCAAAGTATTTTTCATCTCTCCATAGGCAGCCACACCATAAGTGCAGGAATCTGCAAATTTGGTTAAGTAGGCATTGAGGGCTTCTTCTTGATGTACAGGCATGCCATTTTCATCTGTTGCATCTCCTGCCGCAAGGAGTGCCCGCTCTATGAGCTTTGCCACCGCATCCCCTACAAATGTTTTATAGGCTTCCAAAGGCTGGGGTGCGAGTCCAAGGTCTTGCAATACCAGATTACAGGTATGTCCCATAGATTCCAACGTATCCGCAATGGTACCATCCAAGTCAAAAATATACAAAGGATAGGGCTTCCATTTTGCAGCGTTGCTGCATTTTGTGACGGTATCGATGACCAGCGCACCCAGCATAATGGTAATCGCCGTTTTATAATACCCAAATAAAATACAAGCAATGGAGGTTATGGTTGCCACCAAAGTTACTATTTTTTCCGGTGACGGCTGTTTCTTTTGAAAAATAGCGGTCAGTGCTTCCATAACCAGTGTATAGGCGGCAAAGAAATACCCAAAGGCATAACAGGCTTTTTGATACATTTCTGCTTCTGTTAAAAAGAAATATCCGGTTAAAATCGCCAGTACGCCTACACCGAAACGAATAGCTGCGGATTGTATGATTTGTTTCTGTTTACGATTCATGTCTGCACAACCTCCTAAGGTATATCTTACTACGAGTGGTAATTTATCTCAAGAGCCTCTGTGTACTGCATTTGCTTCAAAAAAACAAAAAATGCAGTACAAATTAGCCTTTTTGTACTGCATTTGCCCATAAAAACACAAAAATGCAGTACACCCCTACGACAAATACATATCCTCTCGCTGTACCGTAATGTCCACCTGCACCCGAAACTCTGCTTGGGCATATTTTTCCCGCCAATGATAGGCTTCCCATTCTTGTATGGTGGAAAAATTCCCTTTGGCAAACATGCCGAACCGCAAAATATCAGAGTTGTATTCTCTTGCCAGTTTTTCATAAAATGACTGAAACTCCTGTTCCAGTTGTGCTGTTAAATGTTTTACAATCTT
>CAYMRI010000095.1:0-7906 GCA_964392835.1 uncultured Eubacteriales bacterium
TGGTGTATATGTGCTTACTTTTTGGGCATTTATATCTCTCTTGTATTTTACGGTGATTCCACTAGAAATACGAGTAAGCTTTAATCCAACAGAATACACGTTATTGGGAATTCCTTTTTACAGTAAGGCAAAGGAAATATTAGATCGTGACGGCAATTGGATACAGATTTTGTGGTTTTTTGGAAAATATTTACTGTTTGTCATCCCGGTTGCTTTAGGGACTATATTACTTCAAACAGAGAAAAGCAGGATGCCCAAAGCAATTATTCTCTTGGATGTTATTGTTTTTCTTTTGGGTTGTATAAATGCTTTGGGACGCATCTATACCTTTGACTTAGGGGCTTTTCTCTGTCTTGCTTGTGGTACTATTATTGGTATAATGATGGGAAAATGGGTCGAAAACAAAAAGATTTTTCATCTTTTAAAGGAGGACGAAAGAGATGATTTTTCTTGAAAATGTAGTAGTAGAATATGGAACTGCTGAGGTTAAAACTTTTGCGTTGAATTCAATTTCTATGGAAATTAAACAGGGGGAAGTAGTTGCGGTTATGGGAAAAAGTGGTTCTGGAAAAACCACTTTATTAAAAGTAATTGGTAGTTTACTAAAACCTACTAAGGGCAAAGTTTTTATTCATAATGAGGAAATCTATAGCAAAAAAGAAAAAGAAAAGGCTCAGTTTCGAAGAAAGCGACTAGGGTTCGTGTATCAATCTTATGATTTGATTCCTGAACTAACAGTTCAAGAAAATATTATTCTTCCAGCTTTGTTGGATAGGAAAAATCCGGATATGAAGTATTTGAAGGAATTGTGTGATAAAATGGACCTTTCCGATAAGCAAAAACGTCTTCCTACAGAGCTGTCCGGTGGCGAACAGCAGCGAGTTTCAATTGCTCGGGCAATGATTAATCGACCAGAAATATTGCTTTGCGATGAACCTACAGGAAATCTAGATCAGCAAACAGGTATGATGATTTTAGATACAATTTTAGAGTTAAATCGCTTATATGACACTACCATTTTATTAGTAACCCATGATTTTGATGTCGCTCAAAAGGCAAATCGCGTCATTCATATTTTTGATGGAAAGGTGATCACTATATGAAAGCTGTAATGCTATTGATTAAAAAAACTTTTCGAAAAAAATGGAAAAGTCTTATTTGGGTGATACTAGCAATGGGGTTATTACTTGGTTGCTTTATTGCAGTTTTTGTTAGTGTGGAAAGCATGAATTCTACTATGTTAGAAAAACAATCATCGTTATATGGCACGCAGAATGCAGTTGTTTTAAATGTGTCTCCTATACCTAAAGAGAAGATACCTGAAATTGAAAAAATTGGAAGTTTTCAAGTTTATGGATTATATATGCAAGATGGATCAAATTTTCGTTCAATTTCTCTAGGCACAGCAGATGAAGAAGCAATTGCTTTGAATCGGTTACAATTATTTAAAGGAAGATGGCCACAAACAGAAAAAGAAATTGTTGTGGAAAAATGGGTGCTTTCGGATTTGCAACTACCATTTGAAACAGACGTGCAGTTGCAAATCCGTTACCTTTCCTTGGGAAATGATGGTAGTTTTTCGGTAGAGCAGCAATCGTATTTTACTGTCGTTGGTATTTTGGAAAATTATGCTAATATTCAAGTTGATTTAGAAGAAAAGCAACCTGGTTTTCAGCAGTTACCAAATATTATTAGCGGTAATACGACAGAAAAAGTTATTTCCCATATAACATTATCCTTATCAGAAAAAAATGATTGGCAAGCAGATGCGAAAATGATACAAACATGGTTGCAGGACAATGAAATCCATTATTCTAAACTGGTACAAAATAAAAATATTTATGAAGAATATTATAAGCATAGTGTTGAAAATGTTACTAATTCCTCAGTTGTTATAGCGTTTTCTGCAATTTTGATATTATGTGGACTTTTGCTTGTGGGTGTATTTTTATATCTTTGGATTGTGCAGCACCAAAAGAAACAAAATCTGTTGCAACAATTGGGGATAGAAAAAAAAGATTTGTTTTTTTATTATTTTTTTCAATTATGCAGTTTGATTTTATTGTCAATACCAATTGGGGTTTTATTTGGCTATTTGTGTTATGCTCTTTTATTAAAAATTTTTTTTGATATTTTTGCTATTGAGTACAAGACGCAAGTATCGCTTTTTTCTGTACTGGCAGGAATTGTTTTTTATTTCTTTTTGACTATTGTTGCTAGTTTGGGAATTTCTTTTTTTTCATTGAAAGAAACGAAAAGAAATCAGAAAAAAAGTCAACAGTTAAAAAGACGTACGAAAATTAAATCACCCTATTTTTTGTTAGCCTATAAAGAAATAAGAGGGAATTCAAAGCAATATTTTTCTGTGGTAATTTCAATCTGCCTTTGCTTCTTTATGTTGAGTGCCGCTTCCTTATTGGCTTGGCAGGCAGAACAAACAGTACCAGTCTTACAAAACGACTATGTGTTGCAGATGCCTTCGTATGCATATGCAACATCTCTGATGATTCCTTTGGATATGGAAAAAGGATTTACGGAAGGGGATTTAAACAATATTGAAGCAGAAGAAGTTATTCAGGAAATGTTACTTTTTAAGCGATGTGATATGAATTGGATTTCCACTAAGGAAACAGCTTCTACTGATCAATTTCTTCCTGGTGTTGCATGTACCCCGTTGTTACCCACTGATGAAGGAGTATTACAATTTCAAAACGAAAAAGCTAGTTATGGTTATAAAGAGGATGAAATGATTTATCGTTCTGAATTATTAGGTGTTACAAATGCAATGCTTGAATCTCTTAATGAATTTAATGTAATAGGTACGTTAGACAAAGAGCAAGTTATAAAAGGAGAAGGAGTAATTCTTTGTGTTGCTGAAGAAAATTATAGGGATGTTTATACAAAGCTGATTGGCACAAAAATTCTATTTACACAAATAGTGGAATTTGACCCGAAAATTGCTTTGTCGGGGACGAGAATAGATTTTCCTATGGAAATTCTAGCTATTGTTATAATTCCCAAAAATAATGTGTATTATACGGAGGCATTTGGAAGTGGTGTACATTATGTGGTGTGCAATGAAACTTTTAATGTAATAGGATTGGATATTCCTTATCAAAAAATGTATATACGATTATATGATGCGACAATAACTGGAGATTTGGAAGAACATATGACAACCCTTTCTGTAAATACCGGTTGCAATATACAGTCTAGAACCCAACTTAATGCAGAATTGCAAAAACAGAAGAAAATGATAGGTTTAGGAGCGAGCGCTGTTGTATTAATCTTAATATGCGTAGCTTTTGTTATTTTAATATTACAATATTTTATTAAGTTGTACCAAAGGAAAAGCTTATATCAGCGGTTGCATGTTATAGGAATGACGGAAAATGGTATTAGTTTATTATTTTTCATGGATTATGTTCTTTGCGTCTTTTTAGCAACAAGTATTGCAATTCCTGTTCTGGTTGTTTTTACTGTATATACTTATCGAACAACACCATATTTATTATCTGTTTCTTCTATACTCCTACTAAATGGTGTCTTTTTGGGGTTTTTGCTATTAGTTGGTGGGACAATTTACGGAATAACACGTTTGGTAATGAATAAATATTTATCTGAAGTGAATGGTGAGTAATTTATTACGATGATATAAATGTATTTTACAGAGAAGAAAAGCGTGTGCCACTTGTCACAAAGTTGTATCAAGTATATTATTGTGGAGATGGAACGTGGCAGCTTGGTGTTAACATAATGAAATAAGTGAATGCAGCTTGCGGAAATATATGATGGAATCCGGGAAATGATTCTCTCAGTCACGATTTTAGCCGGAAAGGCCCTATTTTAGGGTCTTTCTTTTTTTGCAAATTTCACGAAGGGAAATAATTGCAGGGATTTGGGAAATACAGAATAATAGCAACAAGAAAGAACACACAGGAGTGGTGACATGGAAAGAGAACTTTGTATTTGCAGTGTGCTCAGTTTGCTAAAAGGAGAAAACGCACAGGAAACGGCTATTTTTCTTGCAGAAAGCATGTGGGACCGTACCACAAGGCAGCGGGTGTTATATGTTCCGGCGGGCATACAATATGAAAGTGTAGGGACGGTTTCTATGACAGAACTGTATTTTTCTTATCGAAAGGGGCAACCATTTCCATTGGCATTTGCGCAACGAAAACCGGTATTGGTAAGACCGTTTCATTGCTTTTTGGAAAGTGCTGAAATAGAGGACACACAATATTATGGGTTTTTAGAAAAATTGGCAGAAGCGGTAGATTGTATGGTGTTTTCTTTGGATGGGCTTTCGCCGGGACGGCTGCATTGGTTTTTAGAAAACAGCAACATGGTTGCCGTTTTGACCGGGTGTGAGAAAGGCGTGCCCGCGTCACAGTTTTCCGGGTTCTTGCACAATTTAAAACTGCTTTGGGGAGAAGAATTGGCAGAAAAACTAAAGCGGTTTTTATTTATCCTCCCGGGTGGCGGGCAGGACGAGAAGGAAGTGATAAAAAGTCAACTCCGGGCCGAGGGTATTTTTCTGGCACAGGAGGAGGAAAGCATGGTATTTGTGACAGAGGAGGACATTGGTCGACAAAAGACGGTATTTTGGAAGCGAGCAAAGGAGAGTGGGAGGAAACCGGTATGAGAGAAAAAGATTTGCATGCCATTGCCAGGCAGGTACAGGAAAGATTGGCGTATATGATGGACAGTCAAAGGCTTTATACAGATGAGGATTTTCAGGAGGCTATAGAAACCTGTGTGGTAAAAGAAATGGAAAACACCTACCTGACCCAGGATGAGCAACGGCAGGTAGTGGATTCAGTGCTGAATACCACCAGGAAATTTGATTTTCTCCAGCCCTATTTAGATGATGAAACGGTAACAGAAATTATGATTAACGGGGTAAAGGATATTTTTGTAGAAAGAAATGGGAGCATACAGCGTGTGGTGGTAGAAGATTTAACGGAGGACAAGCTGTATGAAATTATTCAGAATATGGTGTCAAAAGCAAACCGCACCGTGAATGAAAGCAGTCCCATTGTAGATATTAGTTTGCCGGACGGTTCCCGTGCCAATATTGTGCTGAAGCCTTTGGCGGTAAATGGCCCTTGTGTTACCATTCGTAAGTTTCCCCATGAACCGCTTACCATGGAAGCATTGGTACAAAATGGAACCATTACCCGGGAATTATCTGCATTTTTAAAAGAGATGGTACAGGCAAAGAATAATGTGTTGGTTTCCGGCGGGACCAGCAGCGGAAAGACAACAATGCTGAATGTGCTGTCACAGTGTATCCCGTCTACAGAGAGAATTGTTACCATTGAGGATTCTGTGGAGTTACAGTTACGGCAAGCAAATAATTTGGTGACATTGGAAGTGAGAAACAAGAACCATGAGGGTGCCGGTGAAATTTCTATACGGGATTTGGTAAAGACTTCTATGCGTATGCGGCCGGATCGTATTTTGGTTGGCGAGGTCCGGGACAGTGCCGCATTGGATATGATTCAGGCGCTAAATACAGGCCATGACGGGTCTATGTCCACTATACACGCCAACTCTGCAGAAGATGCCTTATTACGTCTGGAAACCATGGCACTATCAGCCGCTGTTATTCCGTTGGAAGCTATCCGCAGACAAATTGCCACTGCCATACACATTGTAATTCATATGGAGAGGGATGCACAATTACATAGAGTGGTTCGCAATGTAATTGCAATTCAGGGGATTGAAAATGGAAATTATAGGATAAGGGAGTTGTATCACCGATGAAGGAACAGGACTATACCGTTTACCAATTTTCCATACGGGAGTGGATTTGTTTTTCCCTACTATACTTTGGCGGTTTGTTTTGCGCAGGCTATTTATTTTTCCGTAGCCTGCTTATGGCGGTGGCAATTACGCCGCTTGCAATCTTTTTGCTGAAACAGAAAAGAGAAAAATTGCAACTGGACAGAGCCAAAGAAATTCGAAATCAGTTTAGTGATGTGTTGCAAGTGTTATCCGTTTCTTTAGGCGCGGGGAACAGCTTTGAAAAAGCCTTTACAGAAGCAATTTATGAACTGGAATTGTTATATGGAACTCGACAGGAAATTATGATAAGGGAATTAGAATTACTTGCTGCAAAATGTGCCATGAATCAATCCATTGAGGTAGGGTTGCAAAGCTTGGCAGAACGTACGGATTGCGATGAAATTAAAAGTTTTCAGAGTGCAGTTGCGCTTTGCCGCAGCAGTGGCGGCAATATTGTGGAAATTGTGCGCAATACCAATCAGACCATACTGCAGAAAAATGAAATTGAAGATGACATTGCCGTTATATGCGCACAACAAAGAATCAGTTTTCAAATTTTAATGTGTATGCCATTTGCTATTGTCATTTTAATGAATGTTGTTTCTGCAGATTATATGGAGGCACTATTTACACCGGCAGGGCGGTTAATTGTATTTTGTGTGCTTTTCGTCCTCTTGTTGGCATATTGCATGGGAAATTGGATTTTGCGGGAGGGAAAGAAACTTTTAAAAACCTATCGACCGCTGTTGGCAGATTGGCCTTGTTTCCGGAAGTCGAATAGTTTTTTTCTAAGATTGACAGATAAGGTAACAATGCTTTTGCGCCGGTATGCGCCGGAACGAAAATTCCGATTGCTTTTTGCAGAATTATTTGAACAGGAGGGAGATTTATTTTACCGGCAGCATCGGTGCGGACAGTTGCTGGCAACCATACTTATTCTGCTGGGATTTGTTCTTTTGGCAATGACACAATGGAAATGGGAACTTTTATTTTTGCTGATTGGTCTGGAAGCGGCAGTTTGGGTATTGCCGGACAGAAATTTGCAGGAACGGGCGCTGAAACGACGGAGTATGATTGAGGAAGAACTTCCGGGGGTTTTAAGTAAATTGGCTATTTTGACAGATGCGGGGATTACGGTCAAGTCGGCCATTGAAAAAATCACGGTGCAGATGTCCGCAAATGAACTGCAAAAGCAATTGGAGTTACTGCAACAGGATTTTATCAGCGGGAAAAGCGATGGCCTTTGTTTTGAACGATTTGCCGGGCGGTGTCGGACCAAAGGGACATCCGCATTGGCCACGTTACTTTTGCAAAATATCCGGAAAGGAGGAAGAGAGCTGTCCTCTCTGTTACGGCTACATGCCAGGGCAGGGTGGGAAAAGAGGAAGGCGGAAGTGAAAATAAAAGGGGAAGAAAAGGCAGTAAAACTTATGCTACCTACCATGTTGGTTTTTATTTGCCTTATGGTGCTGATGGCGGCGCCGGCGGTGATGAATATGAATTTATTTTAAATTTTAAGAAAGGAAGGTGTTACAATGAAACGGTATTTCACAAAACTTTGGAAGAATGAAGAGGGGATGGGAACGGTGGAAATTGTGATTATTACAGCAATATTAGTAGGACTGGCCTTGTTATTTCGAGAACAGATTATTACATTTTTAAACAATATTCTGGCGAAAACTTTTGAAAGCGGAGGTGGGATTTTTGATTGATTCTACCTGGGTACTATGTTACAATAATAAACTAGAGAAAGAATTGTAAAGCTTTTTGAAAGGTTGTGTTTTTGTGGGATTTGCCCAGGACATCGGAATAGATTTAGGGACTGCTACCATATTGGTCCATGTAAGAGGGAAGGGAATTGTATTAAAGGAACCTTCTGTTTTAGCCATTGACAGAGATGCCAATAACCAGGTGCTGGCAGTAGGAGAAGAAGCGAGAAGAATGCTTGGCAGAACACCGGGTAATATTGTTGCCATCCGTCCTTTAAAAGAAGGTGTCATTTCCGACTATGAAAAGACAGAAATTATGATGAAGCATTTTATCAATCGAGTTTGTAAAAGCAGATTGAGTAAGATTTTTCGCCCTAATATTATGCTTTGCGTTCCTTGCGGCGCTA
>CAYMRI010000096.1:0-7576 GCA_964392835.1 uncultured Eubacteriales bacterium
AACTGGTATCAACCCTAGAACAAAAGAAGAAATTAAGATTCCTGCAACAAAAGCGCCTGCTGCAACTACTGCTGTAGTAAGTCCTACAACGGATGGTACGGGCGCCAACGAAGGCGGTTTGCCGGTAGGTGCAATTATCGGTATTGTTGCGGGCGTGGCAATTTTAGCAGGCGGTGTATTGGCGGTTGTAATGACAAAGAAAAAGAAACAATAATTTAATGCGCAATATTCTATAAGATGGTTGCCGGCAATTGTCGGCAACTATTTTTTTTGAAAAAGAGTGTAGAAAAATCCTATTTTTCATAGGATTTTGCATGGACTTTAAGATGTCTGTTTTTTACAATAAACACAATACAGACGGATGGAGTGAATACCTGCATGCAGACAAAGCAACAAAAGGAAATGGGCGAGCGAATAAGGCGGGAACGAAAATACAGGGGATTGAAACTGGACGATTGCGCACGTTTGCTGGGCATCAGTGGCGCATATTTAGGTTTGGTAGAGCGGGGGGACAGAATGCTTTCTCTGGATAAGGCCATACGCTTTTGTCAGGTGTTCGGTATTCCGGCAGACTACTTGTTGTTTGGCGATGTGGGCTGGAATATGAATCCCACGGATGGACAGGGGAATGTAATTTTTGAATTGGAAGGGTTGGAAGAACGGGATTATTTTATTCTACTTTCCATGATTAAGGCATATAAAATAAGTGCGGCAGAGAAATTTCCCTACCGCATGCGAAAATCCTAAATTTGAAATTATAAATTTCGTTGCCGATATGCTTCGTATAGAATAATACCTGCTGCCACACCGGCGTTTAGAGAGGAAATCTCACCGGACATGGGAATGTTAATGATGAAATCACATTTTTGCGTCACCAGATGGGACATGCCTTTGCCTTCACTGCCAATGACAATACCCAGTGCACCCTTCAAATTGCTCTGGTAAAATGGCACAGCGCCTTGCAAATCTGTGCCGGCAATCCAAAGGCCTTGCTCTTTCAGATAATCTATGGTGGTGCTCAGATTGGAAACTCTTGCAATGGGGACATAGGCCACAGCACCGGCAGCTACTTTGGCAACGGTAGCAGTGACACTGATGGAACGATGTTTGGGAATAATCACGCCGTGGGCACCCACTGCATCCGCGGTTCTTAAAATAGAACCCAAGTTATTGGGGTCGCAAATTTCATCCAATAAAATTACAAAGGGCGCTTCGCTTTTTTCTCTTGCCTTCGCTAAAATAGCATCTACCGTCACATATTGCACAGGAGAAATAGAGGCAATGACCCCTTGGTGGGCGCGGCTTTGACTCATGGCGTCCAGGGCAGAACGATCTGTTTCCTTAATGAGAATCGAGCGCTCCTTGGCGATGGCAAGAATTTGCTTTAAGCTGCCGGAAATTTCACCTTTTGCCACATAAAGTTTATTGATTTCCTGCCCGGATTTCAATGCTTCTAAAACGGCATTTCTGCCTTCAATCTGGTCTTCTTTCATCTCATCCTGTGGTATGGGTTTGGGCAGGCGCTTCCCGGGTTCTTTGGAAGGTTTGCCGTTTTGTTTCTTTGGTTGATGTTTCATGACAATTCCTCTTTTTCTTTGGATAATAACGCAACGGAAAGCTCTAAGACTTCCATTAAACGGTCCAATTCTTTGTTTAAAAACAAGTAGCCTACCAAAGCTTCAAAGCCTGTTGCGTACTTGTATTCTGTGATATCAGCATTTTTCGGCACGGAGGCAGACTTGGCGTTGCGACCACGCTTTACAATGGATTGCTCCTTTTCTGTCAATTGGGGAAAAATATTGTGAATCACTTCCGACTGCCAGTGAGCTGCCACATAAGAAACAGAAGCTTTGTGCAATTGATTCACTTGTGCGTGGGAGGTGGAAATCAAATAATGGCGAATAAACAAATTGTGTACTGCGTCACCAATATAAGCCAGCACTAAGGGTTGGATTTGTCCCGGGTCCCCTAGGGCGTCATTCTGAAATTGTGCAAGCAGTTCTTTGTATTCCTGTTCCATAAAGTACCTCCAACTCTAAATTATACAATATTTATTTTAGAATGAAAAGATTTACTTTCTGTCCGTGATAAGGTAAAATATAACTATCAAGATTGTACAGGAAGGGAGCTGACAGAATGAAATATTCTTTTATCGGCAAGAACATTGCGGTTACCGCAAAACTGAAAGAACGGTCGGAAGCAAAATTGGGAAAATTGCAGAAATTTTTCAAAGAAGACACCGAAGTCTTTGTCACCATGGGCATTCAGAGAAATTTGCAGATTTTTGAAGTTACCATTCCTTATTGTGGTGTGGTTTTCCGGGCAGAAACCTCCAGTGAAGATATGTTTGCTTCCATAGACAAAGCGGTGGATATTCTGGAACGGCAAATCCGCAAGAATAAGACAAGACTGGAAAGAAAATTGCGCGAAAATGCTTTTGACCCCGGAAATTTCCTGGCAGATGATGTGGACGAAGAGGATTTTAGAGTGATTAAGGCAAAACGTTTTTCCACCAAACCTATGGATGTGGAAGAAGCTATTTTGCAGATGAATTTGTTGGGACATACCTTCTTCGTATTTGTCAATGCCTCCACCCAGGCGACCAATGTGGTTTATAAACGGAACGATGGCGATTACGGCCTGATTGAACCGGAAGAATAAGAAATTGGAAAGACAGAAGGAACTATGAATTATTTAGACGGATTGAACGATGAACAAATGCAGGCGGTCCTTCAAACCGAAGGGCCGCTTTTAATTTTGGCCGGCGCCGGCAGCGGGAAGACCCGTGTGCTGACCCACCGGATTGCTTATATGATTCAGGACTGCGGCATTCGCCCGTCCCGTATTTTGGCCATTACCTTTACGAAAAAAGCTGCTGCAGAAATGAAGGAGAGAGTAGCATCCCTAATTGGGGATGTTTCTTTGAACATGTGGATTGGAACCTTCCACGCCTGCTGTGCCAGAATTTTGCGTATGGAAATTGAACGGTTGGGGTATGAAAAGAATTTTGTCATTTATGACGAATCGGATGCGGTCTCTGCAATTCGAGACGTGATGAAATCACTTGAAATCAGCGAAAAGGATATTACCCCCAAAGGTGCCAAAGAAATCATCAGCCGAGCCAAAGAACAAATGCTGGATGCAGCCGCTTTTGAACGTAAAAACGTCAATGATTTTCGTATGGGGAAGGTTTCCAGAATTTATAAAGCATATCAGCAGGTGCTTCGAAAGAATAACGCCTTGGATTTTGATGATATTATTATGCTCACGGTGCGCCTGTTCCAGGAGTGCGAAGATGTTTTGGAACGGTACAGAGAGCGCTTTGAATACATTATGGTGGACGAGTATCAGGATACCAACACCACCCAGTATTTGCTGGTCAGCATGCTTGCCAGAAAGCATTTGAATTTGTGCGTGGTGGGGGATGATGACCAAAGCATTTATTCCTTCCGCGGTGCAGATATTACCAATATTTTAAATTTTGAAAAGGAATTTCCGGAGGCTACGGTGATTCGTCTGGAACGGAACTATCGGTCTACAGGAAATATTTTAAACAGTGCCAATGCGGTCATTGCCCACAACAAAAAGCGGAAGGGAAAGGCCCTTTGGACGCAAAATGAGGACGGGGACAAGGTTTGCCGTTATGAAGGAGACGATGAACGGGCAGAAGCCGGCTTTGTGGTATCAGAAATCAGCCGCATGGTGGCTTTGGGCCGTTATCAATATTCCGATATTGCTGTTTTGTATCGTATGAATGCCCTTTCCCGTGTGGTGGAAGAAGCGTTGATGAAAGCGTCTATTCCGTACCGCATTATCGGCGGTCATAAATTCTATGACAGAAAAGAAATTAAGGACGCTATTGCTTACTTAAAATTGTTGGAAAATCCCAACGATGATTATGCCTTAAAACGTGTTATCAATGTGCCCAAACGAGGTATTGGTGAAACGACTTTTGAACATATCCGAACCCTTTCTTTTGAACACAATAAGCCGGCATTTGAAATTATTCAAAATGCCCATTTGTATCCGCCTTTGGGGAGAGCTTCCGGCAAATTGGAAAGCTTTGCAAGACTGATTACCGATTTGATGGCAGACAAGGAAACCTTAGAATTAGATGCCCTGTTAGAAGCTATTTACAAGAAGACTGGCATGTTGCGGGAAATGGAAGAGGAACACACCCAGGAGGCAGAAGCCAGAATTGCCAACCTGGAAGAATTTATCAATGTTGCGGTAGAATTTGTGCAGCAGTATGAGCCGGAAATCGACGAGGAATTCGGCGAAGAGGAAAAACCAATCCTGGCTGCGTTTTTAGAGAGCATTGCTTTGGTAACAGAGTTGGATAAGGAAGACGGGAATGAAAATCATGTGCTTTTGATGACCATGCACAGCTCTAAGGGGTTGGAATTCCCAATGGTATTTTTAATTGGGTTGGAAGAGGGGATTTTTCCCGGCACCCGCTCTATGGACACCGAAGATGAGTTGGAGGAAGAACGCCGTCTTTGTTATGTGGCCATTACCCGGGCCAAGGAAAAACTCTATATTACCAACGCAGCCCAGCGTATGGTGTTTGGCTCTACCCAGTTTGCCCGTCCGTCTCGGTTCTTGAAAGAGCTTCCGGAAGAAACGGTGCAGGATAGAAATGCGGCAGCAAAGAAGAACCGCATGGAACGGGAGATGCGGAATCGTTGGGGAGAGGAAGACGGTTTTGGCTCCGGTTATGGCTACGGCAGTGCCGGGAGCAGCTATGCAGGGGGTGCCAGCGGTGGACGCCCGAATGCAGGTCCGTCTTTTGGCCGGCAGGTGGGAAGTGCAAAAGACATTAACAGCAGTTTCTTGGCTTCTTTGGCAAAGAAGAAACAGGGGGTTGGCGGTGTCGGTGCTACTGGCGGTCTTGGTGGCTTGGCAAAGCCGCAGGCTGCAGCAGGCGGCAGTATACAACTGAAAGTAGGGGACACTGTGACCCACAAAAAGTTTGGCAAAGGCGTGGTTTCCGCCCTTTCCGGCAGCGGTGCGGAAATGAAGGTAGAAGTAAACTTTGAAACCGCTGGCATGAAACGCTTTATGGCCCAGTACGCCAATTTGAGTAAAGAATAGATGATGTGTTAAGAGTCGGTTAACGCAATTTGCTGTTTTATAGGCAAATTGCGTTATTTTTTGCGTGAAAGCCGCAGGCGCTACTACTTTTGGGCCGTTTTTACCGAAAAAAGCGTAAATGCTACTACTTTTTGAACAAAAATGCCGAAAAAGTAGTAGCGCCGGATAACTATCCCGGCGCAATCAACATCCTTGCCAGAAATTCGTTGCAGTTGCAACGTACTTCGGACTGCAATCCATGTTACAATCTGCCCAGCGAAAAAAACAAAGGACAAAGGAGTAAGTAGGATATGCAGAAATACCAAAAATACAGTGTAATGATAATGGCTATGTTACTGAGCCTGGCAATGGTAATGGGACTTGCAGCTTGTACACCTGCAAACGATACAGACAATGGTGATGCAACAACCACAGCAACGCCTACAAGCGGTGTGCAATCCACCCCGGAACCGGCGACAAAAACCAATATCCGTATTGTAGGCTTAAAAGGACCCACCGGTTTGGGAATGTCAAAGCTGATGGCAGAGAATGAAGCAGGAACAGCGGCTAATAACTATACCTTTACCTTGAGTTCTGCTACTGATGAAGTATCTGCAATGGTAGTAAAAGGAGAAGTAGACATTGCTGCAGTACCCACCAATCTGGCAGCGAATTTATATCAAAAAACAAATGGACAATGGCAATTGGCAGCACTCAATACGCTGGGTGTACTTTATATCATGGAAAACGGCAATACCATTAACAACATTCAGGATTTAAAGGGAAAGACCATATATGCCTCCGGTGCAGGTGCAACGCCCCAATATATTTTAGAATTTATTTTAAAACAAAATGATATTGACCCTGAAAAAGACCTGACCATTCATTGGAGTTCTGAACACTCTGAAGTGGTAGCACTCTGTGCCTCCAACCAAGCATCTATTGCTTTGTTGCCGGAACCTAATGTTACCACGCTGCAGACGAAAAATGCAGATTTCCGCATTGCGTTGGATATTACCGCAGAGTATGAAGCTGCCTGCACAGCGGCCGGAATCAAAGATAACTTCCTTTCCATGGGTTGTGTGATTGTAAATAAAGAATTTGCAGAAAATAACCCGGAAGCAGTTGCAAGCTTTATGACAGAATACAAAGCTTCTATCGAATATGTAAATGCAAATGTAGATGCAGCTGCAACTTTGGCTGTCAAGTATGAAATTATTGGTGCAGAAGCCATTGCAAAAAAAGCAATTCCAAACTGCAACATTACCTTTATTAGCGGTGCAGAAATGAAAACAGGCATCAAGCAGTTCTACCAAGTGCTTTTTGATGCCAATCCCAAATCTGTAGGCGGCAGCTTGCCGGATGATGATTTTTACTATGCAGGATAAGATGAAAAAAATAGGAATTCGCGCAGGAGTCATTTTGTTCTGGCTTCTGGTGTGGCAAGGAATCAGTATGATTGTACAACAGGAGATACTTTTGGTGTCTCCTGTTAAAGTCTTTCAACGCATTTTTGCCTTAGGGAGTACGGCAGAGTTTTGGCATATTACCGCCCTGTCCTTGGGTCGTATTCTCTCGGGATTCTTCCTTGGCGTTTTCCTTGGAGTTGTACTTGCGGTGCTAACCACTCGTTTTTCCATGATGCACCAATTGTTTTCGCCTATCTTAAGTGTCATGCGGGCAACACCGGTTACTTCTTTTATCATACTGGCATTCTTTCTGCTTGCATCCGCAGACATTCCCGGTTTCGTCTCTATATTAATGGTCACCCCCATTGTTTGGAAAAATGTTTCAGAAGGCATTTTACAAACAGATGGGCAGTTGCTGGAAATGGCAAGGGTCATGAAAATTGGACCTGTCGCCATGGTTACGAAGATTTACATGCCCTCTGTGAAGCCGTATTTTGAGGCGGCTTGTACTACAGCCATGGGACTTGCCTGGAAGGCAGGGGTGGCGGCGGAAGTCATTACCAATCCCAAGTATGGTATCGGTTCTGAAATGTACCAAGCCAAAGTGGATTTGGAAATGGCAGATTTATTTGCCTGGACGATTGTGATTATTGTACTTAGTTTTCTTTGTGAAAAATGTTTTTCCTATTTTATGAAAAGGAGGGGACGGCTTGCTCACACTAACACATGTAACAAAGGCATATAATGGGCAAAAGGTGATAGAGGACCTTTCCTTTGTGTTCCCGGAAAAAGGCGTTGTTCCGGTTACCGGACCTTCCGGCAGTGGAAAGACCACATTGATTCGTTTGCTGACTGGCTTGATAAAACCGGATAGCGGAGAAATCAGTGGCTTGGAAAAAACGAAGATTTCCTGCGTTTTTCAAGAAGATAGATTGCTTCCTTGGCTGACTTTGGCAGAAAATGTAGCTTTGGTTGCTCCTAAAAATAAAATGCTATGTGAAAAATGGATTGCTGCCATGGAACTGACAGATGCGGCCCGGCAATATCCTGACACCCTCTCCGGCGGTATGCAACGGCGGTGTGCTTTGGCTCGG
>CAYMRI010000097.1:0-7559 GCA_964392835.1 uncultured Eubacteriales bacterium
ATTGGGACATTTTCCTTTGTGGTTTATTGAGACATTATCATAAATGGTTTACAGCCTCCATCGTGCTTAACGTGCCGGACTTGCCAACTTGCTCGTATTAAGGTATAATTTTTGATGTATGGAATAATACGGAGGATTCGCATGACAGAGTACAATTTGGAACAAAAATTGCAACAGGTTACTGATGTGCTGGAAGCTTTGGTAAAAGAAGTGAAAGTGCAAAATCTGCCTGCACCATTTTATAAAGATTTGTTCGCAGGAGCAGCCGGCAGAATTCTGTATTTGCAAATCAGCGAAACAAAATTGCATGATAACGCAAAAGAATTGCTCTGTTCCGTGTTGGAATCCAAAGAAGGGCAAAATACATGTGTTTCCATAGGAAAAGGCGTTTTTGCCATTGTATATGATGTGAGCAAAGAAGACGATGCCAAAGAATTTGCATTCGCCATGGTACAAAGCATACAGGAAGAATTGGCTTGCGAAGCCAAAGCCGGCATGAGTGGTATTTTTGAAAATCTAAATCAAATCCAGGCTGCATATGATCAGGCAAGACAAGCTCTGGAAGCGGGCAGAAAGCTCATTCCAAATCATGTTTTTTACGACTATGAAAATTTAGGCATTGCCAAAGTGGTGTGGAATATGACACCGGAACAGTGCAGAATGTTTTTGACAGAGACCTTGACCCCGGAGGCGGAGAAAGAACTGCAAAATAAAGAAATGCGGGAATCCATAGATGTATTTTTCCAATATGACTTAAATATCAGTGTGGCGGCAAGGGAACTGTATGTGCACAGAAATACCCTGGTCTATCGAATTGAAAAATTCAACAAGGCGTCCGGTTACAATCTGTCCCAGTTCCATGATGCGGCCCTGGTGCAGTTTATTTTAATGGTAAGGAGAAGACTATCGGATGATTGAATTTAGAGATGTTTTTAAAGAATACCCAAATGGCACCCATGCCCTGAACGGCGTGTCCTTTACCATTCAGGATGGAGAATTTGTTTTTCTCATCGGGCCCTCCGGTGCGGGAAAATCTACCATTGAAAAACTCATCTGGCGGGAAGAAAAGCCCACAGATGGACAGGTACTGGTGGATGGCGTGGATGTGACGGATATTCCCAAAAAGCAGATTCCCTATTTACGCAGAAAGATAGGTATTGTTTTTCAGGACTATCGGCTTTTGTCTCAGAAAAACGTGTTTGAAAATGTAGCCTTTGCTATGGAAGTAGTAGGCGCTTCCCCAAAAGCCATTCAAAAGAAAGTACCTGTGGTACTGGAAATTGTAGGATTACAGTCAAAAGCAAATTCCTTTCCGGGTGAACTTTCCGGCGGGGAACAGCAAAGAGCGGCATTGGCAAGAGCCATTGTCAATACGCCGAAATTGATTATTGCAGATGAACCCACCGGAAACTTGGACCCCAAGAACACGGTGGAAATGATGAAAGTATTAAAGCTACTCAATCAAAAAGGAACTACGGTTATTGTTACAACCCACGACAGAGCGCTGGTGAATGTAATGAACCGACGGGTCATTGAATTGAACAAAGGACGGATTGTCCGGGATGAATTGAACGGAGGTTATGAGCATGGAAAGAAAGCGTAATACCGAAGTGCAATTAAAAAGAGTGATAAAACAGGGATTGACAAACTTAAACCGGAACCGGTTGATGATCTTTGCATCCCTTTTGGTGACGGTGGTTGCCATGCTGGTGCTGGGTGCCTGCTATATGGGTACTGCTAATATAAACCACTTGATTTCCAACTATGTGGAACAGGAATATACCCTTTCCATTTTCTTGTGGGATAGTATTTCCGACGAAGATGCCGCAAAATTCGGGGCGCTTTTGGAAAAGGATGAAAGAATTGCTTCCTATACCTATGTTTCCAAGGCTGAGGCATATGCGGATTATAAAAGCAACTTTCCGGCAGAACAGTTTGATGTGTTGTTCAAAGACAAGGGAGAAGATTTTCTGCCTGTGTCCTTTAATATTGTCATGGTGGAAAACAGCATGACAGAGGATGTGCTGCAGGAATATCAAAAAGTGACCTTTGCCGATTTGGACATTACACCGGGGGAAGAGCAGGAAGCGGAAACAGGCGTGATTTACGAGGCGTCTTCCACAGAAGATTTAATGGAGTCGGTAGGAAAGATTCGAAAATATATTTTTATCGGCGGTGTAGTAGCCACGGTATTACTGGTCTTTTTTGCCGTGATTATTATTTCTAACACTGTAGTGTTGACGGTCTTCTCACGGAAAAAAGAAATTGAAATTATGAGTTATGTGGGAGCCACCGGCGCGTATATCAAAGGACCTTTTGTGATGGAAGGCTGCTTGATTGGTTTTTCCGGCGGCGTGACTTCCTTCTTTTTACTATGGGGTGTCTACGGCATGTTAAGCAGTTGGATTTCCAACAGTTCCGCAGCGGAAGTGTTTGATCTTCAACTCATGTCTTTTGGACAGCTGGCACCGGTGTTGCTGGTGATTTTGCTTGTGGCCGGCATCGCAGTTGGTGGCGTAGGTGCATTGCTTTCCGCCGGGAAGCATATTCGAAATTAAGGAGTACACAGTATGAAGAAACGATTGTTAGCAACAATATTAACCATATGCATTTTTATTACCGGCATACAGGTGCCGCAGGCACAAGTGGTAGAGGCGTCTGCCTTGTCCGATGTACAGGCGAAAAAGAAAGACCTGGAAAAACAACTGGCGGCAGCCCAGTCCCAGTTGGCGGATTATAAAAAACAACTTTCCAATGCCACTTCCGAGACGGAAAAGTTAGAGGCAGAGCTGGCAGTGCAAGAGGCAGAAAAAGAAGCTTTGACCGCAGAATTGCTGACTTTGTATGCAGATACCGAAGCCATTGTTGCAGCCTTGCAGGATGCGGAAGATGCTTATGCAGAGGCAGAGGAGAATTTTAAAGAAAAATCCCGTATTATGTATGTGTATTCCACCCAGTCGCCGTTGGAGATTTTGGCAGCGTCTGAGAGCTTTGCAGATTTTTTCAAGCGGATTCAACTCATCATGTATCTGGCAGAAGAGGATAATAAACTGCTGGAACAATTGGAAATTGCGAAATTGGATTATGAATATAAGAAGCAGTATCAGGAAGAATGTCAGGAAATGATCAATGACATGATAGAGCAGAAGGATTTGACCATTGACAATATTACCCTGACCAAGGAAGAGTTGGAGGAAAAAATCACAAAGGCAAAGACTTTGTTGGCTGCAGAAGAAAAGAAGCAGGCAAATTTAGAGGAAGATCTGGATGCAGTGGAAAGCGAGCTGAAAAAGTTGCAAAGCAGCAGTTCGACTAGCTCCGGTAGTTCCAGCAGCTCCAGCAGTAATAATCAGTACACCGGCGGACAGCTGTTGTGGCCGGTGCCGGTTTACAAAAGAATTTCTTCCTACTATGGGTGGAGAAGCGATCCGTTTACCGGGGAAAGGACATTCCACGGTGGGATGGACATTTCGGCGGCCAAGGGCAGTTCTATTTTGGCGGCAGAAAGCGGTACGGTAATCATGGCGACTACCAACGGTAGTTATGGTCTTTGTGTAAAGATTGACCACGGCGGCGGGCTTGTGACCCTTTATGCCCATTGTAACGAATTGTTGGTAAAGACAGGGCAGAAGGTAAATAAGGGGGATTTGATTGCCAGAGTGGGAACCACAGGCCGTTCTACGGGGAATCACCTGCATTTTGAAGTAAGGGTGAACAATGAAAAAACGGACCCGTTGCCATATTTGCAAGGTTAGGAGCGAAGCATATGAAGAAAACAATCATCAAATGGAGTTGCGCTTTTTTAGCAGCTGTGATTTTAGTGGGAGCAACAGCAGTTGTTTCTTTTTGGGCCGCCAAAAAGAGCTTTGAGGATGAAGCTTTTTTGGTAAAAAGCAATAAAATCAGTTTTGATGAGGAAGAAGTGGATGAAAATCTGATTGCCAAGTTTAAAGAAATCAAACGACGAATCGGAGAAGAATATTATTTGGAGTATGACGAGAACGATTTGGTAGAAGGCGCGATTCAAGGCATGGTAGACGGTTTAAATGACCCCTATACCCAATATTTTACCGCCCAGGAAATGGAAAGTTGGAACAGCCAGCTCCAAGGGGAATATGTAGGAACCGGTTTTATTGTCAGTGAGCAAACGGAAGAATACATCTTAATCGGTAGCGTGAAAGAAGAAACGCCGGCGGCCTATGCAGAATTAAAGGCCGGGGACAAGATTGTTTCTATTAATGAGAAAAATATCTCAGAATATACAGAAAGTGAAATCTGGGAACTGTTTGCCACCGAGGGCGTGACCCTGACGTTGTCTATGGTGCGGAACGAAGAGACCATAGAGACTACACTGACGGTGAGCAACATTGTGGAACAGTCTGTTTTTTCAGAATTGCTGGAAAATAATATTGGCTATGTGCGGATTGCTTCTTTTGATGCCAAAGCGGCAGAGGATTTTGAAACGGAAGTTAGCGGGTTACTAAACCGTGGCATGCAGTCTATGGTACTGGACCTTCGCTATAACAGCGGTGGTCTTGCATCTATTATGTCCTTAATCGCTGATTCCATTTTACCGGACGGCGCCATGATTTATTATGAAGTGGATAAGGAACAGCAACGGAGCCAAGTAAAATATTCAGATGCCAAGGCATTGAATATCCCTATTGTGGTCCTGGTAAACGGCAGTACTGCCAGTGTGGCAGAAGTATTGGCTTCTACCTTGCGAGACAACGATGTGGCAAAGTTGGTGGGGACAAAGACCTACGGAAAATCCGTAGCACAAATTACAGTTCCCTTTGCTGACGGTACCGGCTTGGTTCTGACGGTAGCACAATACTATACTGCTTCTGATTATAATATCCAGGGAAATGGATTGACACCGGATATGGTGGTAGAACCCATGGATGAGTATAAGAACACAAAAGTACAGTATATTCCAAGGGAGAATGATGTACAGTTGACTGCCGCAATTAACCTTTTAACAGGAACCGAAAACAATGAGTGATTATCATATTTTTGCAAATTATTACGACCGCCTTATGTCCGATTTGGACTATGACAAAACATGTGCCTATGTATTGTCTTTGGCGGAAAAATGGGGTATTTCAGCGCCGGGACTGGCTGTGGATTTGGGCTGTGGCACAGGAACTATGTGTCTTTTGTTTGCTAAGGCCGGCTTTGATATGATTGGCATTGACTTGGATGCTGAAATGTTGCAGGTTGCCAGAGAGCATGCCCGGGAGACGGAAGCTGGGAAAAATATTTTATATCTCCAGCAGGATATGACGGATTTTGAACTTTACGGCACGGTTTCTATGATTACCTGCTTAACCGATGGGGTCAACCATGTGACGGATGCCAGAAAACTTCGCCGCATGTTTTACTGGGCCCACAATTATCTGGATTATAATGGCGTGTTTATTTTTGATATTAATTCCCCGGAAAAATTGATGCAGACTTTGGGAAATAATGTGTTTTATGAAATTGCCCATGAAGTTTCCTATATTTGGCAATCTCGTTATTTCCCTAAGAAAAAAATCTGCGAGTTTGACTTAACATTTTTCCTGCAGGAGCCGGGTGGACTTTATCGAAAAGAGGAAGCCTTTATCCGGGAACGGGTTTATGAGCCGGCAGAATTAAAGGCATGGCTACGGGAAGCGGGCTTTGCAAAGGTGCGCACCTACCGCAAAGGACAGCGGGTTTACTTTGTCTGCCAGAGAGAATCCGGGCCTGCTTTAGATGTCGAAAAATAGTCCAAGAAATGATGGGAAATGTTGACATAAGATAGAGATGCGTGCTATAATCCATGCGTATGTGTGAATTTCTTGGAAATTTGTACACAGCGGTATTTTATCAGGAGGAAAGAAAGTAATGGAAAAAGGAAAAGTAAAATGGTTTAATGCTGAAAAGGGATTTGGATTTATCGAAAGAGAAAACGGTAACGATGTATTCGTACACTTCTCTGCAATCGAAATGGATGGATTCAAGACTCTTGACGAAGGAATGGAAGTTAGTTTCAATGTTGTGGACGGTGCTAAAGGTCCGCAAGCCGCTAATGTGCAGAAAGTTTAATCACACATTTATCTGTTTTGAGACAAAATGAAGTTCAAACCTCCCGGTTTTTTCCATTGTGAAATACCGGGATTTTTTACGAGATACAGCGAAAGATATAGATAGGGAGAAGAATATGGGAAAGGATAAAATGATTACGGCTTTGGCCTTTGATAAACAGGTGAGGGTCATTGCTGCCGTGACAACAGAAACGGTAAACAAGGCGATTTCTTTGCACGATTTAATGCCGGTGCCTGCTGCAGCCCTGGGGCGCGCATTGACCGGTGTGGTATGTATGTCTTCTATGTTGAAAAATGATACAGATAAGCTGACTTTGCAAATTCAAGGCAAGGGACCTTTAGGGGGCGTGGTCGTAACCGGCGACCGTTTTGGACATGTGCGTGGCTATGTGGGCAATCCTGCCTGCGATTTGCCGGTACGGGCTGACGGCAAACTGGATGTGTCCGGCGCCATTGGCAAGGGATATTTGCAGGTGTTAAAGGATATTGGTATGAAGGAGCCTTATGTGGGCCTGGTACCTTTAATTTCCGGAGAAATTGCGGAAGATTTGACCTACTATTTTGCATCTTCTGAGCAGATTAATTCTGCCATCGGTCTGGGTGTGCTGGTTGCGCCATCGGGTGAGGCTTTGGTTGCCGGGGGATATATGTTGCAACTGCTGCCCGGTGCTACGGAGGAGTGTATTTCTTTCTTGGAAAAACGTTTAGTGGAGCTTCCTTCTGTCACCGGCCTGATACAGAAGGAAGATACGTGCGACGCCGATGCCAATATGTGCGACGAAAGCGGCAAGTGCGGAGCGAGCGGCCAAGTGTGCGGGAAACGTGACGACGGAGAAAGCGGCCAAGTGTGCCGTGAACGTAATGCCGCTGATGTGGCGCGGGATATGGTTCGTGAGATTTTTGGGGAACATTCCGTAGAATTCCTGACAGAAAGCGAGTGCGGTTACGTTTGCGATTGTTCCCGGGAGCGGATGGAACGTAACCTCATCAGCCTTGGAAAGAAAGAATTGTACGAGCTGGCTGAGGAGGAACCGGAAACAGAATTGGTGTGTCATTTCTGCAATACCAAGTATCGTTTTACCTCGGAAGAGCTGAAGGGTTTGATAGAGTAGTGAGTAGTGATGTGGCATGGCTGCATGGCGCAGTTGTGTGGTGAAAAGTAGCGAAATCCGCCACTTCACCGGCATCTTTGTTTTTGTGGCGGAGTGTTGTCGGTCATCTCCGGTTTTATGGTGGATTTTGCGTCGGCATCTTGTTTTTTGTTTGGTTTTTTGCCTATGAAATGGTAGATGCAGAAGTGCGAACCGCCACAAGTCATGAGATACGGAAGCCGTTCCACCACAACGAATAAGATGACCGAAAAGGAGGCACCATAAAACCGAAGATGCCGATGAAATGGCGGTTCAAAGTAATTCGAAAAAATTCGAAAAAATTGGTGACTCGACAAAGTAAATGCAACTTTTGACAGATTAAAGTAGACTGCATTGC
>CAYMRI010000098.1:0-7551 GCA_964392835.1 uncultured Eubacteriales bacterium
AGGGCCCTTCCAACCCACCCATGCATTGTTTTCTTTCAAAAGAAGACTACAGGTTATTGTAATTCCCAGAATCACGATGGGGGTAAGAATATTGTTCATGCACAGCGCAATATTTTTATGAAAAGAAATGGCAAAAAGGCCTACGGTCAATACTACAACAGCGACAAAATTGGGGACACCCATTTGCTGTAGTAATGTACGCAAACCGGCAAGCATGACAATCAGGACTGAAAACTCCAATAACAAATTAATGATTTTCATGAGGGTTTCCCCTTTTTTGCCAAAACGGAATGCCACTAGTTCGCCCATGGAATAGGCATCATAAGCAATGGCCTTCCGTAAAACCAAAGGGCCAACCACCATAAATACAATGCCGGCAATCAACACCCCCGCAAACCCCCACGGCCCGTAGAAAGTAAAGAAACCCATGATTTCCTGGCCAGTCGCAAAACCGGCCCCCACCACCGCCGATACATATAAATTACAAAGGAGAAACAATGTTTTTCCCGTGGTCTGTTTCATAAAAAACTCCGCATGTTGATTTACCATCAACTTATGCGGAGCTTTTCCGTTTCAGCACTTTTTTCTTGTATTTTACATATTTTATTTTGCGTTCTTTACGATGCTCAAAAATTCCGGAATGACATTGTCAAGACCCGGGGACATTTCTGTAGAAGCAGCATACAACGCATCCGTCTGTGCCAAAGCACCGGTATATTTTCCGTTTTTAAAAATATAGAACCGATCATCATCTCTTCTGACATATTCTACTTTCATCACTTCGTTTGCTTCCCGATTATGGTATATCATTGTGATTTCAGGGTCTTTCAGTTCCGGCGTAGCAGTAGTATCAAATTCATATCCCCATAAAGAAGCACAAGCTTTGTACACATTCCGGAAAGCAGCACACACTTCAGGGTATGTTGCCTCACTGTATTTTTTGTTATCATAGGTAATCACATCTTTGGTGGTATCGTGGTCAGCATTTTTACCAATTTCAAATACATAGTTGGTGCCTTCATACTCCACTTCAAATTTGGACAAATCCCAATAGGTTACAAAATAAACCAGATTGCTCATCATATCTTCCAAAGATTTGTCCAATTCCGTGAATTGAGAGGCACTAATTTGATAAATTTCATTTCCGTGATTCCACCGCATATAATAATACGCATCGTCAGAGGAGAGATTCCCCAATGCCAACGTATTTTCCGTAGTACCATCCCAGAATACAATTTCATAAGCAGGTACTGTCAATCCGTACTTTGCAAAGTCTTCTTCTGTTGCGGCATCTTCCACAATATACGCAGCAATAATATTATAGAATTGGTTTGTCATGGTAAGGAAATTGCTGTCATAGGTCAAATCCCAGGATACCGGAGTCGTCACTTCCCATTCCTGCACTTCTGTCCCTTCCAAAATTTCCCCTTCTATGACATATTGTAATTTCCCTTTCTTCGTCATTTGAATACGGCTGATGAAGGTATCGGAATCTGCATAATACAATGTGGTATTTTTAAAATCCTTTAACTGAGATTTTAAATACAAGCCCTCTCCATATGTCAAAGTATAGATATCCGTCGTTCCTGCCATACGGGCAAAGGTGCCGTCTTTGGCCGGTGTGTGGTCTCCCACTTCCACCACATAGGTGGTACCATCATTTAATTCCAATGTAACTTTTGTCGCCTCATCAAAGCCGAAGTCTTCGTCCGTGGTGCCTTCTGTAGCGGACTCGCCCAGCTTTTTCCCTTTTAAATCCGTTATCACAGAAAAAAGAGTGCTCAGTTCGCTTTCTTCAAAATCTACATCCTTATGCGAGAGCAAAGAATATATATGTTCTACCTCGTCACCGCTCCCGGTCTGCACATGTCCTAACTGAATGGGCTCTTGTCCGTAATTTTCAATGGTTACATATTTTGCATCCGCTAAAGTTACCTCAATTAACTGGGTTTTGGGTGTAGCCGTTGCAGCAGGGGTCGCCTGGGGATTCTCCGTTACACCCGTATCCTCTGTCGGTTGATTCCCAACCGTAACATAAATCACAACACTTGTTACCAAAATAACCAAAGCCACTACCAGGCCAATGATTTTATTTCTCACAGATGTCTCCTCCTCAACCAGATAAAGATACCGATTACAAATGTTAAAATCGGGAACAATGCAACACTGACAATACCCAAAATAGTAGCACTGGTTTCTGTCACTGTGATAGATGCCGCTGTGTAGGTTTTTACCGGCAGCTTATAATTAATAGATTCTTCCATCCAAGTACATACCCGTGCAAGCATATCCACAGAGGAGCCCACCGTTGCACAACCGTCTGCAAACATAGATGCAGAACCGGATACAAACACTTTTCCGCCCTCTGCAGAGGAGGTATCTTCTGCCACTGCCACAATACACTTGGAACCTGCTCCCGATTGTTCTCCGGTGGTATAATCCAAAGTGTATGCTTCGTTGCTGGTTTTCAGTACCATACCGGTGTCCATACTGTTGGCAGTCTTTGACAGATAGGAAATACTTCTTGCCGCAGGAATTTGTACCTGATAGGAAGTATCCAGCACTTCCATCAAAGGTCCGGTATTGGAAACAATAATAGACTCCATGAGATACCCATCAGTAGTAACTTCTGAGCTCCCTCCCTGTATCTTGTCATTGTTTAGTTGTAAATTAAAATATTCCAAAACACCATTTAAATTCGTAAACTCCAACCCTCCGGTACCCGTTGTTTTGGGGTCGGCCAATACAATCAGGTTGCCGCCGCTTGCCAGATAAGTTTTTAGAGAATCTGCTTCTCCTACGGTAATATCAGAAACAGGATCCACCATCAAAATAATATCATACTGAGAATAATCCTGTTCAGTCGCCATATCAAATGAGGAAATATCAAACACATTATCCTGCAAGGAAGACTGCAGTACAGTAAAATAATCCTCCAAACCAATTTCGCCATGATTGGTGGCAACACCAATAAGAGACCGTTCTTCCGCGGTTACATATAAAATCGCACTTAAGAATCCGCCATCTACATTGGGTGCATAGGGCCAATACATTTTACTGCCGGTAGCAGTACTGATAGTGGTACGGCACAATTCCACAGAGGTGACCCGTTTAAATACATTTCCGCATTTTACAATAAAATCACCTTTTTCAAACTCGCTGGCCCGCTGACTGTCCCCCAGATAATTGGTTAAAAACAAGGGGTTGTCTTCCGGGTCTACATAAGAAACAGAAATATTGGGGTTCATCTGAGAGAATTCTCCTAAAATTCCCATAACAGAATCAATGCTCATATAGGACAGAGAATTTTCAATTCCTACATAGTATTTTTGTAACTGTTCATAATAGTCGCCATAGCTAGTTCCCACATTTAATTGTCCTATCAAATACATATCCGTCCAATAAGTTGCTTCACTGCTACTGGGGGTTCCCAAATCCTTTTTCACTTCATCAAACAAACCAATAATTTCCACTTCTTTGTCAATGGTCTTTAACAGTTCTTTTGCATCTTCTGACATAGAAAAATCCTGATTTTCCGTTAAGTCAATCTGCCAGGTCAACACATTGGAAAAAATAACATTCACAAATACCACAATTGCAATCACGATTGCAACCGTAATCAATGCCACGGTGTTAAACGCTAAGCTTCTGTTCTTTGTTTTATCTTTTACTTCCTTTTCCATTAGCCTTGTTTCCACCTCTTTCTTTCTGTATTGACTATTGCAATATAAACTAAAATGCCGGACATAGTAACATAAAATACAATGTCAGAAATTTTTAACAAGCCGTTGGCAAAGCTGTCATAGCGATAAATGGGAGAAATCCAAGTCAAAATCTTTCCAAGCACACCGCCCAGACTTTGCCCGATGGACCCTGCAAACCACAGAACAAACAGGGTAACAATCCCCACCACAGCAGAAAGCACCTGACTGTCAGACAAAGAGGACGCCAACAAGCCAATGGCAATAAATAAAACGCCCATAAAGAAGAATCCCACATAGTTTCCGATTAAGGATGCCGTCGGCAATGTGCCGAAGAAGGACAAAATAATGGGATAAATCAATGTAATCAACAGCATAATGGTAAAAACAGTTAATGCCGCAAAGAATTTTCCCAACACAATGGAACTAACGGAGGTAGGAGATGTTAAAAGCAGCACCTCTGTCTTATTCTTTTTTTCTTCTGCCAATAATTTCATGGTAATAATCGGGGCAAAGAAAATCAAAAAGTATTCACCGGTTTGCAGTGTCCCCCCAAAATCAGGATCCTGGGAAAGCAGATTCCCAAGATAAAAGAAAATGGAAAGCAACAATAGGAATAAGCCAATCATGGCATAGGTAACCGGAGAATTGAAATAGGACTTCATTTCTTTTTCATATACCGCTCTCATACGTTACCTCCTCTCGCGCCACCGCGTTTTACAATGCCCAGGAAGATATCTTCCAAATTATCGTCCAAAGCTTTTAAGCCATAAATTGGGAAAGACTGCCTTGCCATTTCATAGAATAAGGCCTTGCGCACATCTTCTCCATCTGCCTGTTCAATGGCAAAGGTATTCACATCATCACGCCCTTCTACCCATTCTACGCTCTTTACTCCATAAACGGTTTTAATAGCAGAAAGTGCGGAAGCCTTCGGGCCCAATATGGAAACCTGTAGATTCTTCCCGCCCAAGGAACGGGACAAACTCTTGGTATCGCCCTGCGCTATAATCTTTCCGCTGTCAATAATAACCACACGATTGGACACGGCACTGACTTCCGTCAAGATATGGGAACTGAAAATAATGGTGTGTTTTTTCTGCAAATCAGAAATCAGCTTTCTGATTTCAATTACCTGGGTAGGGTCCAAGCCTACTGTAGGCTCGTCCAAAATTAAAATCTTAGGTTGCCCGATTAACGCCTGCGCAAACCCCACTCTTTGTCGATAGCCTTTAGAAAGATTGCCAATGAGACGGTCTGCCACCTTTTGAATCTTTACACTTTCAATGGCCATGTCTACATTTTCTTTGATTTCGTCGCCGGCTACTTTTTTCAATTTTGCTACAAACTTTAAATATTCTCTTACAGTCAAATCGGTATAAACCGGCGGTTGTTCCGGCAAATAGCCAATCCGCTTTTTCACTTCCTGCGGATTGTCCATGACGTCAAAGCCTTCGACCTTTACGGTACCGGAAGTAGGCGGGATAAACCCCGTAATAATATTCATGGTAGTAGTCTTTCCGGCACCGTTCAGTCCCAGAAAGCCTAACACTTCTCCTTCCTTTACCTCAAAACTAATATGGTCGAGAGCTTTTACCTGACCGTAGGTCTTGGTTAAATTTTCAATTTTAATCATGTAAAGCCTCCCAATTTATTGTATGCTATATTTCATTGCTTCCTTTATGAAAATTTCTCCGTCAAAATCTGAATCGCTTTGCCCTTTATAATTTTCTTTCCACGCTCTTCTAAAAGCGGCATCCAAAGTGCCGATTCCAGGGGAATCCCTTCAAATTCCAGTGCAATATCAAACAAAGTATCCGCCATGTTTTGTTTTCTCAATCCGCTCTTTACCACTAAATAATAGGCATTTTCAAAACAATATAATTTGTTCACAAGATTGCAGTTACCCTGTACGGACTTGGCAAATCCCACTAAAGCTTCAAAGTCATCAAAGCGGAAGGTGTCATAGCGGGTGGTCTCTTTTGCCACCGGCTCTTCTTCCTGTTTCGGGGACACATTGGCCGCCTGAAACAGTTCCTGGAACAGTCGTTCCAATCCATGCTGCCCATCAGGCTCTCCCCCGGACTTGGTAATGGTAATCATAATATTACCCTCTTTATCCGGTACGGTTTCCACCATAAGCTGGCTTCCTCGCACATCAAACCCCAGTTCCTCCTGTGCACGTTCCATCATATCCCAGAAAAACTTCTGATAAGCTACAGAATTATTTTTCAACGTCCGCGCATCCAAATCTCTGGAGGCTAACTCCTTCCAGGACAGGGTTACCATAATTTTATTTTCATTTATCTTTTTAAATTTCATAGTTGCTCCACAAAAAAATACTTATACCACATTATACATAATTCCCGCTTTTAGAGCAACCGCGTCCACAAAACGTTAACAGAATCTTTCCAATAAAGCCTTAGCTATGAGCATATGTCCTGCTTTGGTAGGATGTACGCCGTCGACCAACCAGTATTTGTATGGTGTCTTCATAGCTTTTTGGGCAAACATACCATCCAAAGCGATGTACTCCAATCCGTATTCCTTTGCAAGCTTCCGACAGACAAATATTTTTTCATCCAAATCAGCCCGCCATTCCATACGGTCAATAGGGTCGTATAATAAGAAGGGCTCCAGCATAATCATTTGCGCATTTGTATTATTTAAGGTATCTTCTATGATTGCTCTGTAGTTTGCTTCAAAGGTTTCTGCACTGGTAGGACTGTTTTGGTCATACCTTCTCCAGGTATCGTTAATGCCGATTAAAATGCTGACATAATCCGGTTTTAAATCAATGCAATCGTGTTGCCACCTATTTTTTAAATCTATGGTTCTGTTGCCGCCGATACCTCTGTTGATAAATGCGATGTTTTTTTCAGGAAAGGCTTCCTGCACGAGTGTTGCGAAAAACATGGCATACCCCGGTCCCAAATCCTGCGGGTCATTAAAATTTCTTCCCGCATCGGTAATGCTGTCCCCTTGCAATAAAAATACAGAATTGTCTTTTAGTGGTATCATTGTAAAACCTCCAATTGGATCATATGTAAGCGTTAAATGTATTATAAATCCATTTTTATCCCCCTGCAACCGGAAATGCTTTTCCGTCTAACCAATTGCATTTTCCCCCTTCGCCTTTTATAATAAATGATAGAATTATTTGAGGGGGAATTTCATATGAAACACAGAAAAAATTTGATTTGCATATTGCTTTGTATGTGCATCTTTGCCGGTATTTTTTCCGCCTGCGCAGAGGAAAAGCAACCGGAAGTGCCAACCAGTGATGGCTACGAAAAACTGGCACAGGTATTTTCTGAGAATGCAACCGCATTGGAAATGTTGCAAACCGTTGATTTGCTTTTAGAGGACATAGCTGAACCTACGGTACAAAACTATACAGAAGCTTTGGTTACTGCCATGGTCACCTATGATAAGCGACATGCAACGCAGCTTGCCGAGCAATTCCAGACAGAGGCTTTGCTTTTGGCTGAAGAAAAAGAGGCAGACCTGATAGCCGTCATAGAGATTATAAAGAAGGACCTTCTCGCCATGGAAGACACTACCTCCATGTTTAAAGAAGAAATCCCTATCATTTCTTTGTATTCGTCTCAAACACCGGACTTGATTGGGCATCTTTACGGGTGGTGTGAATTAAAAGTTTTAATGTGTAATTATACAATCTATCACAATTTTTTACATATGATTACAAAAAACACTACCGGGTCTTGTAAAATAGCTGCTGAAACCTTACAAAAATGCATGGCGAAAGTAGCACAAAAAACAGCAAATTCGCTCTCGGGTGATACAGACACAGGTTTTGCTAGTCATTCGGCTTTTTTCTTTAAAGAAT
>CAYMRI010000099.1:0-7542 GCA_964392835.1 uncultured Eubacteriales bacterium
CTGACAGTACTTTTCTGCCCTTTAATCTTCTTCTTCTTAAAACTTTTCTTCCGTTTCTTGTGCTCATTCTGCTTCTAAAGCCGTGCACTTTACTACGCTGTCTTTTTTTCGGTTGATACGTTCTTTTCATTTTCTTTTCCCTCCAATATGTTTCCCAAAGCCCATAAATAGGCATTTTTCACTATAATACCGCTCAATTATAATCATAATTTTGCAACCTGTCAACGGCTTTTTCGTAAATTCAGTTGCATTTCTTTTATGAAAGTTAAATTTCATTTTTGTAATATAATTGTCAAATTTGAAAAATTTTGTTTTTTTTTACAATATCTTGGGTTACGCTTTAAAATTTTTTTATATATCTTGTGTTTTCTACAAAATCTTTCCCTTATTCTGTCGATTTTTTGTCCCTTGCAAAAATTTTTGTCTTTTGGTAAAGTTTCAAAGCAATCATTTTTACCAAAGATAAATCCCTGCAAATGCGGATTGAGATACAAAACACAGAAATATACATACTTAAGGGGATTTATACTATGAACACACAAGTGACAAACATCTGGGCCAATGCCCTTGCATTAATAAAGGACGAAGTATCCGAATTAAGTTTTACCACATTTATGTTACCTTTAAAGGCCGTTTCCGGCGGTTCCAATTTTATGAATTTGGAAGTACCGGCAAATGCGGATTTTATTAAAGCATCTTTGGAACAGAGATTCTATCCTTTAATTAAGAATGCCATTCATCAGGTATCCAAACGGGATTACAATGTGAATTTTGTATTGCCTTCTGAACATATGCTGGAGGAAATCAATCAACCTACATCCGTGGCATATGAAAATACCCATTTAAATAAAAGGTATACTTTTGATACCTTTATTGTAGGAAAGAGTAATCGTATGGCACATGCTGCGGCAGTGGCCATTGCGGACAATCTCTACCATAATCTTTATAATCCATTTTTCCTGTACGGCGGTTCCGGGTTGGGAAAGACCCATCTCATGCACGCCATTGGAAATTATGTTGTGGAAAATAATCCTTCTGCCAATGTATTATATGTAACCGCAGAAGAATTTGCCATAGAATTTATTGCGGCAACGAGGAAAAATGAATTTCCGAAATTCCGGGATAAATTCCGCAATGTAGATTTGATTTTGGTGGATGATATTCAATTTTTAATGGAAAAGGAATCTACTGTAGAAGAATTTTTCCACACCTTTAATGCATTGGAGCAATCCAATAAGCGTATTATCATCGCCAGCGACCGTTCTCCGGCAGAATTAACCTTATTTGATGAAAGATTGCGCAGCCGTTTCCAATCCGGTCTGGTTTGTGATGTGCAAAAGCCGGATTATGAAACAAAAGTGGCAATTTTAAGAAATAAGGCAGAAGAAGTAGGTCTCCTGATACCGGATACCGTATATGAATACATTGCAAAAAATGTAGGAACCAATATTAGAGAGTTGGAAGGTGCTTTTAATCAAATTTTGATGTATGCCCGCTTAAATCATGCAGAGCTTTCTCTTGCCACTGCCATGGAAGCGTTAAAACATATTACAGACAATAATGGACACAAAGATTCTTTATCTCCAAAAGTGATTTTGGATGTGGTTTCCCGTTATTTTGATGTGAAGCCGGAAGATATCAGATCCAATAAGAGAAACCGGGAAATTTCCATTCCTCGTCAGATTTGTATGTATTTATGTCGGTCTTTGTTGGATTTCTCTTTCCCTGAAATAGGAAAAGAATTAGGTGGAAAGCATCATACAACTGTTATGACTGCTTGTTCCAATATTGAACAGAAAAGAAAAGAAGATTCTGTGTTTGATTCTTCCATTGAAGATATTTTAAATTTGTTAAACTAATTTTCCACAGAAAATGTGGAAAAGTTGAAAACTGCTTGTGGAAATTATTTTTATTTTTTCCTGCCTGTTGAAACTGTGGATAGTAAAAACAAGTTTTCAACAAACTTTCAACAGACAAATTTCCCCACAAAATGAGGGTTTTCGACAGTTTTCAACAATTTACACAGGACCTAATATAACAACTACAAAAAATAGAAATAAAATAGAAAAAAAGATTGCTTTGTGTTATACTGAATGGGTATGACCTAGGAAACAAAAGAAAGGGGTAACACCATGAAATTTACTTGTAGCAGGGATTCACTTTTAGAAGCTATTAATATTGTACAGAAAGCAGTACCATCAAAAAGTACTATGCCTATTTTGGAAGGTATTTTAATTGAGGCAGAAGAAGGACAGATTAAACTTTCTTCCAACGATTTGGAAATTGCCATTGAATGTGTAATTGAAGCAGATGTGGAAAGAATGGGAAGAGCCGTTTTGTATTCCAGAACATTTGGAGAAGTGATTCGTAAGATTTCCGGAGATGAAATAGATGTAGATATGAATGAATTTTCCA
This sequence comes from uncultured Eubacteriales bacterium, assembly GCA_964392835.1. Classification (GTDB taxonomy): domain Bacteria; phylum Bacillota; class Clostridia; order UBA1212; family CASDQQ01; genus CAYMRI01. Next base: position 2,416 of record CAYMRI010000099.1, read on the forward strand.
TTATCAGCATTAAATCCATTTATTCTACTTTTGAATTGAAATCCATTGATCCGGATGGTTTCCCGAAAATGGCAGATGTGGCACAGGAAAATGTGATTACCATTAGCAGGGATGCTTTGAAAAATGTGATTCGTCAAACTGCATTTGCAGTCAGCGATGATGAAAACAGACCAATTTTTAAAGGTGTGTTTGTAGAAATTGATGAAAACTATATTAATTTCGTTGCAACGGACGGCTACAAGCTTGCTTATAGAAAAGAAGAGTCTAATCAGGAAAATGCAGGTTTTTCCTGTATTATTCCGGGTAAGACCTTAAATGAAATTTATAAGATTCTGCAGAATGTATCGGAAGAAATTGATCTTTGTATTGCCAATAATCAGATGATGTTCCGTGCAGGCAGCTGTAAACTGGTATCCCGTTTGATTGAAGGTACTTATTTAAATTATAAGATTATGATTCCAAAAGAATCTTCCTTGTCTGCGATTGTGAATACCAAAGATTTGCTGGGCGCCATTGAAAGAGCCTCCATTGTTATGAATGATGAAAGAAAGAATCCTTTAAATTTGACGGTTGGATATGACAAAATTGTTATGACCGCTACTGCAGAAAATGGTTCTGCAAAAGAAGAAGTGGTTTGCGAAACCTTAGGGGATAAATTGGAGATTCGTTTTAATGCCAGAAATTTCTTAGAGACCCTGAAAGTCATTGATGATGAACAAGTAAAGATTCTGTTTACTACCAATATGGGTCCTTGTTCTTTGGTGCCGGTAGAAGGAAATGCATTTACCTATTTAATTATGCCTTTAAAGACGTTACGATAAGAGTGAGGGCGGCATATGTATGTACGGAATCTCCGATTGAGAAATTTTCGCAACTATAAAGAGATGGAAACTTCCTTTTGTTCTGGGTTAAATGTGATTTATGGACAGAATGGACAAGGAAAGACAAATATTATAGAAGCATTGTTTTTATGTGCTGCAGGAAAATCTCACAGAACCGCACATGATGTAGATTTAATCAATACGGAAGCAGATAGCTTCTGTATTGATTTATTTTTTGAAAACGGACAAGGGGATAGAACCATGCAGTTCCGTTATAATCAAAAAAAGCAGAAAGCTATTTCTGTACAGGAAATTCCCCTTCGAAAGATAGGAGAGCTCATGGGAAATTTTAATGCTGTCATTTTTTCTCCGGAAGATTTAATGATGATAAAGCAGGGACCTGCATTACGTCGTCGCTTCATTGATATTGCATTAAGCCAAATTAAGCCTTCTTATTTTTATGCATTGCAGCAGTATAATAAAACTTTATTACAAAGAAATGCTCTTTTAAAACAAATTAAGAAAAATCGGGATTATATGAATACCTTGGAAGTATGGGATCAGTCTTTGTATCAGTTGGGTATGGAAATTATAAAGCAACGAGAGCAGTTTTTAGAAGAAATCAGTATTTTAATAGAAGAAAATCATAGATTTATCAGTGGGGGAAAAGAGCAGCTGGTATTAAACTATGCGCCCTCTGTAACCCGGGAAACTTATCTGACAAAGTTAAAACAATCTACGGCAGGGGATATTGAACGGGAATCCACAAGCGTAGGTCCTCACAGAGATGATTATATCTACTTATTAAATGGAGATGATTTAAAAATATATGGTTCCCAGGGACAGCAAAGGACAGCGGTGTTATCTTCCAAACTGGCAGAACTTTTGATTATGGAAAAAGATACAGGGGAAAAACCTGTTTTATTGTTGGATGATGTATTATCCGAGTTGGATTTAGAGCGGCAGAAACTTTTATTTGAAAAAATAGAAGAAATTCAAACTTTTGTAACCTGCACTGATAAAAATATTGTCAAAAATGGTGCAAATTCGGAAATTTGTTTTTATCACATAGAGAGAGGAAACTTACAAAAAGAAGAAAAATAGAATTGTTTTTAAAGCTGTTTTTTGCTATAATAGCAATTAGGAGTGGCGTTTTCCGTAAAAGGAAAAAGGAGAAGAAAAGATGTTATTGCATTTAGGTTCAGATTTTGTAATTCATACAAAGAATATTGTAGGAATTTTTGATTTGGATCAGACCACCATTGGAGAAAAGACAAGGCTTTTTTTGCAGAAAGCAGAGCAGGACGGCATTATGGTGGATGCATCGGAAGATTTACCCAAATCTTTTCTGGTGGTTACGGTTTACGGAGAAACAAGGATTTATTTATCCTCTTTATCCTGCAATACATTAAAGAAAAGAATGGAGGAACCCATAGGATGTATGAAGATGAAGAATTAATGAACAGCAATGTGGAAGGCGCAGAATATAACGAAAGTGACATACAGGTGCTGGAAGGATTAGAAGCTGTCCGAAAAAGACCCGGTATGTATATCGGAAGCACGTCTTCCAGAGGGTTGCATCATCTTGTTTACGAAATTGTAGATAACAGTATCGATGAAGCTTTGGCTGGTCGTTGTGATACCATTGATATTGTCATTCATGCAGATAATTCTATTTCCGTACAGGATAACGGTGCCGGTATTCCGGTAGGTATGCATCCAAAGATGGGAATTCCTACAGTAGAAGTGGTACATACCATTTTGCATGCCGGCGGTAAGTTTGGTACCGGCGGTTATAAAGTATCCGGTGGTTTGCATGGTGTAGGTGCTTCCGTCGTAAATGCATTGTCCCAATATTTGGAAGTGGAAGTTTCCAGAGATGGTAAAGTGTATTATCAAAGATATGAAAGAGGAAAGACTGTTACCAAGTTATTGGAAAAGGGAACTTCTGATAAGACGGGAACAAGGACAACCTTCTTACCGGATCCGGAAGTTTTTACAGAAACTGTGTATGATGCACAGATTTTGTTAACCAGATTCCGTGAAATGGCTTTCTTGAATAAAGGCATTAAGATTACTTTATTGGATGAAAGAGATGAAGAACCGGAACAGAAGGTATTCCACTATGAAGGCGGTATTCATTCTTATGTAGCATATTTAAATAGAAAAGAAAATGTACTGCATCCGGAACCTATTTATGTAGAAGGTATGAAGGATGGCTCTTTGTGTGAAATTGCCATGCAGTATAATGATTCTTATGTAGAAAATATTTACAGTTATGCCAATAACATTAATACCCATGAAGGCGGAACCCATTTAACCGGTTTTAAATCTGCCATTACCAGAGTTATTAATGATTATGCAAGAAAAGCCAATATTTTAAAGGATGCAGATAAGAACCTGGAAGGCGGCGATGTGAGAGAAGGATTAACCGCCATTATCAGTGTGAAATTGGAAGAGCCGCAATTTGAAGGACAAACCAAAGAAAAGCTGGGGAACAGCGAAATCAGAGGTTTGGTAGAAGGCGTGGTTGCTGATAAGTTGAGCACCTATTTAGAAGAAAATCCCCAGGTTGCAAAGCTGATTATTGAAAAATGTTTATCCGCTTCCAGAGCAAGAGAAGCAGCAAGACGTGCAAGAGAACAGGCAAGAAGAAAGAGCGCATTTGATTCTGTTTCTCTGCCGGGTAAATTGGCAGACTGTTCTGAAAAAGACCCTGCGCTTTGTGAAATTTATATTGTGGAGGGTGATTCCGCGGGTGGTTCTGCAAAGCAGGGCAGAAAGAGAGAAATTCAAGCTATCCTGCCTCTTTGGGGTAAGATGTTAAATGTTGAAAAATCTCGAATTGACAAGGTTTATGACAATGAAAAGCTGGCACCTGTGATTACAGCAATCGGCGCCAATATCGGACCGGACTTTGATGTTTCCAAAGCCAGATATCACAAAGTCATTATTATGGCCGATGCCGACGTAGACGGTTCTCACATTCGTATGTTGTTATTAACATTTTTCTTCCGCTATATGCGGCCGTTAATTGAAGCCGGTTATGTATATCTTGCACAGCCCCCATTGTATAAGATTGAAAAGGGAAAAGAAGATCCTTTGTATGCATACGATGATGCGGGATTACAAAAAATACTGGCAGAAAAGAAATGGAAGAAAGAAGATGTTTATATTCAGCGTTTTAAGGGTCTTGGTGAAATGAATCCGGAACAATTGTGGGAAACCACCATGAATCCGGATACCAGAACCATTTTACAAGTAACGCTGGAAGACGCTGTAGAAGCAAATGAAATTTTTTCTGATTTAATGGGAGAAAAGGTAGAACCAAGAAAACTGTTTATTCAGGAAAATGCAACAAAAGCCAGCAATTTGGATATTTAATTTGTAGAAATAAGGAATAAAAGTACAGAATGTTTCACGTGAAACATTCTGTACTTTATTTTATGAGTATGGTAAAATAATTTCATTATAAAAAAGAAGCGAGAGGTGGATTTTTTGGCAAAAGTAATTGCAATCGCCAACCAAAAGGGCGGTGTTGGAAAAACGACAACGGCTGTGAACTTGAGCACTTGTGTAGCGTATAAAGGAAAGAAAGTATTATTGATTGATGTGGATCCGCAAGGGAATGCCAGCAGCGGTTTGGGTGTGGATAAGAAAAATGTAGAAACATCCATGTACGATGTATTGATTAATGACAAAGATATCAAAGAGTGTATCCAAACGACGGATATTCCGACCTTTCATTTGTGCCCGGCCAGTATTAAATTAGCCGGTGCGGAAATAGAATTGGTGCCTTTGTTTTCCAGAGAAACAAGGATGAAAACCGCAATTGAAACCATTCGCGGGGAATACGACTATATTTTTATAGACTGTCCGCCGTCTTTGGGTTTAATTACCTTAAATGCATTAACGGCTTCTGATACGGTTTTAGTACCAATTCAATGTGAATATTATGCTTTAGAAGGCCTTAGTCAATTAATGGAAACCGTAAAACTGGTAAAGAAGCACTTAAATCCCAAAATTGGTGTAGAAGGTGTTGTTCTTACCATGTTTGATTCCAGAACAAATTTGTCTATTCAGGTTGTAGAAGAAGTAAAGAAATATTTCCGGGATAGAGTGTATCGTACAGTGATTCCCAGAAATGTAAAGTTAAGCGAAGCGCCTAGTTACGGGCTTCCTATTATCTTGTACGATAAACACTCAAAAGGCGCCGAAGCATATTTGTCTTTGGCAGGGGAAGTAATTGGTCATACGGAGGGTAAATAATATGGCAACTACTAAATATTTATTTTCCGGCTTTGGT
>CAYMRI010000100.1:0-7488 GCA_964392835.1 uncultured Eubacteriales bacterium
GTACGTAGTAAATATGATTTTCCGCATCTTCTAATTCCTGTTATAATCTTAATCAATCCATTATCCTTACGTTTCACCAACTGTTCCAGATAATAATCTCTTTTAATTTCTTTCTCCATAACAGACACTCCTATAAGATATTTCGGTTAGTTTTTCCCTAAATTTCTTTTAGTATACCTGATTGTTCCTCTCTTTTCAATATTTCCAAAAGATATTTTAGTTAATTTTAACCAAAATATCTTTTAATTCTGCAAAAACTCATTTTACTCCTTAAACGTCATATCAAACGCAGGTGACATCCGCCCAATCCCTATTTCACCATACGCAAAAACAGCCTATTCAACGGCTCCCATTCAGGTACAGTATCTTCCATGCTTTCCGCAATGGCCTTTATTTCCTGCATGACTCGTTCAATATAATCATTGATAATCTGTATTTTTGGCGCCATCCCCATCTCCGGCAATGTTTTTTTCAACGCTAAGAGACGGGTCAATTCCGGTCGAAGGGCATCTTCCAATTCCGCTTCTACCAAATCATCCAATAACATAGGCGGCGCTGTTTTCTTGTCTAAAATCCACTTGGCAGCCAACAACGGTCTAAGTACGTAAAAATATTTTTTCACCTTAACTTCATCACCTTTTAAATACTCTCTATAATTGGTCTCTGCCATGTGCCAATAGTGAAACAGACTTTTCTTCATGGAAAAATACTGCGGCAATATTTCTTTTAACCACGCAAACGCTTCTCTCTCCATATATACAATGGGTGAAGCACACCATTCAAACACTGTTGGATTTGATTTGTGCAGCAATTGCAATGCTTTTTTCAAATCCCAGCCATTGATATCAAGTGTGTCATCCAGTCGCCACTCGATAACATCTCTAACCCCTTCCAGTTTTAGGTAATCCTCTTTATTTCTCACATAAATAAATCGAACATCATAATCACTATCCGGAGATGCAAAACCCCATGCCCTACTTCCGGATTCTATTGCCATGATTATCTTTACATTTTCTTTCTTTTCTATTTTTCGTAATTCTTCTAAAATTCTGTCTTTCATATATCTCACACAATACTTTCCATAAATATTTTTCTCAGCATCGGTTACAAAGTTATTAAAACCTCCCACTTGCCATATCGTTTGCCATTCACCCGTCGAATATAATTCTTTTGCTGTAACAACAAAACTTTACTTTTAATCGTTCGTTCTGATCTTCCAATTTTCTGTGCCAGTTCTTTCAACGTTATACTTGGCTTTTCCAAAATAATTCGAAGAATCGCCAAGTCTTCTAAAGTGCATTTCAAAGTGCAATTTTTGCACTTTGAAAATTTTTCTGTTGCACTTTGGTTTTTTTCTTTATCAACGTCTCCCACATAATCTACATGCATATGACGATTCTTCAATTCATAATTTGTTCCCAGTAACAAATTACTGAAAAACATCTCCAAAAACCTTGTGGTTGCATGAACGCCATTTTTCAAATCATTATAATTGGCCCGCACTAAAGCATTGCGAAAATACCAAGAGTGTTCCGCAAACACATCATTGCTTACTTCCAAGCCAAAAGTCTTCATGTATTTAATGATAAAAACTGCTGTTGCTCTTGTATTCCCTTCCCCAAAAGGATGTATCTGCCAGATATCAGAAGCAAATTTCGCCAAATGCTTTACTGACTCTTCCAGCGACAAGCCTTCATATGAAAACTGTTTTTCCACACTAAAATCATAATTCAAAGTTTCTTTAATGCTGTTCCACGCTGCATAAATGACACTATCACCTTTCAGCACCCATTCTTTTTTGGTAATGTTATATGTTCTAATCTGACCGGCGTGTTTAAAAACGCCTTCAAAAAGGCGACGATGTATGGTCAACCATTCTGCAGGTGAAAACTGAAATGTTTTTTCCCCAAGGAGCATGGCGATTCTCGCCGATACAATATCCGCTTCTTTTGTCTTTTCCTGTATCTCTATGCGATGGTTTTGTTCTTCATAATAGCTCTGAATTCGCTTTTGCGCTTCTCCGATACTGATTTTTCCTTCAATATGCTCTTTTGCTGTACGCAATAAATAAGCAGAAGTTTTCAGCCCGTCAACTTCCTGCAAACCGATTGCAGTTTGCCATGCTTCACTTTTTTCCGTCTGTTCAGGTTCACCCTGACGAATATATTCCGCAAGTTCAAACTGCCAGTTTCTTTCTTCGGCCATTTTCATCCCTCCGCTTTATCCTTTCACAAAGTCTTATGGGACTATTTTACCACAATTTGCAGATAGAAAAAAGAAGTCTATTTTACCATACGCAAAAATAGTCCATTCAACGGTTCCCATTCCTCACACAATACTTTCCATAAATATTTTTCTCAGCAAATCTGTCACGCCCAATCATAAAGATCAGAAAAAAGGAACCGATGGATTGCCTTGTAATGGGAAAAATCAAATGTTTTTGCTTTGGGTTCGCTTAGCCACGTCGCATTGCGAGCAGAAGACAGCACACTTTCAACTTCTCTTCCAACCACCCAGCAGCAAGAAGCGTGCCAGCAGATAACACAAAACTTCCACCACCAGAACAGGAAGCAGAGAAAGAAAACCAATAAATGGGTCCATATAAGAGCCAAAGATATCATCGTTGGCTTCGTTGTATGCCATGGTTTCCTGCAATGTCACAGCGAAAATAATCAGTGTCAACAATAAAACTATTATAAAAGATATATTTAGAATCCACTTTCTCTTTTTCATGTTAGCAAAGTCCCCCCTTGGAAACGAATATACCATATATATTATCGAATTTCAAGTGTTTTTTATTGTTTTTCAATAACAACACCCATCATACAACGCCATAATCTGCTGCATCAGTTCCGAATCCGGTTCAAAGCACTGTTTCTTGTCCAGATGCTCCTGCATAAATGCGATTTTGGTTTCTTCGTTGTACGCACCGCCGTTTGTTTCTACATAAGTGCGATAGTCAGCATTTAATTGTTCCCGATAGGCATTGGCCGCTTCCGAATAAAATAGATAGCTATGCCCTCTGTCCTCGTATAGAACAAAATCAAATCGCTCTGAATCCGATTCGCCGAAGGCCTCATAAAATTTATCGTAACCATATACCACAGGAACTGTAGTGTCATCTTGGCTGTGCACAATGAGAACACCTGCATCCGTATTTTTCAAACCCGCAATGGCACTGATATTGGTATATTCTGCTCCGAATTTAATTTGTTCATAGAGAGAAACATAAGGGACGAGAATCGTTGCCAGGTCGCCGACGATATTTTTCCCTTGATGAAAAATCAAATCTTCCGATTCATTAAACCCCGCAACCATGACTACTGCTTTGATTTCCGGATGCAGATTTAACACATTGCCTGCAGAATAGGCGCCCCAGCTATGTCCAAAAAGAACCACCGGAAGGCCTTCATAGATAGCAGCACTTTCCGCATAGCAAATAGCCGCATCCAAATCCTTTACGCCTTGGGGCAACCCCTCTACCGAGTCGCCGGCAGTATTGCCATTGCCTGTGGCATCATAAGCAAACACGTAATAACCATGAGAGGTAAAATAGTCAATAAAAGGCATATACATATTATGCCCGCCGCCACCAAGGCCATGTGCCATTACCACAACCCCTTTTATGTTCTGGTCTTCCTTTTTATATTGATACCCGGCAAGGGTCTTATTATTCCCTGTAGGAATTTCGCAGTTTTCCACCTGCAGCCCTTGATAATCTGCCACTGAAAACGCCATCCATTGAGCGGTTTCATAGCGCTGTCCAAAAACAATCTCGTAAACAACAACCGTAATCAACGGCAATACAACAAGCGGAATTGCCAAAAGAATGGCAATTACAGAAATCCATATGCCCTTTTTCTTATTTTTGCCTGGTTTCATTTTATTTTAACGCCTTTTCCCTGTAAAAACGCAACAAACTCCTTGGCATTGCCTTTGGTAAAGGTATCTTTGCGAAGGATATAGAGCAAGTTGGCTTCGGACTGCAATAAAATGAGATTTTTCGTCTGCATTGTTTTCTTAATGTCTGCATAAGCAAGCTGGCTCTCCCCACCGGTGGACGCCTTTTGCTGGAGGCCTTCCTCACTTACTGTAACAGCAATTTCAATCTTCTGCCCTTGATTTACTTCCAAATCTCGTTTTACCATAGTATTTACCGCACGATAGTAAGTAAATACTTCATAACCAAAAAACACCGGTATGATAATCAAATACAACCCGTTGCTCCAATCATTTGTCCCTATGGCAATGGACAGATTAACAACAAACACCAGCAAAAGGAGTCCATTGAGAACCATATTCAAAGGTCGTTTAAAAAAGATGTGCTGATACATTTCTTTTGCTAGGTTCTTGTCTCTTGTGTAATTGTTTTCAAATAAAGGTTCCATATATGTTTCTCCTTTTCTATAAAAGCATTGCAAGCTTTGCAAATAACGCATCCGTCTGCTTTTCTGTAATACATTTGGGCAAATTTTGGTATGCTTTTGCCAGTTGTGCCCTGTCTGTCTTTTGCATTTCAATGGGTAAAATGGTTTTTCTTTCCTTCTTGGCAACGGGATATTCTTCCCGCATTACATAATTGTCCTGTTCCAATAAAGCAGGGGTTACCACCAGCACATACAGGTCACAGCTATGGAGGGCGTCCATAATGGCCCTGCTGTAATTTTCCCCCGGTGCCAAATTGGTATCGTACCACAGTCTGATGTGGTCATACAACCGCTCCGACCGGATGATGGCTACCAGCCGTTTTACTGCTTCAATATCCTGCTTTCTGTAGCTGATAAAAACGCTTTTGGCCGCTTCTTTCGCGGTCTCAGGTTCCTCGGTGGATAACACAGATTGAAGATGATGACACAACTTAGCAGTATCGTCTACGAACTGGCGTTTCCCGCATCTGGTGTTAAACAGATTGTTAATCCCTTGCTCTAACATAATTGGCAGCACAGGAATGCCACTTTGGTCTGCCACCTGAAATTCAGAGATAAAACCGCTGTGCTTCCAGGTTAGGTATTTTTCCGTCACCGCTATGACAATCAGTTTTACTTCTGCAAGGTCAGCCGGCATATCGTCGTTGGGATTGGCATCAAAAAACACCGCACAGTCATAGGCGGACAGAATATCTTGTACTAATTTGTCGAAATACAGATAACGGTCTGCAGGATGCATCGATACCAAAACACCGGGTTTCCCCGCTGCAGAACAACCGTCTCGTGTCAAACACTCCAATTGTTGCATAGCTACCTCCGATTATTTTTTCAAATCCGGCTATATTTTACTACCTGCCTCGGAAAAAGACAAGGAATTGCGCCGAAGTGATAGTGTCAAGGGTTCCCCGCTCCACTCTCCATGCTGAGCGCTAGTGTCTCTTCCCTGCATGGTTTTATCATTTTTCCCGCAAAAGGCCCAAAACGGTAAAACTTTCCAAAAAAAGTTTTTCGAAAACGGCGATTTTTTTTGAAAACGATAAAACAAGGGCCGATGTTTTATCAAAATCCGCTTATTCTGAAAAAAATGATAAAACAAGTTTTACCATTTTCTCAATTTTGGCGCAGATTGGTAAAACCGCTGGATGATATGCCACAAACCACAAAGAATAAGTTACGCCGAAGTTGTCAACAAAAAAACTCCACGACAACTTGACACTATCCGTCCAAGCCTCTTTTGTGCATATTTTCGAATTTCTTCATTACTATCATAAAGACATTCCTCCAGCACATCCGGGGAAAGCATTCTATATTTTCCCATGAGAGAGACCATTTCTTCTCGGCAAACGGAACAAGGGGTCGTTTCATAGAGAATGGGCAGAACACTTTTGGGCGGATTGGAAATCCCACTATCCTTACGGAACAATTCCAAAATGATAGCGTAGGTATTATGTACTTCGAATGCATCGTGGTTTGCCAGTATAAGTTTCACAATATCTTCCAACAGTCCTCTGTCTTTAGCTTGATAGTTCTTGACGAACATAGGAAATCCGTTTTTAAAATCAGAACCTAATACCTGCAGAGCAAATTCTCGCACTGACGGGTGGCGAATGTTTGTTAGTGCTTCCAAAGCAGCTTCTTTCAATGCAACCACATCTGATTGGGCATCTTTGATCACCGGAGCAGGATCCAGCGGAAATGGGCAGTTGGAGAAAGCTTGCAAAGCATTGATTCTTTCTTCCACTCCCTTTGCCTCCAAATATTGGTTTGCATATGCTTCAATGGTTTCTTTGTTTTCCTTTGCCAACAAAACAGATAGCCGTCTTCCTGTATATTCGGAAAGGTTTTTGTGAGAGCGGTGTTCCATCTGCTCCCGCCACGTTTTTTCCCACATCCATTGCATTTCAAGATAGCACTGCAATTCCGCAGATTGTTTTGCTTTTGCCTGAAGTCTCCGATTGTATTTCTTTTCTTCCCCATGTCCATAAAACCATGCAAAGTCAAAACCATCATAAAAGGACTTGGTCAAGTAAAGTGCGCCAATATCCTTTGCAATCCGCAAATAGGAATCAAATTCATAAGAAAGGGTTACGCACAACATTCCAAAATCATCCCGTTCATGAAAAAAGCCTTGTGGGGCTCGTTTTCTGCTTCGTAGCGCTTGATACAGTTGGTCATATTTTTCCCAAAGCGCCGCTTTCGCCTCGTTGAAACCGTCATCGGCAAAATAGCAAAGTAGTTCGGAAAAATATTGTATATTCCAGCCACCTGTGGATTTCTGCTTTAAGAATTTTTCACAAATCACTTGTAGAAAAACTGCTTTGTCCTCATAGCAGGAAATCAATTCATGCATATACCAGGCACGCGTACCTTCACACTGGGGATCAAAAGCCAGACACTTTTGACAGGCTCCTAGGACAATCTCTTTATATTTTTCAGGGTCATTCTTAGCGGCAATGATACCCCTGCCAAGACCCCGTTTTAATGCATATGTAAACTCTTTCTTTGTCATGAAACCTCCAAAGGAAAACCGCGAAGCATTTACACCTCGCGGTCTTTCTCATTTATTTCCTACTTTACTTTGTACCAAACAATCTGTCCCCTGCATCCCCAAGGCCCGGCAGAATATAACCGTTTTCATTGAGGCATCTATCCAAGGTGGACACATAAATATTTACATCCGGATGTGCTTCCGCCACCTTGCTGACCCCTTCCGGTGCGCCGATAATTGCCATAAACTTAATATTCTTGCAACCACGTTTTTTCAGCAAATCAATAGCATCACATGCACTGCCGCCGGTTGCCAGCATTGGGTCTACCACCAACACAAGCTTGTCCTCAATACCGTCAGGTAACTTGCAGTAATACTCGCAAGGTTCCAACGTTTCCTCATTGCGGTACATACCGATGTGACCTACTCTCGCAGAAGGAAACAATACATGAATTCCATTTACCATGCCCAATCCTGCTCTGAGAATGGGAACAATGGCAATGGCATTGTCTTTCACCACCTGTTGGGTACAGGTTTCCAGAGGCGTTGTTACTTCTTTTTCTATAGTAGGAA
>CAYMRI010000101.1:0-7400 GCA_964392835.1 uncultured Eubacteriales bacterium
ATGGGAGTGAAGCTTTGTTTTTCCACCAAACATGGCGGGGTTAGCCAAGGACGGCTTTTTAATATGAACATGAGTTATTCCAGAGGGGATGCCCTGGAGAATGTAACGGAAAATTACAGGAGATTGGCAGAAGTTTTGGGCGCGGCTGAAAAGGGCGTTTTCAGCAATCATCAGGTGCATGGCAATCAGGTTCGGGTTGTGGATGCAAAAGATGAAAAAACGGGCTTTTACGCAGAATTAGAGTATGATGCAGCGGTAACCGACCGTGAAGATGTGATTTTGACCGCAGTACATGCGGACTGTATTCCTGTTTTTTTCTATGATGCCGTGCATGGTGTCATAGGCGCAGCCCATTCCGGGTGGAAGGGAACCGTGTTGGAAGTGGCTGCAGAAACGGTCAAGAAGATGACAGCAAGCTACGGGACTAACCCGGCAGAGGTGCAGGTGTGGATTGGCCCCGGTATTTGTAAGGATTGTTTTTTGGTGAGAAATGATGTGTATCAGCAATTCCTGTCTCTGTTGCCGTGGAGTACAGAATATATGGAACAAGTAGGGGAGGACCAGTATGCGGTGGATATGAAAGGGATTATTGTCCATACCTTACAGCAATGTGGCGTAATAGACGAGAACATCCATGATATGGGGCTTTGCACAGCCTGCCAGGAAGGGGTATTTTTCTCTCACAGAAGAGATAAGGGAAATACCGGCGCTATGGTGGGTATGATTACATTGTGCAAGCAGGCGCAAGTGTGATACAATAACAGTGATTTGGTAGAAAAGGAGGAAATGCAATGAAAAAATCCATATTGTGTATATTTTGCAGTCTTTTTTTAGTGATTTGTATGACCTCCTGCAACTTTTTTGAAGTGATGGAAATGCCGGAAGATTATGTGGCAAGTTATCCGGCAGCAGAAACTCCTACAGTGGTAACCCCAAGAGAGGGAGGGGTTTTGACGGTTGCTTCTACCCGGTATGAAACCCTAAATCCTTTGACCAATACCAATTATTACATGGAAGAAATTTTAAGTCTTGTGTATGACGGGTTGGTATCTTTAAACAGCAGTATGCAGGCAGTGCCTGTATTGGCTGAATCTTTGACGCCATCGGCAGATGCCAGAGAGTGGACGGCGAAATTGCGGCAAAACATGATATGGCATGATGGAAAATATTTTTCCGCAGAAGACGTCATCTATACCATTCAAACCATTCAAAGTGACCCGAATCACAAATATGCCCATTGTGTCAGTAATATTGTTTCCATGGAAGAACCGGATGCGTATACCGTGATTTTTAAATTGCAAAATCCGGATTCCTTCTTTGCGGAAAAATTATATTTTCCCATTGTGCCAAAGCATACTACGGTAGATACCATCCCGGTGGGAACAGGGTTATATAAATTTGCAGAACAATCGGCAAATCAAATGGTTTTTATTGCGTATGGAATGAATGCTACCATTCAAGAAAAGCAGACGCCGTACATTCCTACTATTCAAGTGCATTTTTATAACAGTACCGCAGAAGTCATTTACAGCGATTGCGATATTGTTATGGTGAAAAGTGACGATTACGAAAAAATCAGTGGTAAAATCGGTTATAGTACCAAAAAATATGTAAGTACAGAATATGAAGTCTTGGCATTTAATGTAACCAAGCCTGTTTTGTCTGATTCTTCTGTACGACGGGCCATTGCCTATGCCATAGACCGTGATGGTGCAGTGCACACGTATTCCAAAGTGCAAGCCACTATTGCGGATTTTCCGGTGGTTCCCCAAGCTTGGATTCGTGCCTCTTCCCAGTTGGCGTACAGTTATGATGTGGATACGGCGCAAAAGTTGTTGAAAAACGCCGGTTACACAGCGGAACAATTGACTTTTTCCTGCCTGGTTAATAAAGAAAATGCATTGCGCCTGACCTATGCCACCTATTTTAAAGAAAAATTGGCAGAAGTGGGCATTACATTAAATATTACAGAGGCCACGGCGGAAGAGATTACCCAAAAACTTGCAGCGAAAGACTATGATTTGGCCTTCGTGGGCATGAATGTTTCCCAAGTGGACGATTTGGCTTCTTATTACGGAACCAATGGCGCCAATAACATTACCGGCTATGCAAACGAAAGTTTGGATGCCTTGTTTACCCGGCTTTCCGGCTATATTTATGAAAACGAGAGAAAGACTATTTTTGCGGAAATAGAGAACATTTTGCTGACAGATGAACCATATATTGGGTTATATTACAAACAGCATTTTATTTTTTATAATAAAAATCGGGTTTACGGTGTAGGGAATATCAATCCCAGTTTTTGTAAGAAATTTATGAACATCGAATCTTGGTTTATTGTGGAGGAGCATACAGATGGGACAGGAGAAGCTTAGTTGGAAGCACATTATTACCGGGTTGGCAATCGTTGTGTTTGTCTTTGTTGCCGACCAGCTTTCCAAGAACTATATTATTCAGATTTACCCGGAAGTGGGAAAGAAATATTACACCGTGATTGAAAATTTCTTTTATATCAGCCATGTGCGCAACAATGGCGCGGCATGGGGCGTTTTAGAAGGAAACACATTCATTCTGGTAGGCCTGACCGGTTTGGTTCTCCTTGCTATGCTTTTCTTTCTTTTTTTTACCAATCGGATGTGGCTTACTGTACCGGTTTCCATGATTGTAGGGGGCGGTTTTGGCAATTTGTATGACCGCCTTTTCCGGGAAGGGGTTGTGGATTTTTTGGATGTGTATATTTTCGGCTATGATTTCCCTGTTTTTAACATAGCAGATTCCATTTTAGTATGCGGTGTTATCGTACTTATGATTTATGTGCTTTTCTTCTATACAGAGGAAAATCCCGGCTACAGGAGCTTAAAACTATGGAAGAAATAATTCTTTGCTGTCGTCGGGAGGAAGATTGTCAAAAAAGATTGGATGTATGGCTTTCGGAGGAATTGGCCGACTGCACTCGTTCTTTTGTGCAACGGCTGATTGACCGGGAGCAGGTGCTGGTCAACGGCGTGTCTGCCAAAGCAAAGCAGAAGCTGAAATTAGGCGATGAAGTGACGGTGCAGATTCCAGAACCTGTTGTTTTAGAAGCAGTACCCCAGAACATTCCTTTGGATATTGTCTATGAAGATGAAGATATTATTGTTCTGAATAAGCCGAAAAACATGGTGGTGCATCCGGCAGCCGGCAATCCTTCCGGTACTTTGGTAAATGCTTTGTTGTACCATTGTGGCGACAGTTTGTCCGACATTAACGGTGTAATTCGTCCCGGTATTGTGCATCGTATTGATAAAGATACCACAGGTCTTTTGTGTGTGGCGAAAAATAACCCGGCTCATCAGCATTTGACTTTACAACTAAAGGACCATTCCATGCGCCGCACTTACATGGCATTGGTGGATAAAGTGATTCCTGAAAATAGTGGTAAGATTGATGCACCTATCGGTCGTCATCCTGTTGACAGGAAGAAAATGGCAGTGAATGTAAACAGTGGCAGGGAAGCGGTGACACACTTCCGGGTGGTAGAGCGTTTTTCCAACTGCACGTTGGTGGAATTGTCTTTGGAAACGGGGAGAACCCATCAAATTCGTGTCCACATGTCCTATATTGGGCATCCTGTTTGCGGTGATGAGGTATATGGTCGTAAGTTTGGGGCGTATGAAACACAGGGACAGATGCTCCATGCTTTTCAATTGGAGTTGACCCATCCTCGAACAGGGGAGCGCATGACATTCCATGCGGATGTGCCGGCGTATTTTGGGGAGATTTTGGGAAAGTTAAAATAGCCGCTACAAAATTACCCTTGTTATCTCCTTCAACAAGCTGTGGTTCGGCACCGGAATATAGTCTGGTGTATTTATAAGTGTTTCGCATACCGGACCCGAGCTCATCGGCTAAACCGATTTCCCGGAGGATTTTATCTCTTCTTCCTATACTCCTTGGGCAGCATACCCGTCACATCCTTGAAAGCAGCCGTAAATTTACTCTGATTTTCGTAACCGACTTCATAGGCAATTTGGGAGATTGGCATATCACTATGACCAAGAAGCTCCTTGGCCCGTTTGATGCGGTATTCCTTCATATATGCAGCGATGGGTTGTCCAAACATGGTCTTGAAAGAAGTTTTCAGCGTAGTTTGGTTGATGTGGAATTTGGAAGAAAGCGCTTCAATTGTATAACGGTTTTTCAAATCATCAATCAAAAATGCGTGGATTTCATTGATGACTTGTGTCTGGGAATCGTAAGCCTGGCTTTCTTCAAAGGTTTCTTCCACAGGGCAAGCTACTTCCACAATCTGCTCAATCATTTCATGTAGCACTTGGGAACGGGAGGTCTTTGCGGCCGTATAGTAGACTTCTTTTCCTTCTCGTCTGCTGATAATGAGACCGGCAGTTTTCAGAAGTTTTAAATGGTGAGATACGGCAGGGCTGCTCATTTCCAGAAGAGCCGATATATTGATCACACATTCCTCGCAATGACATAGAAGCCAAAATATCTGAATGCGCTTGCTGTCACTCATCATTTTTAAAAGATCCGAAATGGTTTCGAATGTCTGCTCTTTAGGCATGCCCAGTTGTAATCCTTCCGAAACATGACCGTGGTCATGGGGTAGTGGTTTGCTATGCATATTTTATCCCTCCTTGCATAAAAACTATTATAGCATTTGGACCAGCATACGGCAACAAAACCAAAGAAAAATAATCCGTTTAGACGATTAAATGTCCCTATAAGAAGGTTTTTATCCCAATAGGTTGACAATTATTTAATCGTTAAATATATTGTAAACAACGATTAAAAGATTGTTTAATCAAAGATTGAAAGGAGTATTTTGCTATGAAAAAAACATATAGGATTGAAGTGGATTGTGCCAGCTGTGCTAACAAGATGGAAGATGCTGCAAAAAAGACGCCGGGGGTCAAAGATGCAACCATTAACTTTATGACACAAAAGCTGATTGTTATTTTTGAAGAGGATGCTGACATTGTAGCCGTTATGCAGAATGTACGCAAGAATTGTAAAAAAGTAGAGAGCGACTGCGAAATCTTTCTGTGAAAGGAAATGTAGTATGAACAAAAAACAAAAAAAGATGCTTGTCAGAATTATAATAGCGGCGGTATTGATGGTGGGTTTAGGATTTTTACCCATTGACGGAATTCCTCGATTTCTTTTGTATTTGATACCGTACCTTGTCATTGGTTATGACATACTAATCAAAGCCGGAAAAGGGATTTGGAACCGCCAGGTCTTTGACGAAAATTTTTTGATGGCAGTGGCTACCATCGGTGCAATGGTAATTGGAGTTGCGGACAGTGGTGATTATGTAGAAGCCATTGCCGTTATGCTGTTCTATCAGGTCGGCGAACTGTTTCAGAGCTATGCGGTTGGCAAAAGCCGTAAGAATATCAGCCAGCTTATGGATATCCGGCCGGACTATGCCAATATAGAAATTGATGGTAACTTGACACAAGTGGATCCGGAGGAAGTGGAAATCGGAACGATTATTGTGGTACAGCCCGGGGAAAAAGTACCCATCGACGGTGTGGTTGTGGAAGGCATTTCTTCTCTAAATACAAGTGCTTTAACAGGGGAGAGCCTGCCCCGTGATGTGCAAGTAGGCCATGAGATTATCAGCGGCTGTATTAATATGACCGGGGTGCTGAAAATCCGTACCACCAAGGAATTCGGAGAATCTACTGTCTCTAAAATTTTGGATTTGGTGGAAAATGCAAGTTCCCGCAAATCCCAATCAGAGGCATTTATCTCAAAATTTGCAAAGGTATATACCCCTGTCGTATGCTACAGTGCGTTGGCGTTGGCACTTCTTCCACCGCTGTTTCGTATGCTGATATTACACATCTCTGCAGATTGGTATGTGTGGATTTACAGGGCCTTATCTTTCCTTGTTGCCAGTTGTCCCTGTGCATTGGTAATCAGTATTCCTCTCAGTTTCTTTGCCGGCATCGGTGGGGCAAGTAAAGAAGGAATATTGATCAAAGGCTCTAACTACTTGGAAGCATTGTCCCAGACAGGATATGTGGTCTTTGATAAAACCGGTACACTGACACAAGGCGTATTTGAAGTGAGTGCCCTTCATCACAACGAATTGCCGGAAGAAAAACTAATCGAGTATGCTGCCCTTGCGGAAAGTGCATCTTCGCATCCCATTGCCCAAAGTTTACAACGGGCTTACGGGTGTGAAATTGATAGGACACGGGTAAGTGAAGTGCAGGAAATCAGCGGCAATGGTGTTATGGCAAAAGTGGACGGCGTTTCTGTTGCTGTGGGAAATGACAAATTGATGAAGCATTTGGGGATTGCATATGCGGATTGCCATAAAATAGGGACTATTATTCATATTGCCATTGATGGCAACTATGGCGGACATATTGTGATTTCTGATGTAATAAAGCCCACCTCTGCAAAGGCCATGGCGTCTCTCAAAGGTGCAGGGATTCAAAAGACGGTTATGCTGACGGGGGATAGGAAGGCAGTTGCGGAACAAGTTGCCGGTACCTTGGGTATAGATGTGGTTTACAGTGAACTGCTCCCCGGCGATAAAGTTTCTAAAGTAGAAGAACTGCTTGCCGAAAAGACTAAGAAGGCAAAGCTGGCTTTTGTGGGGGATGGTATCAATGATGCACCCGTATTATCCCGGGCGGATATAGGAATTGCCATGGGTGCAATGGGCTCCGATGCGGCTATTGAAGCGGCGGATGTTGTGCTTATGGACGATGATCCTATGAAAATAGCAAAGGCGATTAAGATTTCCCGCAAGTGCTTAGGCATCGTGCAGCAGAATATCGTTTTAGCAATTACCGTTAAGATTTTATCTCTTGTACTGGTTGCCTTCGGTGTTGCCAATATGTGGATTGCAATCTTTGCCGATGTAGGGGTTATGATTTTGGCAGTTCTAAATGCCATTCGTGCAATGTTTGTGAAAAAAATATAAAAAGCCGGAGGCTCAAACCTCCGGCTTTGAATGTTCTGCTTATGCCCGGATATACTTTTGCTTGGGACTGTTTGGCTTGTCCGGGATGGTTCGCTTGAGCAGACAGGCTGAGAGCATAGGTTTTAAAATATTATATCTAAAATAGCTATCTGAACTAATTTTACAAAATTGCATCATTTCTATTTTTGTGCGTTCTAAGTTACAAAAGTTGAGTAATTGACGAAAAGTTTCTGCATCTAATTTTACCTGTGCTGGAACTCCGTCACTAACTCCGTCACTAACTCCGTCACTAACTCCGTCATTTGCTACCTTTGCAATTGGTCCAACAGTTGCAGTGGCTGCTTCGGTTAACGGGATGATAGTCTTGAATATATCTCCTTCAATAAACTGTGGTTCGGCACCAGAATATAGTCTGGTGTATTTGTAAGTGTTTCGCATACCGGACCCGAGCTCATCG
>CAYMRI010000102.1:0-7303 GCA_964392835.1 uncultured Eubacteriales bacterium
TCTTTTCGACCATTTTGTTCTACTCCTGTTCTGCCGTCAAAAAACTGTTATAAAATATTATACAACATTATTGTCTATTTGCAAGAAGTTATGGTACAATATCTTGTGATATTTTTGTGAAGGAGAGACAACAATGGCTGGAAAGATTCAAATGAAAACGCCTTTGGTAGAAATGAACGGCGATGAAATGACCAGAATTATCTGGGACATGATAAAAGAAATCTTATTAAATCCTTATGTAGATTTAAATACAGAGTATTACGATTTAGGCTTGGAACACAGA
Source organism: uncultured Eubacteriales bacterium (assembly GCA_964392835.1). Classification (GTDB taxonomy): domain Bacteria; phylum Bacillota; class Clostridia; order UBA1212; family CASDQQ01; genus CAYMRI01. The sequence continues at coordinate 284 of CAYMRI010000102.1, forward strand.
GATGAAACCAATGACCAGGTTACAACCGATGCGGCATTGGCAACGAAAAAATATGGTGTGGCAGTAAAATGTGCTACCATTACGCCGAATGCAGACCGTATGAAGGAATATACTTTAAAAGAAATGTGGAAGAGTCCTAACGGCACCATTCGTGCAATTTTAGATGGTACGGTATTCCGTGCACCTATTATCGTAAAAGGCATTCAACCGACCGTTTCTACTTGGAAGAAGCCCATTACCATTGCAAGACATGCTTATGGTGATATTTATAAAAATGTGGAAATGCAGATTCTCGGTGCGGGAAAGGCTGAACTGGTATATACCAACGAAGCAGGGGAGGAAACCAGAACCACCATTCACAACTTTAAAGGCGCCGGTATTTTAATGGGAATGCATAATTTGGACAATTCCATTGAAAGTTTTGCAAGAGCATGTTTTGAGTATGCTTTGGATACTAAGCAGGATTTGTGGTTCTCTTCCAAAGATACCATTTCCAAAAAATATGACCATCGGTTTAAAGATCTTTTTGCAGAGATTTTTGCGGCAGAATATCAGGAACGATTTGAAGCAGCAGGTATCTCTTATTTCTACACTTTGATTGATGATGCGGTTGCTCGTGTGATTCGTTCAGAAGGTGGATTTATTTGGGCTTGTAAAAATTATGACGGCGACGTGATGTCTGACATGGTTGCTACTGCATTTGGTAGCTTGGCAATGATGACCTCTGTACTGGTTTCTCCGGATGGTTATTATGAATATGAAGCAGCCCATGGTACGGTACAACGTCACTATTACAAACACTTAAAAGGGGAGACCACATCTACCAATTCTATGGCAACCTTGTTTGCATGGAGCGGCGCATTGCGTAAGCGTGGTGAAATGGACGGTTTAACCGATTTGGTGGATTTTGCAAATAAGTTGGAACAGGCTTCCATTCAAACCATTGAAGAGGGCGTTATGACAGGAGATTTGGCAGCATTGTCCACTTTGCCGAATATTCGAAAAGTAAATACGGAAGAATTTTTAAGAGAAGTAAAGATTCGTTTGGATCAATTATTAGCATAAAAGGAGTAAGGAAAAATGGGACAAATTGCATTTGATTACAAGAAAGCCTCTGCATTTTTGGCAGAAAGCGAAATTTTAAACTTGAAGGAATATGTAAAGGTTGCACACGATGCAGTGCATCAAAAGACAGGTGCCGGCAACGACTTCTTAGGATGGGTGGATTTGCCGAAAGCTTACGACAGACGGGAGTTTGTACGCATTAAGGAAGCTGCTAATCAAATTATTTCTGATTCTGATGTGCTGATTGTTATCGGTATCGGCGGTTCCTATTTGGGCGCCAAAGCGGCTATCGAAGCTTTGAGCAACAGTTTTTACAACAACATGTGCAAGAAGAATAGAAAGACCCCGCAGATTTTCTTTGCTGGCAACAATATCAGTTCTACTTACTTGGCTGACTTAGTAGACTTGGTAAAAGATAAGGATATTTCTTTGAATGTCATCTCTAAGTCCGGTACTACTACAGAACCTGCCATTGCATTCCGTGTGTTCAAGGCTTTGATGGAGGAAAAATACGGTAAAGCAGAAGCGGCTACCCGTACCTATGTGACAACCGATAAGTGCCGTGGAGCATTAAAGTCTTTGGCAGATGCAGAAGGATATCAAACTTTTGTTGTTCCGGATGACGTAGGTGGAAGATTCTCTGTGTTGACTGCTGTTGGACTGCTTCCAATTGCGGTTGCCGGCATTGACATTGATGCCATTATGACCGGTGCGGCAGATGCGTTGAAAGAATATTCTAATTCCAATTTGGAAGAAAATGTATGTTATCAGTATGCAGCTGCAAGAAACGCTTTGTATCGTAAGGGAAAAACAACCGAAGTGTTGGTAAACTATGAGCCTGCATTGCATTATGTTTCCGAATGGTGGAAGCAATTGTATGGCGAAAGCGAAGGTAAGGACGGCAAAGGTATTTTCCCGGCAAGTGTGGATTTTTCCACCGACTTACACTCCATGGGACAATACATCCAAGACGGTATGCGAAATATTTTTGAAACTGTCATTAAAGTGGATGCACCAAAGAGAGAATTGGTAATTGGCGAAACAGAAGATAACGGCGATGGCTTAAACTTCTTAGCAGGAAAAACCGTAGATTATGTGAATACCAAAGCATACCAGGGTACTTTGTTGGCACATACCGATGGCGGCGTTCCTAATTTGATTATCAACATTCCTTCCATTGATGCGTATACTTTTGGTTATTTGGTATACTTCTTTGAAAAGGCTTGTGCAATCAGCGGCTACTTGTTGGGCGTGAACCCGTTCAATCAGCCGGGGGTAGAAAGCTATAAGAAAAACATGTTTGCTTTGCTGGGCAAGCCGGGCTATGAATCTTTGAAAGAATCTCTCGAAGAGAGATTAAAATAAAAATATGAAATAAAAGATGTAGGAGGTGTAGAAGAATGGATCTTTTAATGAAGTTGTTCCCTATTAGAGCAAAAGCAGAAGATAAGGATTCTTTAATCAAGGCAATTATCATTTACGCAGTGGGTATCGTTATCGGTGCTGTAGTAAACGCTTTGGTAGGCGCATTGTTAGGCTGGATTCCAGTGTTACCGACTCTTATTGGTATTGTTTGCTGGTTGCTTGACATTTATTGCACAGGTGGTATTGTTGTTTCTATCTTGATTTTCTGCAAGGTACTTAAGTAATCATTGTTACCACTGCAATTTCCGGTTTGGATAAAAACCGAATCGGAAGAAGCGTACATCCTAATCCGCGGTTGATATACAGGTCAATTTCATTGTATCTGTGTGCGCCGCGGATTATATTTTTTCTGGAAGAAAGAATATCTTTTCGATGCAACACTTTGATTTCTATTTCAAAGGGCGTTCTGACCTGGGCACCATGGGTATGACCGGCGACTGCAAAATCCACGCTTGCAGGAGGCATTTTCATTAAAATGTCGCTGTTGTGGGTAATGAGCAGGGTAGGCATGTCATCTTTTGGCGTTTGTGTATAGATTGCATCCAGCACACTTGGAATATCCGTTTGGTTAGAGCGAGCATCGGAAAGACCGATAATGTGCAGAGACGTATTCTCCTTTTGATAGATGGTAGCTTCGTTTTCCAATACGGTGACGTTCCGTTTTTGTAATTCCTGGGTAGTAGCCGCTTCTAATTCTTTGCTGAATTGAAAACCGTCCTTTCTGTCGTGATTTCCATAACAAAAATAAATGGGTTTTGTGTAGATAGACCGGATGGCATCCATAAGGGAGAGAAGCCGCGGGATATGGGCTTCTTTTTCAAAATAATCCCCGGTAAAAACCAGAAAATCAGAAGGGCTTTCACGGATAGTTTTTAAAATTTGTTCCGTCTTGATGCCGGTTCTGCCTAAATGCAAATCGGTCATATGCAGGAAGGTAATGGGACGTTGTTTGTCATGTTTTTTAGAGGTGCGAAATGTGTGGCGGGTAAGCGCCAACTGTCTGGTTTCCCAGTTCATATAACAAACCAACAGGAGAAATAAAACTCCTACAATCAACAAAATAATTCCGATAATATCCACAGGTAAAACCTTCCTTTTCGTAGTCTAGTTTTTAATAGTATAGCAGAAAATGGCGGAAAGATACAGGGGCGGGCGGTATCAATTTTAACTTTGCTTTTATTTTTCAAATTGTAGAGATACAGGTGGTAAAACCGCCATAAAAGAGAAGATGCCGGAACCCTCGCCACCACAAATCCAAAGATACCGGCGAAGTGGCGAAAAGGCTACATAGGGACAATTTTCCTTGACAAGGACAGTTGTTCGTGCTATTTTGAATAGGCGATTACGCATGCGGGTGTGGCGGAATTGGCAGACGCGCTGGATTTAGGTTCCAGTGGGTGACCGTGGGGGTTCAAGTCCCTTCACCCGTACCAAAACGACCGAATTAGACCATTAGGTTTGACTCGGTCGTTTTTATTGCATGGATAAACGGGGCCATGAGACTTGCAAGGGCTGGAGGCGGGAAGAAAAACAGCCCGGTTGCCTGTTTTTCTTTCTACAAAGTATAATAAATTTGGATAGTCAATCTATAGATACAGACCCCGACTATGGAAAGTATGTCTATGACAGCGATACCGGTTGGATTTACGGAACTCAGGCGGACATGATAAGCCTTGGAGGCCTTGACGGCGCTAACTATACCGGAAACTTTAACTATATGATTGACTATCGACCTGAAGTGACTGTGTTATCACGAACAGGCGCTGCTGACCCATAGAGACAGAGTGTTTGACCCTGATGTTGTAGAGGCGGTGAAAAACGCAGATATTCTTGTTCTTTCCGCAGTTAAGCGATATGAACTGGATATCATGCAAACCGCAAACGAATTGATTCAGATTCTTTCGGGAAAATAATGAAAAAAATTCAAAAAAAATTAAAAAATACATTGTGTTTTTAAGTCGATTTATGTAAAATAAAAGCATCTATTATTTTTAAGGAGGATTTCTTATGAAAAAATTTATGGCACTTTTCCTTGCTGCTTTGTTGCTGTTCAGTTTTGTTGGTTGTAATACTGATTCCGGCAACGAAGACGATGGTGACAAGACTGCGTCCATTACCGATATGAAGATTGGCGCAATTTACATCAACAGCAAGAATGACACAGCAGGTTACACCTATGCACATCATAATGGTATTACTACCGCTATGAAGGCATTAGGCATGGATGTGGACAAACAACTCTTTATTGTTGACGAAGTTCCGGAAGATAAAGAACAGGTTCTTTCCGCTGTTGATACGTTGGTAGGACAAGGTGTTGACATTATCTTCGGTATTTCTTTTGGATATATCGATGCTATGGAAGAAGCTGCAGGGGAATACCCTGATGTTATCTTCTCTCATGCAACCGGTTATAAGAGCAATACAACAAACTTCAACAACTACTTCGGTAGAGCATATCAGGCTCGTTACTTGGCTGGTATTGCTGCAGGTTTGAAGAGTTTGGAAACAGGCAACAACAATGTTGGTTATGTTGCTGCTTACGGTACCGAATATGCAGAAACTGCTTCCGGTATCAATGGTTTCGCATTAGGCGTAAAAGCTGTTAACCCCGACGCAACTATTTATGTTAAGACATTAGGCGCTTGGGCTGATGAAATTAACGAATCTGCATATGCAAAAGAATTGATTGAATCTTATGGCTGCGGTGTTATTTCTCAACACTGTGACTCCGCACAACCGCAAATCGCTGCGCAAAATGCAGGCGTATTTGGTTGTGGATACAACTCTGATATGACTGCTGATGCTCCGAATGCACACTTGACAGCTGCTATTTGGAACTGGGATGTTTACTACGGAACAGCAATCCAAGCTGCATTTGATTGTAAAGATGCAAGTAAGTTTGTTGAAACCATTGGTTCTTCTGCTTACTATGGAGGTTTGAAGGAAGGCTTTGTAGATGTATCTCCGTTAAGCGCAAACTGTGCGGCAGGTACAGAAGCAGCGATCAAGGCTGTAAAAGAACTCATTATCAGTGGTGAATGGGATGTATTCTCCGGCGTAAAGCTGAATATTGCTGCTGATGGTACTTACACCAAAGTAGATGCTGCTTTGGTTGACAATGCAGGAAACGAAATCGTTGCTGCAGGTGGCGCTTCTGTTGAAGATAGTGTTATTACCGGCACAATGAATTACTTTGTAGAAGGCGTTGTTGTGGCATAATAAATTAAATTAAGAAACACCGGGCCGGTTGAGAAAATCTTCCGGCTCGGTTATTTTTCAAAAACAGAAGAGAAAGATGCGGTGGGGAGACCTTGTCTTGTGCTTTTGAAATTATTTTTCATTAAAGGAGAAAACTCCATGTCAGAACAGTATGCAATTGAAATGAGAGGGATTACCAAAACATTTGGTAGCGTGGTTGCAAACAGCGGTATAGACCTCAATGTAAAGCAGGGCGAAATTTTGGCTTTGTTAGGGGAAAACGGCTCAGGAAAGACCACATTGATGAATATGCTTTCCGGTATTTATAAACCGGACAGTGGCAGTATTTTTATTGATGGGAAACAGGTTACCATTGATTCTCCGGAAGATTCCAAAAAACTGGGGATTGGTATGGTGCACCAGCATTTTAAGTTGGTGGATGTTTTTTCTGCCGCAGATAATATTTGGATGGGAAAAGAAAAACCCGGCTTTGTTTTAAAAAAGAAACGATATGATGAAATTACTGATATTGTTCATAAATTTGGGTTTGATATTGACCCGGAAAAGAAAGTTTATAACATGGCGGTATCCGAAAAGCAAACCTTGGAAATTATTAAGGTGCTCTATTATGGTGCTAAAATTATTATTTTGGACGAGCCTACTGCCGTGCTTACCGTACAGGAAATTGAAAAGTTGTTCCAAGTTCTTCGTCGCATGAAAGAAGAGGGGCATGCCATTATTATCATTACCCATAAACTGAATGAGGTGCTTGCCATTTCCGACCGGGTTTCCATTTTACGAAAAGGGCAATATATCACGACTGTAGAAACGGCAACCACCAATGAACAAGAATTGACGGAATGGATGGTTGGCCGAAAAGTGGATTTGAATATTGATAGACCGGTGGTGGAGAAAACCCGTCCGCTTTTGGAAGTGCGTAATTTAGTGGTGAAAAATGATGAAGGTGTCACTGCTATTGACAATGTGAATTTTTACATTCGCGGTGGTGAAATATTAGGGGTAGCCGGCATTGCAGGTTGTGGACAAAAGGAACTTTGTGAAGCGATTGTGGGTCTTCGCCCCTTGGAATCCGGTCAGATGATTCATAAAGGGGACAATATTGTGGGGCTCTCTCCAAAGAAAATTTTGGAAAAGGGCATTTCCATGTCCTTTATTCCGGAAGACAGATTGGGTATGGGTCTGGCACCTTCTTTGTCCATTACCGATAATATGCTTTTGAAAAATTATTCGGAAAATAAAGGTCCTTTTGTAAACAGAAAACAAGGAAGAGCGGATGCAGAGCAAGTAATTCAAGATTTGGGTGTGGTAACA
>CAYMRI010000103.1:0-7295 GCA_964392835.1 uncultured Eubacteriales bacterium
TATCCCTGCAATATTCTGTATTTCTTCAAATGTTAGCTTAAAAGATTGGTTTCCATTACTCTGCACATATTCCCATAAAGAGTTATATTTACTCATTGTATTGCATCTCCACAACTTCTTATATATCGAACTGTTCATATCACATAAATATGAAAAAATCTACGGCAGTTGATTTTGAAACCTACCCATTGAGCTCTATGGCAGATTTGAAACCCGCAGAATACCCGTGCAAGACTTTATACCCCATTTTTAGGGTAAAGTCTTTCTTGTATCAATCTTGATGGGATTAGGCATCATCGACGAGTCCGGATAGAAAGCATTCCGCTTGACAAAAAAGCTCAGGAATCGTTGATTCCTGAGCCTTTTCACTTAATATTGATTTGCCTTGTCGGGCTAATTCCGAAAGTAAGCCCAAAGATCTTCTATATCCGATTTAACCGGTCAATCAGTTCTGTTCGAGCGCCAAGGTTACGGTAGTAGCATCACATACTTCGCTGGGACCGAAATACTGAATCGCACCGGGATAAACATAGCAAGTATTTTCTGCCCATTCGTCTCTGTTTGCTGCGAAATATTTGAAGGGATTGCCTTCAAGCTCAACAAGTGCTTTACGGATAACGGGCTTATCCTTACCGTTTCTTCTTTCGATATTCATCATCTTGGTAATAGGCATACCGCCTGCAACCCACTCTTCAGCAGGCTTGCTGAGATTGGAAACTTTGGAAAGATAACCGGTATAACCATATTGAATAAGCATAAATGCATTGTAACCGAGTGAATAGCAATAGTCGGCATCGAAGTTAGAGGGGAATGCGCAACGGCCTTCATAGCCAAGGAAGTGATGAAGTGCAGAGAATTTACCATTGTAAGTTCCTGCCGCCTTGCGAGCCTTCAGATTATCTGCAACCAATGCAGAGAAGAGCTTTTCAGATTCGATAAGCGATACCTGAACGTTCCCGTGCGGATCTCGTTCCAAGAAGAGCTGCTGCTGGATTGATGCAGGAAGAATAGCAAAAACCGCCATAGATTCTTCAGTAAGACCTGCTTGAATAAACTCATATTTATCTGCCCAAGAGGGAAGTGCGTTGAATTCGGCAGTCTTTTCACCTGCGAGAAGCTCATTGATTTCGGCAATCAATACGGAAAATTCAGGAACAAATTCAACGATACCTTCGGGAATAACGGCAACGCCGAAGTTCCAGCCCTTTGCCGCACGTTTTGCTACCGAGTCTGCGATTTGATCAGCGATTTGCGCCAAAGACATCTTCTTTGCGGCAACTTCTTCGCCGATTAAACAGATATTGGGGCGGGTTTCGAGCGCACATTCCAAAGCAACATGAGAAGCAGAACGACCCATAACCTTCACGAAATGCCAATATTTTTTAGCAGAGTTGGCATCACGTTCGATGTTACCGATTATTTCACTATAGGTTTTACAAGCTGTATCAAAACCAAAGGAACATTCAATATCTTCGTTCTTAAGGTCCCCATCGATGGTTTTGGGGCATCCGATAACTTGAATACCGGTGTTGTTTGCAGCAAAATATTCAGCCAGGACAGCTGCGTTGGTGTTCGAGTCGTCGCCGCCGATAATAACAACAGCGTTAACACCGTGCTTCTTGCATACTTCTGCAACAACGGCAAACTGTTCTTCTGTTTCCAGCTTTGTTCTGCCAGAACCGATGATATCAAAACCGCCGGTATTGCGGAATTGGTTGATATAGTCATCGTCAAAAATCACATAATCATCTTCCAACAGACCGCTGGGACCGCCCTTAAAGCCGTAAAGGACATTCTCTTTATTGGTAGCTTTCAATGCGTCATAAAGACCGCAAATAACATTGTGTCCGCCGGGAGCCTGTCCGCCGGAGAGAATAACACCGACAACCTGCTTTTTGAACTCGGAGGTGTTTTCCCCTTTTTCAAAGGTGATCTCATTTTTACCGTAGGTGTTAGGGAAAAGAACCTTTATTTTCTCTTGGTCAGCAACACTTTCGGTTGCTCCGCCGTTTTTGACACAGATTTCGGAAATACCGTTTCTGAGCATACCGGGGAGTTTGGGGTTGTACTGGTATCTTACAGTTTGAAGAGGTGAAACTTTCATTTTAAATAACACTCCTTAATTTTATTAAAATTTAAATCCGTAACATTGTACTCTATTTTGCGGCAAAAGTAAAGAGTATGCCAGCTTTTTCTACCCGCAAGGCGTCAAACGCATTCTCTCGTTTTTGCGCCGCATATTGATTTACACATTCGCTTTCTCCTATTTTGTCTGCTATGGTACCGAAAACATAATAAAAACAAAAAGCGATTTGACAAGCAATTTAAATTTAAATACGCCGGCAAATACCTTTGATTAACTACTGCTTGTGGAAACTGGCAGGACTTACGCCGTACTCCGCCTTAAATGTTCTGAAAAAACTTGTATAGTCCCCGAACCCACAGGTGGTACTCACCTGACTGGGGGTAACCCCTTCCAACAGAAGGTTGTAGGCAATATTGAGCCTTTTCAATGTAATATACCGATGCACACTGGTGCCTACCGTTCTTTTAAACTCGTGAGAAAGATAGTACTTATTGATAAAAAAGTGAGATGCCAGTTTGTCCAGGGACAATTTTTCATTGTAATGCTCACTGATGTAGGAAAGGATTTCCGCAATAAAGGTAGGTGTACTGTAGTTTTCCGAGGATACAACATCTCCGGTTAACGCAATTCTGTTAATCAAAGTCATAAACTGCAGCAAAAGGCCATAGGTACAGCTTTTACTGGCAAATGCCTCACTATAGAATTCTTCCACAATTTTTTTTGCCAAAGAGAGTGCCTGATTCCTCTCGTTGGAAGGAAGACGCAATATCTTTCTATAGGAAGGACTTTCCATATCAAAGCACGCCTCAAAGATACCCCCTTCTATACTTGAGAGGTATTTTTTATTGACCCAAAGCACAATTCGCTCATAAATCTGGGTTTCGGTGCGAGGTACCGGCTTATGCAGTTCCGTAGGATTAATCAGCAAAATATCCCCCGGCTTTAAATGATATAGACTTCCGTCCACCCAATAATCCACATCACCGTCCACAAAGCAAAATATTTCATAAAAATCGTGATAATGGGCATCCAGATGCCGGGATTCCATATCCAGATAATGAAATATTTCATAGGTATCGCCGTGCATAGTTTGTCTTGGTTCAAATCTTTGTGTTTTTTTAGACATTGTAATCCCTCCAGCAGAAATATTATAGCAATTTTTGCAATATGTCAAACAATATACGCAATCAACATTGCAAAAATTTTATGTTATACTGCAAACTATAAAGGGGGTTTTGTATATGAAAAAATTTTTAGACAAAGATTTTTTACTTCAAACGGAAACCGCACAAAACTTATACCACAATTACGCCGAACAAATGCCGATTATTGATTATCACTGCCATGTGAGTCCAAAGGAGATTTTTGAAAATAAGCAGTTCAAAAATATCTATGAGGTTTGGCTTTCCGGTGACCATTACAAATGGCGTATGATGCGTTCTGACGGTGTGGAAGAATACTACATTACCGGCGATGCGCCACAGAGAGAAAAGTTTCAAAAATTCGCCGAAGCATTGCCAAAGGCAATCGGAAACCCAATGTATCATTGGTGTCATTTAGAGTTGAAAAAATACTTTGGCTATGAGGGTACTTTAAACGGAGATACCGCTGAGGAAGTTTGGCAGCTTGCAGAAGAAAAACTAAAAGACCCTGCCATGTATGTCAGAGGCATCATTGCACAAAGCAACGTTTCCTTTATCGGTACCACCGACGACCCGGTAGACACCTTGGAGTGGCATCAAAAATTAAAAGCGGATGCAAGTTTTTCAACAGTGGTTGCCCCTACATTCCGTCCGGACAAGGCACTCAACATTGAAAAAGAAAGTTGGAAAGCATATATCCAAACCCTTTCTGCTGTGTCCGGTATTCAAATCACCTCTGTAGGCAGCTTAAAGGCAGCCTTACAAGCGAGAATTGCGCATTTTGATGCCTGTGGTTGTAAAGCCAGCGACCACGGACTGGATTATATTTTTTACCGGCAGGAGTCTTCCGATGACGTGGAAGAGATTATGAAGAAAGCCCTTTCCGACGAAAAACTTTCTTTGGCAGAAGTGGAAGCCTTTAAAACAGACCTTTTGCTTTTTTGTGCAGAAGAATATGCAAAGCGTGGCTGGGTAATGCAGTTACATTATAACTGTCTGAGAAACCCCAATTCCAAAATGTTCCGTCAATTAGGTCCGGATACCGGTTTTGACTGTATCGGTCCCGCACCTTCCGCGCAGACATTGCCGAAGCTATTAGATGCCCTTTATTGCAAAGATGCACTTCCAAAGACCATCATTTACAGCCTTGACGAATCTGACAACACCTTTATTGATACCATCATCGGTGCTTTCCAAGGTCCTGAGACCGCAGGCAAGTTGCAGCATGGAAGTGCTTGGTGGTTTAACGACAACAAGACAGGCATGGAGCAGCAGCTCATCAGCCTTGCAAATTTAAGCCTTTTGGGGAATTTCGTGGGTATGCTTACGGATTCTCGAAGCTTCCTTTCCTACACCCGTCACGAATATTTCCGCAGAATTTTATGTAACCTGATTGGAAACTGGGTGGAAAACGGTGAATACCCCAACAGCGAAAAGGATTTAGAGCAAATTATTACAGGAATTTGCTACAACAACGCTAAACGTTATTTTAATTTATAAATATAGGAGGGAATTTTATGCCAATGAAAATGTGTTTCAGATGGTACGGAGAAAATAATGATAACATTAAACTCTCCGACATCAAACAGATTCCCGGTGTGGAAGGCATTGTTTGGGCATTGCACCACAAAATGCCGGGTGAGATTTGGGAAGTAGAGGAAATCGCCGAAGTAAAAAGACAGCTTGACGAATACGGCTTTAACATGGATGTGGTAGAATCTGTCAATGTACACGACGATATTAAAATCGGTCTTCCCACAAGAGACAAATACATTGAAAACTATAAGCAATGTATTCGCAATCTTTCAAAATTCGGGGTAAAGGTAATTTGCTACAATTTTATGCCCATTTTTGACTGGACAAGAAGCAATCTGTTTCATCCCGTAGGAGACGGTTCTACCGCACTCTTTTATGAGAAAAACATGATTCAGGACGACTACAATGCCATGGCAAAATACATCCTTGATTTTACAGAAAAATACAACATGTCTTTCCCGGGCTGGGAACCGGAACGTATGGCAAAGTTGGATGAACTCTTTAAAGCTTATGAAGGAATTGATCATGAAACCCTTTGGGGCAATTTGAAATATTTCCTGGAAGCCATCATGCCTACCTGTCGGGAGTGCGACATTAAAATGGCCATTCATATGGACGATCCACCATGGGATATTTTCGGTCTCCCCCGCTTGTTGGTAGACGAAGCAAGCATTGACCGCTTCCTTTCCATGGTAGACGACGAATACAACTGTTTGACACTTTGTTCCGGCAGTTTAAATGCCAACCCTGACAACAACGTGGCAGATATTGTACGCAAGCATTGTGACAGAATCGCCTTTGCACACATCCGCAATGTAAAACATTTTGACAACGGCGATTTTTCCGAAGCAAGCCATCGTGACTGTGACGGCGATACCGGTATTTTGGATATCCTGAAGGCATATCACGACTGCGGATTTGAAGGTTATATCCGTCCAGACCACGGCAGACACTTGTGGGATGAAGGTCCGGGTAAAGTACGTCCAGGCTACGGACTTTATGACCGCGCACTTGGTATTATGTATATGCTGGGTGTTTGGGATTCTCTTGAAAAATATGATAAATAATACTGTATGGAGGTAATGAAAAATGATGAATCTTCCCTTGAATGTAGATTACAAAGGAAAAGTTGTTGTGGTAACAGGTGCCGGCGGTCTTATTTGCGGCGCTATGGCTCGTGCGTTCGCACAATCCGGTGCAAAAGTAGCTGCATTGGATTTAAATTTGGAAGCAGTAGAGAAACTGGCAAAAGAACTTTGCGACGAAGGTTATGTTTGCAAGGGCTACAAAGCCAATGTATTGGAAACTGCATCTTTAGAAGAAGTACACCAAGCAGTGCTTGCTGACTTAGGTCCCTGCGATATTTTGGTAAATGGTGCAGGCGGTAACAACCCCAGAGCAACCACAGACAATGAATATCATCACGAAGCAAGGAGCGGCGGCAAATCCTTCTTTGATTTGGACGCATCCGGTGTGGATTTTGTGTTTAAGCTGAATTTCCAGGGAACATTGCTCCCTACTCAAGTATTTGCAAAGGATATGGCAGAGAAAAAACATGGATGTATTCTCAACATTTCTTCCATGAATGCCTATACACCGCTGACAAAGATTCCGGCATATTCCGCAGCAAAAGCAGGTATTTCTAACTTTACACAATGGCTTGCTACCCACTTTGCAGGAACCGGCATTCGTTGTAATGCCATTGCACCGGGATTTTTGGTTTCCGCGCAAAACAAATCTTTGCTCTTTAACGAAGACGGAACTCCGACTGCTCGTAGTGCAAAGATTTTAAAGGGTACACCAATGGATCGTTTTGTAGATGCAGATGAACTTTTGGGCGCAACATTATTCCTTTGCGACGACCGTTCCGCATCTGCTATTACCGGTGTGGTATTGCCAATCGACTGCGGCTTTGCAGCTTACTCCGGCGTATAAGAGATAAGGAGGAAGCGAAAAATGGAAAAATTTATTCCTGTTGTAGTGATTAAACAACTAGAAGAAACGGATAAAATTCTCACAGCTTTAAAGCATAGCGGTATTAACTGTGCAGAAATCACCTTCCGTACAGCCTGTGCTGCAGAAGCAATCGCTTACGCTTGCAAGAATTATCCCGACATGAGCATCGGTGCAGGTACGGTTATTAACGCAGAACAATGCGAAGCGGCACTGGCAGCCGGCGCACAATTTATTGTTTCTCCCGGCCTTTCCGTGGCAGTTGCAAAGATTTGTAATGAGAGACAGATCCCCTACTACCCCGGCTGTGTGACCCCCACCGAGATTATGCAGGCTTTGGACTTAGGGATTACTACCGTAAAGTTCTTCCCTGCCAATGTATACGGCGGATTGAAGGCATTAAAGGCATTATCCGCGCCATTCCCGCAGGTAACATTCATTCCTACGGGCGGTGTGGATAGAAGCAATATTGATGAGTTTTTGGCTTTTGAAAAAATAGCAGCCATCGGCGGAAGCTTTTTTGTAAAAGAAGCACTTGAAAAAATGGAGGAAACATAAATGGATAAAATCTTTACTTT
>CAYMRI010000104.1:0-7188 GCA_964392835.1 uncultured Eubacteriales bacterium
TATCCACCAGTTCTGTCTTGCCCTTATCCGCCTTTAAGTATTCACGGAAATATTGCAGGAATTCCTGTTCTGCTTCCCTCTCAGCCCGTTTTAAAAAATCCACAATGATAATCCCGCGAATATTCCGCAGCCGCAGTAGCCTTGCAATTTCCACCGCCGCTTCTTTATTCACCGCATCTGCCATGGCATCAAAATCCTTTTGTTTGCTGTATTTTCCGCTGTTGACATCAATGACTGTCATGGCTTCCGTTTCGTCGATTACCAAATAGGCACCGCTTTTGAGCCATATGGTACGGGAAAAGGCTCTGCGCACCTCAGTTTCCACGGAATACAAAGAAAAAAGAGAATGTTCCCCTGTATGCAGACGGAATACCGGCGCAGGATAGCATGCACGCAGTTCTTGATAAAGTTCCACACCTTCCACCAAAATCCGCCCCGCATCTGCATCCCAATATTCCCGCATAACCTTCTGCCAAAAGGGCATTCCGGCATATAAAAGTTTCGGGCCGCCATCTTGCCTCCCCTGTTGCAAAATAGCATCCAATTGTGCCGACAGCGTGACAATTTCCGCCACCAGTTGTTCCTTTTGCGCCCCCTGTGCCACTGTCCGAAAAGTAATACCAAAGGCCCCTTTTATCCATTGACCCCCAAGGTCCTTCAATCTTTCAATTTCTGCAACATCTGTAATCTTTTTAGATACACTCACCTTGCCGTCCCGAGTATGCACCACAGAAAAATGTCCTGGCAAAGACAGTTCTGTAGTTGCCAAAGGTAGTTTTTCTCCCATGGCTTCCCGCTTAATTTGCACCAAAATAGAGTTCCCGGTAATGCCCTGACAATTCTCCACAAACACCTTTTCATCATTGGGCAGCAAGGCAAAAACGGCTTCCATCCCCTTGGCTCGTTCTAAAATCCGAGCCCGATAAATCTGCTCTTTCTGCACTTTATCTGCCGGCTTTTCCTGCAAAAATGCGCACAGCTGCCCTTGTTCAAAAATGGCAGCTGATGCAATATCCTTTTGGTATCCTAAGAGTATTTCCCTCATTTTAAAAACATTTCCGTTCTGATTATTTGTTTTGCCGCAATATCGGCATTTCCGTATAAATTCATGGCATCCACCAGCAAAGAGGGTTTTAAATTTATCTGATTTCCTGCTGCAATTTTGGCAATCAGATAAATCCCTTCATTGTCCTCACCGGCACTGATAAAATGAATCATAGGCTTAATATCCGTTTCCTTTTCTCCTTTTTTGCTCTTCTTCATCATCAGAATCACAGGCAGAGAAATAAAATGACTGATGGCATCCTGCAGTTCCAACACACTTTTTTCTGTCTTTACATAAATTACAAACTCAGAAGCCACAATATCCGCCATAATATTGGATTTATCCCCTCGCTCATAACATTCCAAAATGCGAAATCCTTCCGGCAGACTGGCATTCAAAGCATTTTGAATTTCTTCACAGGTTACACCGTCTTCAAAATCAATATCCGCATGCTCACAAATACTGATCATCCCTACGGAAGAGGGCAAACCAAACACCATATGCGGGTGGGGATTAAATCCCTGAGAATATTTTAAAGGCAAGTCTGCTCGACGAGCAGCTCTTGTAAAGGTTTTCAGCGTATCCAGGTGAGAAACATATTTCACGCTCTCTCCTTTGGAATATTTAATTCTCACGCTTTTCAACGCAAATCCCTCCTTTATAGCTTGCTATACCACAATGGCTACATTGCTCAAAGCAGTTCTTTGTAACCTCGCCACGATATGCCTTTTCGCATTCTTTTTGCAAAAACGCTTTGGAAACCCCAATATCAATATGATCCCAGGGCAGAATCTCATCAAAACTCCGCTTCCGGTTGGCATAAAACGCCGGATCCAAACCTTCTTCTGCAAAAGCATCCATCCACCGGTCAAAATGGAACTGGTCTCCCCAGCTATCGAACTTACAACCTTTTTCAAAAGCACGCTTTATGACGCAGCCCACTCTTCTGTCCCCTCTGGAAACCACTGCTTCCAGTACACTGAGCTTGGATTCGTGGTAATTATAGGTTACCTGCTTTGTAATATTCTTTTTCAGCAATTGCTGCTTTTGCACAATCACATCAATGGTATCCTGTGCCTCCCATTGGAAAGGTGTAAATGGTTTTGGTACAAAGGTAGAGGTACTTACCGTAACAATTAACCCCTTAGGGCGCTGTTCTTTGGGCACCTTAAAATATTCCTTTACCACGCCGTCTGCCAATTGGGCGATGCCAACGACATCTTCCTCTGTTTCTGTGGGAAGGCCCAACATAAAATAGAGTTTTACACGATTGTAGCCCCCTTGGAAAGACAAGGCAGTTGCCTGGTACAGGTCTTTTTCCTGAATCCCCTTGTTAATTACATCCCGCAAACGCTGGGTACCGGCTTCCGGTGCAAAAGTCAATCCGCTCTTTCTTACCTTGGTAGTCTTATTTAATAAATCCAAGGTAAAAGAGTCCAGACGCAAAGAAGGCAACGCTAGATTTACTTTCTTTTTTTCTAATTTTTCCATCAAAGCATCCGCCAAAGGTCCTAAGTCCGGATAATCGCAGGAGCTTAAGGACATCAAAGAAATCTCGTCGTATCCTGTATTTTTCACCAAATTGATGGCACGGTCTAACAATTTATCTTTGTTCTTAAACCGTACCGGCCGGTAAATAATGCCTGCCTGGCAAAAACGGCATCCTCTTGCACATCCCCGGAACAATTCCAGCGAAATTCTGTCGTGCACAATTTCCGTAAAGGGAACGATAGGCGCTTCCGGATAGTAGGTAGCATCTAAATCATTAATCACTCTACGGCGGATTTTTACCGGCACATCTTCGTATTTAGGTTTGAAAAATGCAATGGTGCCGTCGTCATTGTACCCTACTTCATAAAGAGAAGGCACATAAATACTTTCCATCTTAGCCGCTTCCCGCAAATACGCTTCCCGGCTGTAAGTCCCATCCTGTTTCATGCGGTGGTACAAATCCATAATTTCCGTAATGCTGTCCTCTCCGTCCCCGATCATAAACAGGTCAATAAAGTCTGCCAAAGGTTCCGGGTTGCAGGCACAAGGTCCCCCTGCACACACAATGGGCATATCATCCGTTCTATCTTTCCCCAAAATGGGAATACCGGACAAATCCAACATATTTAAGATGTTGGTATAGCTCATTTCATATTGCAGGGTAAACCCTACAAAATCAAAATCCTTTACCGGGTCACGAGATTCCAGCCCATAAAGAGGAATGCCTTTTTCACGCATTAACGCTTCCATGTCCCCTGCCGGGGCAAACACACGCTCACACCAGTAGTTGGGTTTTGCATTAATACCGTGATATAAAATCTTAATACCCAAATGGGACATACCGATTTCATAAAGATCTGGAAAGCAGAAAGCAAAACGTACATCTATGTGACTCTTGTCTTTCACAATACTGTTCCATTCCCCGCCGATATAGCGAGCAGGTCTTTCCACCTGCTTTAAAATTTCATCCAACTCAATGTTTAACATTTTTGGTTATCAACTCCACAAATTGTTCTGCATTTACAATTCTTACATCATCCTTAAACTGGGATACCATTTGGGCCACATCATCCATATCCTTGCTCCATGCATGAATATAAATCAAGGAATATGCAGCCTTGGAAGTAATATCACGAGAACCCGCATTCACTTTTGCAATTACTTCTTCATCCTTGGTCAAATCCACCCACAACATATCCGAGCAGGAAATCACCGGTTTCCCATTGGAAAAATGAATGGTGCCCGAGTGTTGCGGATGGAAATAGTATTCCAAATAAATCAATCCGTTAATATTTTCCTTTGCCGTATACTTATCCCAGATATCCATGCGGTCCATGGCTTCATGGTCAATGACCGCAATCACATGGGTATCCGTTTTGCCCATATAATCATTGAGCAAATCTAAATGTGCATCCAATTTTTCTTCCGGATAAAAAGATGGATACATATATGCACAGCCGGAAGGACCTACAACAAATTGATCCTGCCCTTTTTCTGTGTTTGCTGCATCACGATAGAGTTTTTCCAACAAAGTTGGTGCATGGTCATACAAATACGGCGGCATAGCATATGCCATATCAAATTTTCCCTTGTAATCATTGTTAAACCATTTTCTATCGGTCATCAAGTCATTCAATACCCATTGTTCGTTGTCTCCATCGGACATCAAAATACATACATAATGTACATTTTCTTCTGCTTCCACTTTGTTTCTTTTATGTTGTTTCGCAGGAGTGCTGGAAAACGCTGAAAAAACACTTAAATTCGCTGACCAGTCACATGGAATGGTAGCGATTCCGTTTTTGGAAGCTTCGCGAATAAAGCCTATTTCTCCCTCTTCTGCATTGGACCAGCCAATGAGTACGCCATTGGTGTTCATACTAGAAAGAATTTTTTCACGAATGGGTTCTGCTTCTGCTTGTGCATGAAAAATCAAAGCTTTCGCCATATAAGCATAGTCACGCATAAACATCTTTAATTGAGGATATGCTTCTACTACAATATCATGATTTAATTTATCCCAATATTTTTCATAAACCCATTCTGTTGTCTTTCCTGTTACATCCAACAACATGGTTAAGCCTGCAGCTTTTGCTTTTTCTTCGATACTTTTATCTACAATAATGGCATCGTAAAAAGGTGCCACAGTATTTGCTACATTAATAGAACCATCTGCAGCAGGATTATAGTCCAATTCTGCGTCCGGGTTATAATTCGGGCAATCGCTTTCATATAAAATATATCCTTTAATATACTGTTTATATGATTCAACCAATGCCCAAGGATTTGTTTCTTCTTTCACGGCAACCCCATGATTTTCTTTTAAGTCCTGCAAAGACCAATCCGTCCGTTTGCAGTTAATAAAAATACGTTCTTCTGTCTTGTCTGCAATCAATCCCTGCAAAGTGGCTATCATAGCTCCTTCTACACCATTCATATTGGCAGACTTAATTTCTATCAGACTTTTCACTGCTTTTTCTGCTTTGAGTAAGTGTTGATACATAAGGTATCCTCCGTTGTCATTAAGATTTTTTAAAATTGCATACATAAGGGCAGAATAACGCTGTTGTAACGCCATTCTGCCCTTTTTGAATTTTTGAATTAGTTTGCCAAACCTACTCTTTCAATACCCTTCATAAACTGGTTCTGTAACAGGAAGAATATAATGATAATCGGCAACATTACCAGGAAAGTTGCAGCCATGGTAACAGCATCATTCATTCTACTGCTAAAGGCACCTAAGTTTTGAGACAAGATATTCAACTGCATCGGCAAATTACCATACTCTTTTATTTGCGTAACAAAGATGGACGGTTCAAAATAGTTATTCCATTGCCATACCAAAGACAAAATCAAGCATACTAGCATAGGAGATTTTGCATTTGGCAGAATGATTCTGAAATAAGTACTGAAAATTCCGCATCCGTCAATCAGAGCTGCATTTTCCAATTCTGCCGGCATCCCTTTAAAGAACTGTCTGTATACAAAGATAAACAGACCGCCGCTTAAGCCTAAGCCAAAGAAACAAGGCACAATAACAGGTAGGAATGTATTCAACCAGCTATAACCTTCTTCTGCCAAACTTGGGAACAGACTCGCAAAGAAATCAGAGCCAAAGAATCCATTGGTAGAGAACATAATATAGGTTGGTGCAATGGTAACCTGCGGCGGTACAATCAAGGTAAAGATAACCAAACCGAAGATGAACCCGCTTCCCTTAAACTTCACTCTGGCAAGACCGTAAGCTACCAAAGTACAGGAAACCAATTGCCCGATAACTGCTAAACCGGTAGTCCATACGGAAGTCCACAATTTTTCCCAATAGTTCAAAGACTGAATTGCCAAACCGTAGTTATCCAGATTGAAACTTCTCGGCAACCACTTAACCATGGTAGAGTTCATTAAGTCTACGGAGGTCATCATGGATCTTAAAATAACGTATACAAAAGGTAACAGGAACACAAACGCCAACGCAATTAATACGAAGTAAACCGGAAGATTAATCAAACCGTTTCTCCATCTTCTCCAAATCAATTGCAACTTCAACTTCCATGACATATCACTTTTAAGAATGCCTATCAACGGAGAACTGGCTACCTTTTTGGTCTTCTTTTCTGTCGTTGTTTTACTTTTCATAGAATACAAACCTCCTTGTAATTGCAAATACAATACCAAGCAACACCAGAGTAACCAGGAAATACATCCAACCCATGGCAGTCAACTCTGTCCATTTTGAAGCTTGATACATCTTCAAAATGTAAGCAACAATGGGATTCGACTC
This sequence comes from uncultured Eubacteriales bacterium, assembly GCA_964392835.1. Lineage (GTDB taxonomy): Bacteria > Bacillota > Clostridia > UBA1212 > CASDQQ01 > CAYMRI01. The sequence goes on from CAYMRI010000104.1 coordinate 6,318, forward strand.
ATCTCGGAAGGAGTCGATAATGGTATAAATTGTATTCAACAAAATCATAGGCGACAGCATGGGAATGGTAATCTTCCACAGCATATCCCAACCGTTTGCACTATCCACCTTAGCCGCTTCATACAAGGAATCAGAAATACCTTGTAACCCGGACAGGAAAATGACAATCTGCACACCGGTTTTCCAAAAGATAGAAATCATTTCCGTCAACAAATTATTTAAGAAAGTAGAAACCTCCCCGCTTCCTAATAAATAGGAAATGGATCTTGTCAGTTCTTCCGGCATGGTCATCATTTCCATAACCGGGCTGACTGCGTTAAACACCAAACCGGTACCAAGCAAAACCGGCAAGAAGTAAATAACTCTAAAAACACCTCTAAACCGAATCTTTCTGTTTAACATCAAAGCGATAAACAAGGAGAATACCACAATAAACGGTGTCCAAATAAAGGTTCTTACAAGGGTATTCCAAAAGGCTTCCAGGAAGTCTTTGTCAGTACCCAAAATATTTTGATAGTTGTAAAGACCTACGATTTCTTTAATCTCATAGAACCCTCTCTTTGTTTCAAGATCTACGACTACACCACCGTTTGCTATACTCCAAATCAAAGACTGAATCAACGGATATAGCATAAAAACTGCAAAGCCAATTAAGAACGGTAATACAAACACATAACCGGATAAGGCACGTCTGGTCTCCAACCCAAGTCCTTTTCTTCCCCGTTTCTTTCCTTTGCTTCCTTTTGATACTTTCTGTTCTTCTCTTTCCACTACTACAACATCAGTTGCAACAACTTCCGTTTCGGGTGCCGTATTCATTACGTCTACTGAATTCATTTCTTGATTTTCAGTACTCATTTTTATGCCCCCC
>CAYMRI010000105.1:0-7023 GCA_964392835.1 uncultured Eubacteriales bacterium
GCCGAACCGATGCACCAGCTTGTCCAGCATATACTTCATAAGACCGCATTTGTCCAAACTGTTAAACATACCGCCAATGACCAGCAAAAACGCAATGACCGCAATCAACGCCCCACTGCCGGAAGCCCCCAGCACCAAAAATGGAGACAGGATCCATTTCCAAAAAGGAATGCCACCCTCCACATAGGAAAAACCGCCTTCTGTATCCAAAACCACATTCCCGTTTTCGTCGGTGGTTCTGGTATAAGCGCCGCCGGGAATAACCAACGTCAGAATGTATGTAATTATCATCAGAATAAAAATCACAACAATCGCTGTGATAAAGGATTTCACACTGATATTCAATCCTTTTTTCTCTGTTTTTTCCATATGCCTTTATGCCTCCGTTATGATATATTTATAAAAATCCACTGCCGGTGCAAGTGCCGTCAAATCCACATTTTCGTTAATGCCGTGAATGCTGTCCATCTGTGCATCGCTAATTAAAAAAGGTGCAAATCGCAGGCAATTCTCGCTGACACGACTCATGTATCGGCAATCACTGGCCCCGGTCAGCACATAAGGTGATGTTTTTACTCCGGGAAAAACATGGTTCACAGCTTGCTCCACCAGTTTAAATGCTTGGCTTTCATGGCTTGTCATAGGCGAGGAAAAACCTGCATCCAGCACTTCCGTTTCAATATCAAACTTTGCCGCCAGTTTGGTAATGGCTTTGATGCTTTCTTCTCCTCCTTGATGATGGGAAAAACGCATATTGCCGATCACCCAGGCTTCCTGTGGCAGCACGTTGGTCCCTTGGGATCCCTCTGCCATAGTAAATGCTACCGTTGTTTTTAACATAGCATTGGCTGTATTGGATACTGCCGGCATGACTTTTACCAGCAGGGGTTGAAACAGTTTGGCGTGCTGCAATATGAATTTTAGTGGTCCTTTCATAGAAGATGCCACACAAGAAAACATGGCATTCACTGTGGGTGAGATTGTTGCTTTAAATAGATTTTTCTTTTCTACCGCCGCCATAAACTTCCCCAGCCGCACAAGCGGTGTATTTTTCCCCGGTGTAGAAGCATGTCCCCCTGCTGACCGTGCAATAAACTTTAAATCGGCACAACCTTTTTCTCCCAATCCTACCATGGCAAATTTGCCTTTAGCACCACCAATAGGTTCTTCCAAAATCATGCCACCTTCGTCCAGCACCATAGAAAAACGAATCCCTCTTGCTTGCAGTGTTTTTGAGATAAGGTTTGCCCCACTTCCGTCCGTTTCCTCCGTACAAGTGGAAACAAAATATACATCCTGTTTTGGTGTAAATCCTTCCTTTGCCAGTTCGTCTGCCGCCTGTAACATAGCCCAGAGGCCGCCCTTGGTGTCTAAGGTTCCCCGCCCCCAAACCTTTCCTTCTGCAATCTCTCCGGAAAAAGGCGGATACTTCCAAGCCCCGGCCGCCTCCACCACATCATGGTGGTTCATAAGCAAAATTGGTTCTTTGTCTGTTCCGTTGCTGTCTTTGGTTCCTTTCCAGCGCAGTAAAAAACTGCCGTCAAAATCTTCCATTTGGCAGGCCGCAATAACATTCGGAAACAGTTCCTTTAACAGGTCGTGGAACCGATAGAATTTTGTTTTGTCTGTTTGATAATTTTCAGAGACAGTTTCTGCCTGAATCATGCGCGAAAGGCGCTGTGCATAGTTTTGTATTCGTAAATCCTGCGGCATTTTCTGTTCCTCGTTTCTAAGATAAATTCTAATTATTAGTTATACAGAATTTTGGTGGAATAGTCAAATGTAGGATGGTCGTAGTGCGTACTACATCGCAGTGTTTTTATGTGCAAATGTAGTACAAATCGTCGGTTGTACTACATTCTGCTATATTTTATGCTGTTCGTACTACAAAGAAGATTTTTCATACCCATTTGTAGTACAACACTCACCATTCTCCAGTAAGCCTTATAGCTTCTCGTGCTGCTTTTACTGCTTTTTCTTCGGTGTCATAAAACCCAGAAGAAATAAAATTGCCAGGTATCCAACAATACCTTTCTAAATAGTCGTCGAAATAAATCTCCACAATTTCATAAATTATACATTGTGCCTTTTGAAAATTTCTATGTAACAATCCTCGTTGACAACAACAACCTTTACGGCATCAGGGTCAGGCTTTCTTGGCGGTCGGTTGGAAAAACACCCTTTTTCCTTATCAAATGTCCATGTCGTTGATTTACTGCTTTTTCGCCCAAATGGATTTATAAATGTTGAAAGACCAAACCACGTAGCACCAAGATAGTCCTCTTCTCTCCCATCGTCATATAACATATAATATTTTTCTAAAGATTTTTTCTTTCCTTTGAAAAATTCGTCGTGGCGAATTGTATACTGAAGCAATTCAATTAAAAAGTCCTTAGCGCGTTTGATATAATCATCTTCGCCCTCTTCCAATTCAGAAGTATAGTCCTCAAAATGCATATGATCAGTAAAATAAAAAACAATTATCTCATTTTCCATAATATCAAAGCCAACATGATTTTTCTCATCAATCATAACAAAATCATCATTGACACTAACATTTGCATTGCCAAGATATGGTTTTAATACTTCCAGTATTTCTGAAGTTGCTTGAAACTGCATAGTTGGCCTCCTATCGCGCCTTACGAATTTCTTCGTTGATTTCCTCCAAAGTCATTCCCTGCGAAAAATCTTGGGCAGCCTTTTCACGAATTTCCATAAAGGCTTGCATGGCTTTTTCTCTGGCATCATCCGGTTTTGGTGATGCAATTTCAAAAGGAATCTTTCGTTCACGAACCACCGCTTTGGCAAATACATTAATTGCAGTAGATGCAGTCATTCCAAAATCCGAACATAAAGAATCAAATTCTTTTTTCAAGCATTCGTCCATACGAACACTAAATGTTGCTTGTGCCATATTTCGCACCTCCTTCTATAACCATTATATGCATTCGTGTGCAAAAAAGCAAGAATTCGCACCGCTTGTGTGCAAAATATTACATCCTATCATAATTTATCTTCCCTAAACGAGTAATTTGATTTAGCGAATGCAATGCAATTCAAGACAGAAAAAAAGCAAGAAAAGCAAGAGATATCAAGCACATGAAAAGAAATATTAAAACAATTACTTTTTTCTGTAATTTTATTTTTTCCAAATATTGATCTGCATCTTCTTGTGATACAAAGTATTTGTTTCCTTTTTTATATGCATTAAGTCTGCCAATTCGAATATCTTTATATACTTCGCTTTTGCGTTGATGTGTTATTTCACAAATTTCCTGCACCGTAAACTCAGTTTTTCGGGAAATAATGTTGCTTTCATATACTTTAAAAACTCCTAATGATTCCTTTTCATCTATCTGTCCATAACCGATTACTTCTCTTTCCACTTCTTCAATTATTTCTTTTGAAATTGAAGCGACAGGACAAGTATAAACAATGTTTAGGCGCGGATTAAAAAAACCCAATGTTTTAATTTGTTTAAAATACTCATATTCAGAATGCTGACCCATAATATAATAAACTAATATTTGCAGCGTTTTCTTAGAGTCTAAATCTTTTTTAGAGACTTTGAAATCCCATATGGTATCCTTTGTAACAAAATCTCCATCACCGGTTTCAATAATTGACGTATAACCACCTTCAAAAGTTGGACAACTCTGTTCAATCGGTCCGTAAATTTCCCAAAACTTAAGACACCGATTAACTAAAATTCTTATATTCATAATCGTTTTCTTATCCGGAAGAATTCCCTCCACCGGTTTATAGTTTTTCTTAGAAGAACGATAACATACATCAAACCCAACCAATTTACATGCGCTTATAATAGAGCGGTCGTCTAATCCTTTCACATTCGACAAAAGACCTTCTGCTATAGATTCTTTATTTATAGCCAGTGCCCCCGTTAGCGAAATTTTAAAAGCACTATAACGTGATTCACCCATCCTAAAACGAGTAAGATAGTCAACAGCTAACCCAACTAATGAAGGATGAATATTTTCTTCTTCGTACAACTCTTCATCGTCCTGTAGAATCTCTTTTCTAAAATATTTTTTAGGAAGATAGCCTCCATATGGTTGTTTAACGTCTCTAATTCTAGTTGTAACCGACGCCATTTTCGCTTCCCCTTTCCAAAAACCTTAAAGCATCTAGCTATTTTATTAAATAATAGGAATAATAGCAACGGATTTTTAATATTATTACAGTTTTATTATTCCTAAAACGAATGTTTCGGGAACAATACACTCATTCTTCCACCACCAGCACACTGACCTTCCCAGAATTTACAACCCCTGCATCAATGACAATCAGCCCATCTCTTTGAAAAATATCTCCTGGTTCCAGCACGATGCCCGGCTCCAGCAATTTGGCGTAGGCGCTTGGAACATGACCGCAGACAATTGTTTTTCCCTGTAGCATCGGGCAAACGCCGTACATATCTGTCCACTTTGTCCACCGCGCCGCTTCCCATTTTTCCTTTGAGGCATTCCTCCAATTGGGGTCAATAGCCACAGTGTCATCCTGCTTGATTGTGGGAAGCCAACCATGTACAAACACATATTTTTCCGTTTCAAAATAGTCTTTTGTCTCCAGGATGAAACTTTCTAAACGATCTAACATCCGCGTTTTTCCTGAAAAATCAATACGGCCATCCACAGGACTGATACAATATTTCCCAAACAGTTCTTGTATGGTCATGTCGGTGCCATTCAAATAATTATGGTCCTTCATCCGGCCTGTGCGCAAAACTTCCAACAGCATATCTTCATGATTGCCACGAAGCAAAACTTTGTTTTCAAGGCAATCAAAGTATTTCAAAACGGCCAAGTTTTCCGTTCCCCTGTCAAAATAATCTCCGCAACAAACAAGCAAATGGTCAGGGTTGTTCCGTTGAAAACCAGCTTCATCCAGTGCGGCCTTCAGCTCTGTAAAACAACCATGTATATCGGATACTGCAAAAATTTTTCTCATTACAAAAGTGCCTCGCTCAAGGAATCTGCCGCATCCGTTTCCTCTTCTCGGCTTAGCAACAAGGTGTGCACATAGCGCAAGCGTTCCAGTTGTTCTTCCTGGCTCATATAGCTTTCCAGCTCGCCCTCAAGCCGTTTAAACTCTTGTAAAATCATTTCAGGCGTGTAAGAGTCAAGCAACTTGAGCGCATTGATATATTCGATTTTACAAATAAAGTATTCATAAGACAGTGCCGCACGAATGGTGGAATGGAACTTGGTACGAGAGAGCCATCCTTTCCGTACCATACTGGTTTTCAAAAATAGTTTTTGCGCCATCTTTACATATTCCGCATCTTTGGTAATATAGTATTTTTTAATGTAGCATCGGGCTAAATTATAACCTACAAACCCTCGCCAAATGCCTAAACTCATGTCGGTGTGGTCTAAATATTTTTCCATGATCAAATCAAAGCAGTGGATAGCTTCTTGCAAATCATTGGGATTATTATGCATTTCGTAAAGGCACATATAAAGAAGGCCGAGATAGTCATAATAAACAATGTTTGCCAACGGATTTAAAATATCACTTTCATCTGCAGGTTCCATCAACAATTGATTCAACATTTCTTCGTAATCATTATAGTCCGGTGTGTAATTGTCCTGTAATTTCAGTCTGGTAAAACGGCTGACCGTAAAGGCTAAATTTCTAATGAAATTCAACTTCTTTGCGCCACAATAACTAATATCCGACTGATTGTATTGGTGTAAAAGTTGTTCCATCTCACCGAGCCAAGTATCCACCCAAGCATGTCTTCCAAACATTGGTAAAAATCCAATTCGTTCAAAGAAATACAAACAGCGTTCTTCATAGTGAGTAAAACTCACGCACTCTTCTTCCCATTCTTTTAACACACCTTTTAGGTATTCACAACCTTCATGAATTGCCAAATGGGAGCTATCGGCAAGCAGGTCCTCGTAGTCCACAAAATAGTCATTTCTATCAAGCAAATGGTCATATTGCGATATATCTTTGTTTGTTCCGGTCATTTGTAAAATCTTATTCAACACATCTTCAAAAACCTGCTCTTGATTTTCAGGGGTAAAGCTTTTAATATCCAATCCTTTTAAATCAGAGGGCAATTCAATATTAGGGTCATGAGAATCAAAATCGCTGAGCAGAATACAGCGTTCTCTTCCCAAGCGAAAAATAGCCATGCCCAATTCAAACAGCACATTCTGCCGTACTCTGTATACGGTTTTTCCGTTGTTGTTACAGCAATCATCCGCCGTCAAAAAGGTAACGCAGAACTCGCTTTCTGCAAAAAGGTTGGAAACATTGATTAGCAGGTCGCCGGTCAAAATGTTTTCCATCACGATTTTGGATGCAATGGGATATCTTCCTTCCTCCGAGCGAGCAATGATAAGCGAATTTAAGCGGTCGGCATAGTGTGCACCGGATCCACCATATACAATAGATACTGTTTTGTAACGTTTGAGCATGACTGTTACTCCTTTTTGTTTTGTGTTTTAGGGATATTATAGCATGAATTTATTGGAAAAACTATGGTGGGGGTTTCACACTTTCACCCGTTTGAGGCCGAAAAAGAGTGTTACCACAGATTAAACTGTGGCAGCACTCTTTTTCGGCTCTCCGTATTCTCTTTTCATCGCTTTCATTGATACAACCCATTGCTTACCAAACTTGCACACATCAACACCTTCGACCAACTTACCATAGCTAATTGCTTTTCTTAAGGTGCTTTCATTTAGAGCCCATAGGTCGGTGGCATCACTAAACGCCATCAATCCATCGAATGGAGTTTCTACCTCGACACCGTTTTCCCAAAGCTCATCGCAGGAAAGATCTAAATCGTCGTTCCACACGATGCCGTGTCCACCTACATCAACAGTCACTTCTACAAACAGATGTGGATCTTTTAGTTCTGCAAAAAATGGAATACGTTCAAACAGAGGTTTCATATCGTATATCTTAGTGCAACCCTCTGCAAATTGAACACTCAAACGGTATTCCGGCAGAGTTGAAATATTTTTAATTTTATGAAACATTGCTACC
>CAYMRI010000106.1:0-4119 GCA_964392835.1 uncultured Eubacteriales bacterium
TTTGTTTCTATGCAAAAACTTTTTGCATTTTTAGACTTGACTTTTAATAGTTAGTCTTTCTTAAAGTTGTTAAAAAAATGGTATCACAGATTTTTCAATTTCTTCTGTATTTCCCGTATTTCCCAGTCGGCCTTGCATAAAAAATTTTCAAACGCCAATAATAAAGGTACTTTCATGCTTTTAGAAAGGAAAAATGTACAGTATGAACAGCAGTTTTATAGACTATTTGTGTGTTTTTTTAGTAGGCGGTATTCTTTGTGCCATTGCCCAGGTGATTTTAGACAAGACAAAACTTACCATGGCACGTATTCTGGTACTATACGTGACCACCGGTGTTTTTCTCACCGCAATCGGTATTTATGATAAAATTGTGGAATTTGGAAAAGCCGGCGCCAGAGTTCCCTTAACCGGTTTCGGGTATGCTCTGGCAAAAGGAGTAACCAAAGCCATTGATGAACAAGGGTTTATCGGTATTTTTACCGGTGGCCTTTCTGCAACTGCAGGCGGCATTGCTGTGGCGATTTTTCTAGGCTTTCTCATTTGTCTGGTAGCCAAATCCAAGCCGGTCAAGTAGTTCATTTTACCAATATACACGCCTTGTCAATCCCTATCATCGTCCTGTTCATAAAAAGAAAGTCCTCGCAAAACAGCGCCATCCTGTTCCACAAATTGCAAAAATGCCGGGATATCCGTATTATTATGTTCCAAGGCCAACAAAGCAACTACAATACCATGCACAAATTTATTAGGTGATGGTGCTTCTGTCACGAGGCTCATAAGCGAATACCCAAAAATAGCTTCCAGCAATTTGTGATTGCCTAAAAACCATGCTTCTTCAACGGCACGCCTCATATTTTCGTAAATATGCCCTGAAAAGACATTCGCTTCCTTTGCCAGTTGATTTCCATAAACCTGAAAGGGCTGGCGGGATGTTTCCTTATCCTGCCAAGCCAACGTAATCAAAATACTTAAATAAAGAAACCCTAGTTTTGTTGAGGAAACACCTAGTTTTACAAGTAACATCTCCACAACTTCCTGTCGTTCCATTCTGGTTGAAAATTTCATATGCATTATTTATGTGTTTTTTAATATATTAAAGCTCCAAAATTGTTTGGACTGCTTCTTGCAAGAAATCGCTTGCAATTTCTTCTATCCTTCCCTGATCACACAAGTTTGCCAACACAGGATCCAATGGCATTTTGCCCAATACCTTTACACCATTCTGTTTTCCAATCTCTTCAATATGACTTTCTCCGAACACCTTAATTTCTTTTCCGCAATCATCACATTTCACATAACTCATATTTTCGATTATGCCTAAAATAGGAATTTCCATCAAAGATGCCATTTGCACAGCTTTCTGCACAATCATGGAAACCAAATCCTGCGGAGAGGTCATAACGATAATACCATCCAAAGGAATGGACTGAAAAACGGTCAACGGGACATCCCCGGTTCCCGGTGGCATATCAATATACATCACATCCGCATTTTCCCACATCACATCCTGCCAGAATTGTTTCACAACCCCGGCAATTACCGGTCCACGCCATATAACAGGGTCCGTATCCTTCTCCAGCAGTAAATTGATGGACATCACTTGTATTCCGGTTTTCGTCATAACAGGAAGAATGCCTTTATCTGTGGCAACAGCTTTTTCCGTCAATCCAAAAATTTTAGGAATGGAAGGACCTGTAATATCCGCATCTAAAATTGCAGTCTGTTTCCCTGCTCTTTGGGTCAAAGTAGCCAGCAACGATGTTGTCATAGACTTTCCAACACCGCCTTTTCCGCTGACAATACCGATTACTTTTTTGATACCGTCCGGTTTCTTCCAAAGGTTACAGCTTTGACTACAGGAACCGCAGTTATGAGAACAGTTACTCATTACGCTTCCACCCCTTCCTCTTCCTTTTTCTTCTGCTCCGCCGCCTCTAAAGCAGGATCCAGCAGATAGAACTTAATATATTTATAACTGAAATAATTATTCATCAATCCTAAGAAGCCAAATACAATGACTGCTAGAAAGATAATCAAATACAATGGATCGTTAACCACCATTACCAGTAAAAACATAAGTAACAAATTTAATCCCGCTACCAGTAACCCTGGGAAAAAGCTACGCATAGCTAACAAGAAAGAATTCTTGTACAACTGCCGTAAATTCACATTGAACGTTACCAAAATAGGATAAATATAAAGGTGCATGATTATATAAACTATAAATAAAATTACCATGACAACCAGACACGCTGTACATAAAAACGACCACCAATAGCTATCCGGATTCATCGTCAGCATGTGCTTATACAAAACCAAATCCACCACAAAAAGTGCTGTTACAAACAAGTCAATGATAGAAACCAGCAGACTTTGCCAAAAATTACTTTTTGCTCTTGCAAAAAAATCATGGGTAATAAACACAGGTTTTTCCTTAATAAAGCTCTGCAAAATATAAGTAAAACCAGCCTGAATAGGTCCTATTGCCACCATCGGAATGGCAGTAAACACAACTGCAAACATGATGCGGTAAAACAAATCTGTCCACCACGCACTTAACCAAATCAGATTATTTGTTGCCGTATTGGTAAGATGCCAAAGTGCTACATAAGCCTGGTCGGAAGAGGTAGCAGATTCCAACATGGTTGTATCCGGAACCAAAAAGAGAGATACAATATAAATCAGGATCAACAGCGGAAGAAAAAACACAAAAGACAATAAATTTAATTGTATCAACTGCCAGAATTTTCTTTTTAATACTTTGAAAAAGCCACCGATGGTTACCTTTTCTCTTTCCCTTGCAACCTGCTCTTTGGTAACGCCCTTTCCCGGTTTATCCGAGTTAAATATATTACTAAATGCATTTCCCATGTTTCAATACACCTTTCCTCTCAATTCAATAATTAGTATTTTATCATTTTCCGGACTTAATGACAATAACCATCCGGTTTGATATAATGAACAAAACATGAAATTTTAGGAGGCTATCTTCTTTATGGCATTTGATGGTTTAGCAACAAAAATAATGGTAGATGACTGCAACACGCTCTTATCCCAGGGGCGAATTGAAAAGGCCCTACAACCGGAAAAAGATGAAGTCATACTCATCATTCGTTCCCGCGGCGCAAATCATCGGCTTTTATTCAGTGCCAGCGCCAACTGTGCCCGTATGCATTTTACCGCATTGCAAAAGGAAAACCCCAATGTCCCTCCTGTTTTTTGTATGCTGCTCCGGAAGCATCTGGTAGGCGGAAAGGTAGACAGCTTCCGGCATTTGGATTATGACAGAATCATTGAAATGAAAGTGCTAACCACCAACGATTTCGGTGAAAGTTGTGTACGCTATCTGGTCATTGAAATTATGGGGCGTCACAGCAATATCATTTTACTCAACGAAGACAGAAAGATTCTGGATTCCATTAAGCGGATTGATTTTGAAACCAGCCGTGTGCGTGAGGTAATGCCGGGGCGCCAATATGTTTTGCCCCCTGCCCAGAATAAAATCAGTCCTGCCTTATTATTGGAAGATTCCTCCCAATTTGTCGCTTTGTTTCAAAATTCTCCGGGGGAAGAAATGCGCGTAGATAAGTTTTTACTGGAAACCATCAAAGGCATCAGTCCCCTGCTTGCCCGGGAAATCTGTTTTCGTGCCGGTGTAGAAAATACACTGCGCTATGGTCTGTTACAAGCGGAGCAGAAAGTTGCATTAGCAAATGCCGCAGAGGAATGTCTTCGTCAATGTTGTCTGTCTTCCCAAAGAACCGCTTATATTTTCTATCAAGATGCTGCTATGTCCATACCTTTTGATTCCTATTTCACCGACATGCAGCAATATGTTTGGAAGCAAGCCTTCCCCGGCTTTAGTGAAGCATTAGAAAGTTTTTATGTAAGCAAAGACCACAAGGAGCGGATGCAACAAAAAACTGCCGACCTGACAAAGGCCATTACCAATCACATGGACAGAGTATTGCGAAAAATAGGCTTGCAACAGGCTTCTTTGCGAGAAGCGGAAAACCGGGACCAATATCAGCTTTACGGCGAGTTGTTAACCGCCAATATGTATCAGATTGCAGATGGTGCTTCCTGTGCCCGCGTCATAAACTACTACAGTGAAGCCAT
>CAYMRI010000106.1:4129-7003 GCA_964392835.1 uncultured Eubacteriales bacterium
TAGACCCCAATAAGAGTGTCAGCTATAATGCCCAACAGTATTTTAAAAAATACAACAAGGCAAAAAGCACCTTTCAAAACGCAACCCGCCAGTTAGCGGAATCCCAAGCGGAATTTTCCTATTTAGAATCCGTTTTGGAAATGCTGCATCAGGCAAAAGACAATGCGGAAGTGACAGCTATTCGGGAAGAATTAGTACAAGGAGGCTATATCAAAGCTAGAGCGATGAAAGGCCGTGGCGGAAAGCCCGGAAAGAACATCTCCTCCCTTGCGCCTCGGAAAATGATTGCCAAAGATGGTACTGAGATTTTAGTTGGCCGCAACAACCGGCAGAATGATGAGTTGACTTTGAAGTTTGCTTCCAACAGCGATTATTGGCTGCATACGAAAAATATTCCCGGCTCCCATGTCATTGTCCGTGCCATGGGGCAGCCGGTATCCATGGAAACCTTGATAGAAGCGGCAGAATATGCTGCATATTTTTCAAAAGCATCCGATTCAGAAAATGTCCCTGTAGACTACACCCAGGTGCGTCATGTGCATAAACCCCAGGGTGCAAAACCGGGCATGGTGATTTACGAAAACCAAAAGACACTGTATGTGACGCCAAAGAAGGATGTTGCTTTCTAAAAGCATTGCAGACACAGTATACGAAATCAATATTTACACCTAAAAGAAAATAACTCATTTCATATTCTTGGCATATTTGAAGATACAACAGTCCGGTTAATTCGTGCCGCCTTAGCCATGTATGTGAATGCGAAATATTCCTATAGCTGTGGTTCTAACAACGTTGCATCTATCGCTTCTGCTCGTCAAACTATGCAAACCATTTATAATGATACCCCGCATGGTGCGTTTCGTCAGCTTCGGTCTATATAAAAAAATTCTCTCCCCAGATACCCAAAAACACAATTTTTGTATCCAGGGAAGAAAAAAGTCCTGGCAGATCCCTTTTTTACTCAAAAAAAGCTAATTTAGAGAAAAAATTGTATCCTGAAAGCAATTTTTTCTGTATAGATACAATCACAGAAAAATCGTAGAAAAAATTCGCTATTTGAAAGTACATGGTGTTCAAATGGCGTTTGGGTTCGCCCATTGTAAAGTGCTTTGGACAGATACAGCAAACGAAACCGCTGCTGGGTCGGCACATATTTTTCATGTCTTTGTCAGCAACCCCACGATAAAACAAGTTTTACCGCTTATTACACCATTTTCACCAAATCTGACAACTTGTCAATAGATTCCACTTGTGCATCTACCTGGCCGAATCCGTATGCGGCCAGTACAAACGGTACTTGCGCTTTGCATGCCGCATCATAGTCTCCTTGGGTATCCCCCACATACAGCGAATTTCGGAAACCGTTGCGTTCCATGACCAGACGAATGTTATCCCCTTTGGATAGCCCTGTAGCACCCCAACATTCTATATCGCAAAAATATCCTTGCAATCCATAGTGTTGCAAAAAGGCTTCAATATATCCTTCCTGGCAATTACTTACAATAAACAACCGATATTTTGCAGACAATTTTGTCAAAGTATCCCGCAACACCTCTATGGGCTCAAACAATCTTCCCCCATGTTGCGTAATATACTCTGCCTCTGCCAAGCGCCGCTGTTCCATTAATGCTTCCCGCTGTTCTAAAGATAACTCCGGAAACAGGCGGATTAAAATTTCTGAAATAGGCAAACCCATTACCGTCTTTAACTGGTCCGGCGTAGGGATGGAGCGAATATTGGGTACGCTTTGCAGACATTTTTGCCAAGCAGCTGCAATGGAACTGGTTCCGTCCCACAAGGTTCCATCCAAATCAAATCCAATGCTGTCAATTTCAAAATTATTCATACGCAATCAAAACATTGCCTTAATGGCGTCCACTTTATCCAATCGTTCCCAAGTAAAGTCTGCATCGTTTCTTCCGAAATGACCGTAATTTACGGTTTTACGATAGATAGGACGACGTAAATCCAACATACGGATAATGCCATCCGGTGTTAAATCAAAATTCTTTTCTATAATCGCCACAATCATCTCTTCGCTTAAGCGTCCGGTGCCAAAGGTATCTACGCGAATGGAAATAGGCTTTGCTACGCCGATGGCATAAGAAAGTTGAATTTCACATTTATCAGCCAGACCAGCCGCTACCAAATTCTTTGCCACATAGCGGGCTGCATAACAAGCAGAACGGTCTACTTTGGTAGGATCTTTTCCGGAGAAAGCACCGCCACCGTGACGTGCATAACCGCCATAAGTATCTACGATAATCTTTCTACCGGTCAAACCGGAGTCACCGCAAGGGCCACCCACGACAAATCTACCGGTAGGATTTACATAGAACTTGGTATTTTCATCCAACAATTCTGCCGGAACGGTTGTACGGATGATTTTTTCAATCACATCGTTGCGAATCGTTTCCAAAGAAACCTCTTCTGCATGCTGTGTAGAAATAACAACGGTATCCACTCTTACCGGCTTGTCCCCTTCGTATTCCACAGTAACCTGCGACTTTCCGTCCGGTCTTAAATAAGACAGTTCCCCACTCTTACGAATGGCTGTTAATTTTTCTGTTAATTTGTGTGCCAAATAAATAGGCATAGGCATATAAGCATCCGTTTCATTGCAGGCATATCCAAACATCATACCCTGGTCCCCTGCACCGGTTTCCTGTTGGGCAGCACCATCCATCTTTGCTTCATAAGAATTGGTAACGCCCATGGAAATATCCGGAGACTGCTCATCAATGGAAGTCAATACCGCACAGGTATTGCCATCAAAAGAACTGTCTGCGCCACAATAGCCGATATCCTTTACCACCCCACGCACAATGCTGGGAATATCTGCATATCCTTTTGTTGTAATTTCACCCATTACCA
>CAYMRI010000107.1:0-6979 GCA_964392835.1 uncultured Eubacteriales bacterium
CCCGTTACAGCAAAGCCGTCTGCTTTGGCTTGTTCCACCGCCGGAACAATTTGTGTTGCTTCTTCTGTTCCAAACAGCCCATTGTCGCTGCCGTGGGGATTTAATGCCGCCACTGCAAAGGGTGTTTCTTTTGTAGGTTGTACTCCCATTTGCGTCAGTGCTTTCATGCACCGTTGGATGTAAATGTAAATCCTCTCTTTGGTACAGCACTTTACAATATCCGCAAAAGCAATGTGCCGTGTTAGGAAAAACACCTTCATGCCGTGTACATAAAACATGGTCAGTGGGTCTTCCGTCTTTGTGAGCCCAGCCAATATTTCCGTGTGCCCGATATAGGGTACGCCTGCCAGCTTTAATGCCTGTTTGTGAATGGGTGCGGTTACCATGGCATCTGCTTCGCCGTTTAAGCAAAGGGTTGTTGCTGTCTCAATTGCATCGTAAGCCGCCTGCCCACCTTCTGCACAAATCACACCCGGTTGGATGTTTGCAGTTGGAACGTCCACCCAGGTTACTTGGCTTGTGTTTGGTAGGTACACTCCACATTGTTGTGCTGTCTGTTCCAACACTTTGCGGTTTCCCACTACCACGGGATGGCACCAATCAAAAACCTCTTTGTGTGCCAGAGCTTTCACCGTAATTTCCGGCCCGATGCCACATGGGTCTCCTACCGTAATGGCAAGAGCTGGTTTTGTTATGCCCCGCAACATTTTTTATATTTCTTGCCGCTGCCACATGGACAGGGGTCGTTTCTGCCTACTTTTTGGCTTACTGCCATTTGGGACAGACGGAATTCTCTTTTAAATTCCAGCCGCTTGTCTTCGTCCAGAATGGGTTCCCATTCCTTCAGATTATAAAGCCATTCTGCCTTTGCTTTCAGCATGTTCTTGTAAAGTTCTTCCCAAACAATGTTTAAGGTCACTTGCGTGTCTGCTTCCAGGCTGTCCAAATCAATTTCTGTTTCCAAGCTGGTGTTGATGCCGTCAATAAAGCCGGCCACCTGTGTCTTGGTCATTTCAAACTTATCTGCCAATTCCGCAACAGTACCTTCTACCTTGGGATTTTGTGTCAGTAAAATGCTTCTGTAGGCTTCCTTTTCCACTTCGAAATAGGCGCCCCAGTACATATTCTGCTCTTGTGGCGAACGTTCCTTTTCACATTCTTTTTGCCACTGTTTGTATAGACTCATGGTTCGTTCCTTCTTTCATTCCAGTCTTGTCATAAGATTAGCAGAAAACGGGATTTTTTTCAAGAGGATTTGGGTGGATTTTGGGGAAAAATTACACCAAGAAGCAGCCAAGCAGAAACACAACAATACAACCACCGGTAATGGTCATAGCACCCCCGAGACGACCTAAATCGCTGTTTGTTTCAAACCAAAAACTCATTAGAGCATTAAAATAATTATAAATTTATGCTTTTGCTGAAACGCTTTCAATCTGTCATCTTTGTTCATCAGACGCCTCCGGCGCATTCATGATTTCTTCTATCGCCTTATATTTTCTTAACAATTGGCAGATAAAAATAGTTACCATTACAATTACAAATATCCAAAACAAGATTAAAAAAACAGCTTTATGATTCATCACGGTAACACCCCTTTTTTAAATTCTTCTTTTCTCAGCCGTTCCACATCGTCATTATTCCAGTTCTGTTCAATGGGACCGTTAAAATACCGGCGCACAAATTTTATTGTTTCTTCTGTATGGGGAATTACAACAAAGTCTAAGGAATCGGATGCCGAAAAGGATGCTAAGGGTGATCTTCGAATACTCTTTTTCTTTTCTTCTGAAAGCTTTTTTCGAGAAAAATAAAGATGTCTTCCTTGTCTTGTTCTTGGCATTGTGATTTCTGCTTCTACAATTTCATCCCAACCAATATCAAGTTCCTTTTTCTTCCCGGACAGGGTGTAAAGACCATGCTCGTCTAAAAAAATATCTTTACAGCCTTTCCAATTTCTTCCTATAGCAAGAACATACAATCCAACAACCATGGCCACGCCTGCAAAGAGTAAAAAGAGGACAAACAAAAAGTAACAAAGAGCCCACTCCCAATTTCCTTGTGTGGCATACCGGATTCCATCTTTCAAAAATATAACGCTGCCAATTAAAAGAGGAATACCAAACAACACCGCCATGACAATGAGAATGATTGCTAAAACTTTGTTGTGAAATCTCATTTGTTTGCCTCGCCATTCTTTTCTCGCAAAAATCTTTTGAGCATAAATGTCAGAAAGTACGGAATGGTATAAAACTTGCCATTAAAACCAATATTTCTGTTTGCAAGTTTTATGCCATATTTAATATCTTCATAAGTGTCTTTCTCAATAAGGGAATTCAGTGATGCTGTTGATGTATCATTGGCTTTCACTTCAACAGGGACAAGAGAATTTGCATCACGAACAAAGAAATCCATTTCAAGAGTACCTTTCTCATTGCGATAGAAATATAGAGGATATCCCTGTTTCGCCAGCATATCTGCTACAACATTTTCATAGATAGCCCCTTTATAGGCATTGAAATTCTTATTGCCGCGAAGGTCTTGCTGTACTTCTTCATCAAGAGAACCTACAAGGAGACCTGTATCTCTAAAATAAATTTTATAGTTATCCGGGTTATAGTTTCCCTTTAGTGGCAATTCGGGAGAAGACATGCAATAACACACATTGATAATGCCGGCATTGTTCAGCCATTCTACCGTGCCCACATAGTCTCTGTTTCGCGCACCCGATTTTACCTTTGAAATTTGAAACTTTTTATTATCTTTGCCCAAGAATACGGGGATTTTTCTGTAAATATCCAATATCTTACCTTTATCCAGACCGTGTGCATATTTTGTTATGTCTTCTTCATAGTCCAGAAGAAGTTGCTTTTGCAGTTTAAGCGTTCCACTGTAATTTTTTTGCGTGACAAAGGTAAAAACAACTACCGGCATTCCGCCAAGAACCATATACTCTCTGAAATTTTCCAGCATAACATCATACTCAATGGCGGAAAGCGGAATCGTGTTTCGAAGTTTATGATAAAGTTCTTCAATCTGATTTTCCTTGTACCCCTTTGCCCAAAGAAATTCTTCGAAATCAAGGGAATACATTTCATAATCTTCTTTATATCCTACACTATTGGATTCGATTTCGTTATAATTAATACCCATAAGTGAACCAGAGCAGATCACATCAAACCGCCCATCCAGCTTAAAAGACTTAAGACTGGTAGCACAGTTGATGCAGTCCTGCATTTCATCGAAGAATATGAGGGTATCTCCCTGAATAAATTCAAAGTCCGGATTTATTAAAGAAATGTTTTTGAGAATGGTATCCACATCGAACCCATTATCAAAAATACCTCTGTATTGTTTTTGAAGTGCAAAATTAATTTCTACAACCGATTTATATTTTTGCTTTGCAAAATGCTTAATTGCTTCAGTTTTTCCAATCTGCCGAGCACCCTTTACGATAAGTGGGAGTTTTCCGCTGTTTTCTTTCCATTGAACAAGAAAATTATCTATTTTACGAGTAAGTCGTTCCATTCTGACACCTGCCTTATTTTACTGTAAATATAGTATGCCACAAAATTCCATATGTTACAATAGGATGTTTTCACATTTTTCCTCTGTTTTTCGCCAATATTTTCACACTTTTCCGTTATGACAAGTTTTTTTGTAAAAACCTTTTCTTCTCTACCCTGCAAATACCCGTATATCATGGGTTATCTTTCATTCCCAAAGCTCTTTTTGTCTTTGCGCTAACAAAATAAAATTTTTAGTTATTTCCCTTAATGATTTTCTTTTTTAAAAGTTTTTGTTTTTTACGAATAAGTAATTGATTATCAGTAGTATTATAATAATTGCATTTAGAGCACTTAAACATTTGCTTCACTTGACCAACATCCAAGTTAATAGGAATCCCATAAGGATATAGTTCCTTGTAATAAATCTTTTTTTGTTCTTCTGTAAGTTTATTGACTTCTTTTATAACTTTTAGTCTTTGACCACAAATTGGGCAGTAAAACTTTTTAAATAATATTCTTAAATCAATTACATAAGAATTAACCATAAAAATCATCCATTTCCTTTCAAATATTCCTTAATAGCCCATCCAAATCCAGGGTCTGTTTTTACTAAAAAGAAGTATTGTTCTTTCTCGCTGTTTGCATAAAATGGCTGCGGGGATGTGTCAGTGGATATAATGAAAGCCATGACAATGAGAATGATTGCTAAAACTTTGTTATGAATTTTCATTGTTCCGCCCTCCTGTAAAGATTAAAAATATTATATCAAAGTTTATGGGTGCTAGCAATTTGTTGAAAAATGCGAACTGGGTCTATGCAAAAAAAATATATGCCCAGGACCCACGAATTTGCCAAATCACGGGGTCTAGCGCTTTAAAAAAATCCACTTATCTGTCGAAAAATGTAAACTTTTGAAAAATATTCGTGTATTTTAGTGTTAATTTTTATTAAAAAACAGTTGTTTTTTACACGAATATATGATACACTATGTTCAGAACCTTATGGGGAGGTGTCATATGTATAGAAAAATTACTAAATTTTTTGAAGAGTGGAAAAATAGTCCTAACCGCAAACCTCTTATTTTACAAGGAGCGCGACAAGTAGGGAAAACCTATTCCATATTAGAGTTTGGCCGTACACACTATGACAATGTTGCTTATTTCAATTTTGAGAGCAACCCCAAACTCTCTAAAACTTTTGAAGAAAACATCAACCCCGACTATTTAATTCCCATTCTCTCTCATATCGCCGGGCAAACAATCATTAAAGAAAAAACACTGATTGTCTTTGATGAGGTCCAATTGTGTGAGCGAGCATTAACATCTCTTAAATATTTTTGTGAAGAATCCCCTGAATATCACATTATTGTTGCCGGTAGCTTGCTGGGGGTAGCCGTAAATCGTGCAAAATTCTCCTTTCCTGTGGGGAAAGTGGATATCAAAACCTTATATCCAATGGATTTAGAAGAATTTATGCTTGCTTTGGGAAAAGATTCCCTTGTAGAACAAATTAAAACATGTTTTTCAAACAATACGGCAATGCCTTCTGCCCTCCACGATGCAGCCATGCAATTGTATAGGCAATATCTGGTGGTAGGCGGAATGCCTGAATGTGTGATGCAATATGTAAACACGAAAGATCACATTCTTGTTCGCCATATGCAAAGCAATATTTTAACCAGTTATCTCAATGATATGAGTAAATACAATAACCTGAATGAGATTAAAAAAACACATCTTGTATATGACAATATCACGGTTCAACTTTCTAAAAAGAACACCCGCTTTCAATATAAGCTGATTAAAAAAGGCGGTCGTGCATCCGAATTTGAAAATGCAATTGAATGGTTGGTTCTCTCGGGCATTGTGTCTCAGGTATATAAAATAGAACATGTTAAGAAACCCTTGGAAAACTATCGTGATATTGATGCTTTCAAAGTATATGTTTCTGACTTGGGACTCCTTTGTGCAAAGAAAGACCTTATTGCCAATGATGTCTTATATATGGTAGATGAACTCAATGATTTTAAGGGTGGCATGGTGGAAAACTATGTAAACGCGCAACTCATTATCAACGGATATACTACCTATTATTGGGAATCCGAGCGTGGTGCCGAAGTAGATTTTATTATTCAGCGCGAAGGAAAACTAATTCCCGTTGAAGTAAAATCTGCGGACAATACCCGTGCCAAAAGTTTGAAAATATACATGGATACCTATAAACCTGACTACGCCATCAAACTATCCAGCAAAAACTTTGGCTTTGAAGATGGAAAAAAGACCGTTCCCTTATATGCAGCATTTTGTATATAACAAAGTTATGGGCACTCTCAATTTGTTGTTTTTTATAGGTGCTTCACATTATTCCCAAATAGCATATAACGTTGTTCCTCCTATTTCACTGGTGGAAAAAACAATATCCCCCGGTTGAAACGCCGTTCCTGACCCATCCGGTTCTGTATTCCAGTAAAGGAAGTTTTTCTTTCCTTCCGGTGCTTCTTTAATCGTATAATAACCAAAGCCACCGCCTGCAAGATGTGCTTTGCCATAATAGGAATCATCACGGCTATCAAGATACTCTAACCAAAAGTCCCAATTAAGACGGTTTATGGTATCCTCAGGGTCATCCCAAACCGCATATAAAACAGCGCTGTTTCCTTCGGGATTTATTTCCGCAAGACTGTGAATGACATCCCCCGGATAAAAAGTTTTTCCGGAACCATCCTCATGGGTATTCCAATATAAAAAGGCATATTTAGATTCGCTGTCAACCACCATAGGCTCTAAAATGGTATATGGAAATTGTTCTTGCTTGGAAAAATATTGCATACAGCCACCTTCCCCCAAAAAATTGGAAGCATATGCTAGTTTCTGTACGTTCTCATCCGTTTGTGTATCCTTTTCCCAAATGGCATACAGCGTAGACGGCCCAGCAGCAGATAAAGAAGTAATGGTCTCACCGGTTCCATCCGATTTCGTGTTCCAACCTTTGAGCTTATACCCTTCCCGATAGACAATATTTTCCGGGATTTTATCTACATTCTGCTCATTTTCTTTTAAATATAACGTGCAGCCCCCTACACCGCCATTGGGTTTGAAAAATAAGTAAGGTGTCGGGGATGTCTGTTCTGCACCTGTCTCATTTCCTTTCGACGGCGTTTTTATCGGTGTATTTACCGGCGTTTTTACCGGACCGCTTGTTGCTGTGGTCCCTTTATTTGAATCTGGCCAAAAAGAACCAAACCGGACCACAACAAAAACAAGTATGACTGCCATTATGGATGCTGTAATGAATAACAATTTTTTCATTTTTCCCACCTCCAACTTTTATTCAACGATGTATGAGAAATTCCTTGTTATAACAGAAAGTATATCTTATTCCTTGAAAAACGACAATGGCTGGGGGAAGTGCGACAGTGTCAAGTTGTTGTGGAGTTTTTAGTTGACAACTCCGGTGTCAAAATATTTCAGCTT
>CAYMRI010000108.1:0-6787 GCA_964392835.1 uncultured Eubacteriales bacterium
TTTCCCGCATACAGTACCATACCATTCCCATCATAGCAGGCACTTAGCGCCTCTTTATAATCACGACAATTTTGTCGAATTAAAGTTTCATCCATCACATACAAAGGGGTTCCATATTGATTCGCCAATTCTGTTACATCGCAACCGCCAATGGTAAGATTCCCTTTTTCATTCACATTTAATGCATTTGATACAAACACGTCTTTTTTCCTGACCTTTCTCTGTTGTAATTTGTTTATGCAAATCCAAACCATTCCAACAACCATTGAATAAAAATTTGAAACCAATTGGCACGTTCTACATCATCGGTTGCCACAATGTCCAATTCATAAATGACTTCTTCGCCTAAATAGTATTCCACTTTTCCAAGCACATCGCCCTTCTTTACCGGCGCTTCTATGGATTCCGGCAAGTCTGTCTTTCGCACAATTCCGGTCTGTTCTTCTTTGGTAACAACCCGATTAAATCCACCGGAAATGGCACAGCCAACTTGCTTTTCAACACCTTTTGTTACCTTTAAATCCATCACAAACTCTCCATCCTCCTGGAGACTAGCATAAAAATAGTTGGCAAAACAATAGTCAAATGCCCTTCTGGTTTCAGCGTACATGGTATTTTCGCTGGAAGCGCCCAAAAGCACCACAATAAACCGTCTGCCATCTACTACATAAGTAGAAGAAATGCAGTACATAGAGCCCAAAGTACTACCGATTTTTAAGCCATCACTATCCGGCACAAACCGTATAAATTTATTGGTATTATACATATAAAAGGGGCCGCCACTGTTTTGAAAGGTGGTAGTGTCATAGGAAATGGTAGCAATGTCCATATACTCCGGATGGTTTAAAATCATGGCCTCAGAAAGCAATACCATATCATGAGCCGTACTGTATCCTTCGTCGCTAATCCCGGTGCAATCTACAAAATTGGTATTTGCCATACCAAGAGCTTTTGCGTGGGAATTCATTAGTTTTACAAATTCTGCTTCCGACCCGGAAATATGTTCTGCCAAAGCAACCGTAACATCATTACAGGAACTGATAATTACCGCATACAGTCCGCTGGAAACGGTAAAGGTATCCCCCGGTGCAATAAATGCAGTCGCCCCCACCGCATCTGCTGCATATTGAGAAGTTGTGACCATATCGGATAATGTAATCTTTCCCAAGCGAACGTATTCATATACAATATAAACGGTCATCATCTTTGTCAGGCTTGCCACCGGGCGCTTTTCATCATTCGCCTTGCCGGTAAGTACCTGCTTATTATCATAATCATAGACTTCAAAGGAAGGTGCGGAAATATCCGCAAATTTGGTAGAACGGTAAATACTTAAGGTTTCCTGGGAATCAAATTCTGCATAGGTGGTCACGCTACAAGTCAGCAAACTTGTAAACAAAGTAGCCAGTACCAAACAAATTGCAAGAACGCGTTTCAACAGTAAAACCTCCATTCAAAGTATTTCAAGCATATTTTATATGACCGTGGGGTGTTTTACAAGAGGGATATTAGGTAAAAGTTTGTAAATTTTATCTGTAAACCGCTCCCATATAAATTCCTTTATTCTTCCTCTTCTTTCGCCGGTACCCAGGCCCGTCCAAATTTCACATCCCGGAACAATGCGGTCAGTCCGCTGATTTGCTTTAATCGCAGAATTTCATCCTTATCCATACCAAGATTTTTGGCCAACCAGGCATCCGACCGCCCCATTTCATGTAGTTCCTTTACTATATTGCTCATTAAATCCACATCATGGGACCCTCTGGCACGATTATGCCGGATGGTGCTTGCCATTCTTTGGTCCATGGGTTTGTCAATAACGGTTACCGGTAGCATTCCCTGTTCCCGTTCATAAATATCCGGATTTTCCTTCATAATGCGCCAACGGTGAAAGCCGTCCACAATGACATAAACATCTTTGTCCTTTGCATAATAGCAAACAATAGGCATGGTATACCCATCTTCTTTAATGCTTTCATATAGCAATGCCATTTCCGGCGGCGCTACTGCGTTTGGGTTGTATGTATTGGGAATAATTTTTTCAAAAGGCACCGGTATTACCCGGTACGCCGGACTTTTATATTGCATTGCTGTCATCTCCTACTCCTGTGTATTTTTTACGTATCCTATCAATTCTTTTTTGCTGTTCCCGTGTCACGCTAAACCCCATAAAACGACAGGTATGGTCGTTTTTCAAGATACAATAGCACATGCGCTTCCAGCTGGGAATATCCTTAGTGGACTTAATGTCATCTGTGTGGTCGGGAATTTTTCCCAAAAATATCACTCGCGTCTTTCTGTCTTTGGTATAACTGGACACACCGTTTCTGCGAATTTGATAGCCCGCCTCTTCCAGTTCCTGTATGGTCTCTTCCGACAAACCGCCACCGGTCTCATGCCAAAAACGAATGGAAGTGTTGAATTTTTCCACATAATTATGACGCAACCGTGGGGGTAATGTGTCCAGCAAAAAATGGGTGTAACTTTTCCAAGTATGCCCTTCCGGCAAAGTAATCTTACGATACCCCATGGCTTTTGTCTTTCCATAAATCGCCGTAAAATTAGCACCTTGTACCCGACCCACCAGCTTTGTCCAAATCTCCGGGTCAATGACACGATAAAGATTTAAAGCATCCTTGGAATAATCGTTAAAAGGCGATGCCACCCGCATTTGATCAATGGTCAACCCTGCTTTGTAGTACAAATTGTACAGTTCGTTATAATCATAGCCAAATTTGTAATTAGCAGCCCAAACATCCCTATTCGTCCAGTCATAAAGGGGCGAAGCACAATATACATCTTTAAATTGTTTGGTAATCCAGCATTGCTTTTTGTAGCCATATTTTCGATTGATAAAACCGTTATAACGCTGTAAAGACTCCTCTGCCCGCATACCCAAAAGACATACTGTTTTCTTTTCTCCGTGGGATAGTCTGTACCATCTGCCGAATTGCTTTGCCAAATCCTCTTGATGCATACGATACTGATACAAAGTAAATGGATTCTGATTCAAATTGATTACATAGGGATGGTTCGGCATAGGTCTTATCCAGGCTTCCGGCTGGGTGTCATCCCAAGGAAACCAAAACATTTCATAACTACTGAGGGCGGTTCTGGTTGCCATTGGCAAGCACACCCAATAAGGTTCTATTTCCGGTAAAAATCTTTCAAAAGTACGTTCTACATATTCGGTAGTCACGGTATATTGGGCTTCAAAATCCTGATGAAATACCCCAACCGTCCTATCCGGATAATACTTCCGTTTAAAGTCCAACACCAGATTTAGCAGTAATCCACTATCCTTTCCCCCGCTAAAAGAAACATAGATATTTTCAAATTCTTGAAACAGAAAGTGTAATCTTTCCTGCAAGGCCTCGTAGACATTTAGTTGCAAATACTTTCTTCTCATGTTCGTTGCTCCAACTATTTTTCCATATTTTACCAAATTTGGTGTAAAGAAAACAACACTTTCCTTTACATAGTTAATAGAAAACGCAAAATCGCCGGTGCGGCAAAGGATTCATACAAAATCCCCCCAACGAGAAACAGACTTGCAAAGAAAGATGCTTTTAAGAATTGTACAATGCATTTTTGAAATTGAATGGATAAATCTTTTTTACTCAGCAATTTCAGCATGCCGATAGAAAAAATCACAGCGTGGATGCCCAAAAGCAAGAATCCGGACAGTTTCAACATATCCGCCGGCACCAAGGTCAACATACCAATTAAAATCCCCTTTGTTCCAAACGCCCGTAGAAAAACGCCCATAGAAAATCCACACAAAAATGCTTTGCCACCGCATAACAAATAAATGGCCGGTAGCCCGATAATGGTCATGCCTGCCAGAAATAAGAACCCAAAACTCTTGAAATTTTCGCCGGCCGCCAATACCAACAGATTTCCGCCGGATACACTTTGGTTGACATAGATTTCAGAAAAACCGCTCATGTAGTCAGAAAGTTCAGCGGTCTGCCCAGTACTTAAATTGTTTACAGTAAAGGCACCGGCACAAAGACCTACCAAAATGCAAACAATAATACTGGCGCAGACCGCCATATGTTCTTTCCATATTGATTTCAGCAAAGGATGTCCCTCCTTGGTAAGTATGGTTTACTCCATGCTTATTCCAAGTTCCCCTTTAAAATACCTGTCAGCTATCAAAATTCCGATAATGGTTTTGCTGTCTACGATTTTACCGTCCCAGATCATTTGCACCAGTTCTGTTACAGTATATTTTTCCGTAGAAATAAACTCATCTTCATCCGGATGGGACTGCTCCTGTTTTAAATCGGTAGCCAGGTACATATGCAACACTTCATTGCAGAATCCCAAAGTAGAATAATAGCTGGAAATATGATGCAATTTTCCGGTAAAACCGGTTTCCTCTGACAATTCCCGTGCCGCACACACCATTGGATCTTCTCCAGGGTCCAGCTTCCCTGCAGGGATTTCAATGGTTTCCTGCCCGGCAGGTACTCTGTACTGCCGTACCATATACATGCAACCATCTTCCGAAACAGGCACTACCACAGAGGCGCCGGGATGTTTTACCACATCTCTGCCCGCCAGTTTTCCATTAGGCAACTCCACAGTTACATTGTGAAATTCCACAATCCGCCCTTTTGCCAGCAATTCGTCTGATACAGGTTTTTCAAAATAATTCATACCTTATGCTCCTTTATTTGTCCGGTAGCCAATTGGTCACAACGATTGTTATGCGCATTATCCGCATGGCCTTTCACCTTAATAAACTCTATTTTATGGACTTTCATTTGTGACAGCAATTCCTGCCACAAATCAATATTTTTCACTTCTTCTTTCTTGCTGGTACGCCAGCCATTTTTCAACCAGCCATAAATCCAGCCTTGAGAAAACGCATTGACCAGATAGGCACTGTCACTATATAAATCCACCTGACAGGGCTCTTTCAACAATCGCAAAGCTTCTACTGCCGCCTTCAACTCCATGCGGTTGTTGGTGGTTTCCGGCTCATAGCCACTGAGTTCCTTTTCCGTTCCTTTATAAATCAAAATGGCGCCAAACCCACCGGGTCCCGGATTACCGGAGCAGGCACCGTCTGTATAAATCTCCACATGCTTCATGTTATTACCTTCCAAACCTTACATATTGTTTGCACGTTTTGTGCAGGCTTCCATGGCTTCCAGAATACTTCCACGAAATCCTGTTTCTTCCAGCGCCTTTACCGCTTCAATCGTAGTTCCTGCCGGAGAACAAACCATATCTTTTAATTCACCGGGGTGTTTGCCGGTTTCCAGAACCATCTTTGCAGAACCCAGCATAGCCTGCGCCGCCATCTCATAGCTCATTTTTCTGGGCAAACCACTCTTTACCGCACCATCTGCCATGGCCTCTATCATCATGAAAAAATAAGCCGGGCTGCTGGAAGTCAAAGCGATTACGCTGTTTAAGTATTTTTCCTCCAGCTCCTGCACTTTGCCTACGCTTTGAAAAATCTGCTTCGCCACGTTCTTTTCCGCTTCTGTGACACCATCGCCGTAACAAAGTACCGTCAATCCCTCCCCTACCATAGCCGGTGTGTTTGGCATGGTACGAATAATATGACAGCTTTCTCCCAAGCCTGTCTGTAACCGTTCTATGGAAACACCTGCCGCAATAGAAATAACCAGTTTACCAGCTACATAGTCGTGAATTTCTGCTAACACAGAAGAGATGACCTGCGGTTTTACAGCCAAAACAATATAATCTGCCTGTTGGGCCAAAGAGATGTTATCCGCGCACGCCGTCACACCGGTTTGTGCTGCATATGTCTTTAATGGTTCCTGAAGATAATCAGAGACCAAAATAGCAGAAGCTTCTAACTGCTTAGTTGCCAAAAGTCCGCCTATAATGGCTTTTCCCATATTCCCTGCGCCGATAAAACCAATCTTACTCATTGTTATCCTCTCCTTGTAAGCCAAAACTTTTCAATTAGTATAGCACACTTATGGCCAATGCTCAAACGAGAAATATGCGAAATGCCGTAGGAAGTGCGTATTTTTCCAGCAAATCTTCTTCAGTGGCCCAAATCAAGCCTTCCTTCTGTTGTTTGCAGGAAAAATAGTAACAGGTCATCTTCCATTCCACATGGGTAAAAATATGGCTTTTTACTAAGATTTGTTCCAAGTTGTCCGGCTGCACACCCAATTGTTCTGCCCGTGCGATTGCCTGTTGCATATCCAGCGTTCCCCCTACATTGGGAAACTGCCACAACCCTGCCAGCAGTCCCTTCTCATTTCGTTGACAAATAGCCTTCTTCCCTTCACAGGTAAATACAAAAACCGTTTTTTCTTCTATACGCCGTGGCCGCTTTTGTGATTTTACCGGAAGTTGGTCCACAGTGCCATGTTTTTTCGCCAGGCAAAAATCATTTGCCGGGCAAACCTCGCATTTAGGCGTGCCGTTGGGAATACAAACCGTAGCCCCCAATTCCATAAGACTTTGGGTAAATACGCCACACTGCCCCTTGGGATAAACCACTTTTAATTCTGCCGCAATTTCTTTTTTATAGTTTGGATTGTCAATGGGTGTAAACTGCTCCGTAATTCTGGAAATTACCCGTAGCACATTGCCGTCCACTGCCGGTTGAGGTTGTTCAAAGCAAATAGAGGAAATGGCCCCTGCAGTATATTCTCCGATACCCGGCAGTGTCAAAATTTCTTCGTATGTTTGCGGAAAAACGCCGTTGTACTGTTCTACGATTTGTTTTGCACACTTTTGCAGGTTTCTGGCCCGATTATAATAGCCCAGCCCTTCCCATAATTTCAGT
>CAYMRI010000109.1:0-6689 GCA_964392835.1 uncultured Eubacteriales bacterium
GAAGTAATCGTTCCAAATTCTCCGCCATATTCTGCCACAAAATCACCATCATGGGTCAAAATCACGATTCTTGCATTGTCAGAATCCAAAATATACAGATAATCGTCTGTTAAAAACATATCTTGTGCAGCACGGATTTGTTCATCCAATTCTTCAATATATGTAATCGTACGCTCCGTTTCATATGCCAACGGAATGTAATAACCATATCCGTTATTATTCGGTAAATAGTAAGAATAGTTAGATTCTGCACTAACCGGCACAACACTCAATCCCACAGAAGTAAGCAACAATGCAATTACAAGTAATAATAATATTTTTTTTGTTTTCATCATTTCGCTCCTCCCTTATTTAATACCGGCATGTGCCATGGTTTTCATAACCTGTGCCTGCATTACCAGATACACAAGAATGGTCGGTGCTGTTGTAATTAATGCTGCCGCATTAAACGCACCGGATCTTGCAACCTGACCCAAACCACCTTGTAACAAAGATAATGCCAACGGCAAGGTTTTTAACGCTTCACGGTTGATATAAACCAAAGGTCCGCCGTAGTCATTCCAGTTTGCCACGAAGGAGAACACGATAACCGTAGACCATGCAGGCTTCATAATCGGCATCGCAATCTTCCAGAAAGTACGCCACTCGTTAGAACCGTCAATTTTAGCCGCTTCCAAAAGCGTATCCGGCAAAATAGAATCGAAGTTTTGTTTTAATAAGAAGAAATACATTGGTGTTGCCAGTTTTGGAATAATCAAAGCCCAATATGTATTAATCCATCCTAATTCATTAATAATCAAATAATTTGAAATCTGTGCTACCGGGGCACTGAACATCAATGCATTGACAATTAATGTAAACATCCAGTTCTTCCCCGCCAAAGGCAACTTTGTTAAAGAATAAGCTGCTAAAGAACAAACCAACAAAGTACCTCCTACAGACAATATGGTTACCACGAAACTGTTAAAGAAGTATCTGGTAAATGGTACATCCGACCCATCCATTGCCATCAACAATTCTGTAAAGTTATTAAATGTAGGATTCTTAACATAGAACCGTGGCGGATATAAGAACAATTCATCCAACGGCTTAAATGCCTGCACAATCAAGAACCAAAGCGGCAATGCAAAAACTGCAACCAAAGCAATCATAACAATGTACTTTATCACGGTGCCGGGGTGTAATATGATAATTCTCTTTCCAACTTTAATACTAGCCATAATACAATCCCCCTTTAATCCTTTGATCCTAATACTTTAAATACAACTCTACCAAGAATAAAGGTTATTGCAAACAGAATAACTGCAATTGCAGAAGCATAACCCATATCAAATCTGGTAAACGCATAGTCATTTAAGTGACCTGCAATGGTTAAACCTGCCATATCAGGACCGGGGAATCCGGCGATGGTTACTACGATATCAAAGATACCTAAAGAACCGGTAATTGTATTGATTGCACCATACAAAAGCATGGGTTTCATCATCGGAAGAATTAAATAAATCAATTCCTGATATTTGTTTCGGATACCATCAATGGCACCGGATTCAAATACCTGACGATCCAACCCCTGGAAGCCGGAAAGGAATCCCAAGAACTGGTTGCCCATACCCATCCAAACAGAGACTATGGTTACAATTGGTAAAATATATCCTGCTGTCTGGGTCCAGAGTACCGGAGAGTTAATCCATCCCAATTTTAAAAGCAAATTATTCAAGTGACCGGTACTGTCGTTTGCGAAGAATACCAACCAAATGGAACCCATAGCAATACCACTACAGAGAGATGGTGCATAAAATGCTAAGGAGAACACATTCTTAAACTTCAAACCATCAATTACCCATGCAAAGATAAAAGATGCAAAATAACTAATTGGGCCGGAGCAAATAGCAAAAGCAAATGTATTCTCCATTGCCGTAATAAATTCATTATCTGAGGTTAACAACTCTATGTAGTTATTTAGGCCCACCCAAATGGAATCCTGCAATACCGTATAATTGGTAAAACTCAAATAAACTGCAATAACTACCGGTACAATCGTAAACAGAATAAAGAGGGCAAAGAATGGTAGGAAAAAAACCCATGCTATCGCAACATCCTTAAAGGTATGTCCTAACTTCCCCCGTTTCTTTGGTTTTCTCACTGCTTCCGGTACAGCTTGGTTGTTTTCTAAAACTGCATTATCAGCTGAACTCATTCCCAACATACCTCCTTACTCTTGTTCCGCCGCTTTTTGTGCTTCATATTCAGCGCGGCGTTCAAATTCTGCATTCTTTTTGGTCAACTCACGGTTAATTTCTTTTACCGCTTTTTCCAGAGAAGGTCTGTATGGTTCATTCTCTACTACAACAGCAACTCTGGCATTTTCCAGATACCTACCCACAATATATCCACCAATAACATTGGGTGCATCCTTATACCAATCCTGATACACTTTAATAACATCTTCCAATTCCGCATCCCACGGTAAAACGTCAAATGCTTCTACGTTAGCAGATGCCCAGATGGCTTCCGGTCCGATAATTGCCTTAATATCATTTGCATAAGTAACCTGGGTTTCAGCGGCCGTATACCACTTTAAGAATTCCCATGCAGCTTCCGGATTTTCACAGGTATTTAAAATAACTGCAGCAGAGGTGCTACCACCGGATGCACGGTTAATCTGACCGTCTTCCTGCTCAACACCCGGAATAACGGCTACACCCCATTTACCGGAAATTTCCGGTGCGGCGGAAACCAACTTGGTGTAAACATCCATACCACCGATACCAATTGGAATCTGTCCGGAACGGAATCTGGTATAGAAATCGGCTGTTACAGGTACATCATAAATAGTATATAAGTCAGTCCACTGCTTAAAGCCTGCAATTGCTTCTGCAGAATCCCATGCAGACTGGGTTACCCCGTCTACTTCTGTATAATATTCACCGCCATTCTGGAACAGGAATGTATTATAACCGCCGGCATAGTAGAAATCCATACCATTGTTATTCAAAATCGGCAAAATCTTGGAATACACATCTGTCCATGTACTGGGCACTTCCAAATCATAAGCACTTAAAAGATCTTTTCTATAATACATACACTGGAAGTCCATGGTCTCCGGAAGGCCGTAATAACCGCCTTGGAAATAGAAAGGAATCATAATACCATCCAAGAATCTGTCACTTATCTCTTCAAAATCTTCAAACTGTGATAAGTCATAAATAGCGCCACGCATACCATATTCTACCGGCAAGTTTGATGCAACACCCAAAGCCAAATCCGGTGCTGTACCGGAAGCCAAGGCCAAGAGCAATACACTGCTGGCAGATGCATTCAACTGACCGCTGGGTAAGATATTCATGTTAACAGCAATTTTATGCTCCGTATAGAATTCCTCGTCTGCTAATTGTTTCAAAATCTGTGCCCATTCTTTACCTCTGGAAATCCACACATCCAAAACAACCGTTTGTTCTGCATCCGGATCATCAGAGTCAATACCACCAACTGCATCATAGTCCTTTACGAAGGAAACTAAAAACGCATTAAAAGAAGCCACTAATTTTTGCCAAATGGTGGACTTTACTTGCTTTACTTCCTGTTCAGGCGGAATAAATTCAATATAGTCTACTTGCATAGGCAAGCTACTGAAAGACTTAATCCAAGTTGCCAAGTTTGCCATCGCATCCGTTAAGTCTGTATAGTTCTTTGCAATAATATCAGTATTGTTCAAAATTCTGTCAAACTGTTCCTTCATCATTTCAAAGTTGTTAATTGCAGATGGTCTCTTTTCGGAAAGATTGGTAATTCTTTCAATCTGCTTTGCAAAGCTGTCAGAAATGGATTGGAATCTTGCTTCCAGATTCGGAACTTTCTTATCCAATTGATATTCAAAGTTCGGGTCAGGATTGGTACTGGTAATCTTAGTAATATCAGTTACCAATTCAGATAAGGTGTTGGAGTCCTTTTCCAACGCATTCATAATTTCAGCGATTTCCCCTAATTTCACAGTCATTTGAATGGTGTTCTGTCCTTTATTCAAATAAACCAACAAGGGTTCTTCATTTGCGCTAAAAGCAAAGCAATCCCAATCGGCAAAAGGAATTTCATAACATTCAAATTCTTTAAAGGGAACTTCACCGTTAATACGAATTTGACGATATACAGGAATACCATCAGTATATTTTGCATAAGCACGAAGTGTAAGTTGATACAAACCAGCTTCAGGCGCATCAAAATTCCAAGTCAAAGTCTGATTGGAAGAAGCCCAGGTAGAACCACCGATTACATTCAATCTGGTACTACCGTTTTCATAACTGGGGGATGCTGCCGGGTCAGAAGACCCATCCACTCTCAAAGAAGTATCAGATTTATATGTAACCGCTTCCCCTTCGATGTGAATTGTAGAATTTGCATTTTGCGCACCGTCAGCTTTCCATTGTGCTAACTTTTCCTCATAAGTAGGAATTTCATTGGGTGCTACCAGCTTAATGCTCTTAATGACAATATTTTCATATTGATAATACAACTTAATCGTATGTGTACCTTCATCCAAGGCAAATTGCAACGGTGCTGAATACTTACCATCGTGGTCCTGGATGCGCATGGTCTGTTCCATGTAAACTTCTTCCTGCTTGGGTCTAACCTGGTCTCCTACAGTATTTAAAATCATATGATCCGCATCTACCGGCGTAGAATCCTTCCACAACCGTCCGAAGTCAACTGTAACAGATTCAGAAAAAACCAAATCCCCATCAATGTTTAATGAACGTTGCGGGGTTTGTACAGAACCTTTCGGG
The DNA here is from genome assembly GCA_964392835.1 of uncultured Eubacteriales bacterium. Taxonomy (GTDB): domain Bacteria; phylum Bacillota; class Clostridia; order UBA1212; family CASDQQ01; genus CAYMRI01. Next base: position 4,782 of record CAYMRI010000109.1, read on the forward strand.
TTATAATATTCAATTTCGATATTATAGTAACCTTTTGTCGCTACATCTACAGAAAACTCAACCCACTTTAAATCACTGGTGTTCCAATCAAAGACAGTACCTGCAATGGTGGTATCCATTTCCACGGCAGTATAACCTTCTACCAGGTAGTCCTCCTTGTTGTATCCTTCCGGTAATCTAATCGTGTCGAAACTAATGTTAATTGCCTCTTCACCGGTATAGTTTGTATATCCCTCTGCATCCTTTTGGGCAATGTACTCCGGATAATACAAATCATTGGTTAGGATAAATTCCTCATCAGCTTCTTCCGTCTTGTTTTGACTTTCCTCCACCTTCTCTGCCAGGGTTCCACCCGGTGCAGCGTACACAGATACTGTGGTTGGCATGCTTAGCGATGTAAGCACAATTGCAATTACCAAAAATACCATGATGTACTTTTTCAGGCTTTCAAGTCCAGAACGACTTTGCTTGCACATAATCAATCCACCTCGTTGAAATTAATAGAACTAAATAGTCGAGTTAATTATACCCCTAACCAAAAGTAAATGTCAATAATTTCAGACACTGCAATTTGGGTATTTTTCACAAAAAAAGTGCTCAAATATCATTTTGAGCACCCATAAACAATATCAAAATTTACAAATACGCTTCCAAAGCCTTTGCCAACTGATCCGGGCAGGAAGTGGATCTTGCGCCGCAACGAATCCCTTTCAATCTCTTAATGGCTTCTTCTACAGACATTCCCTTGACCAAAGCTGCAACCCCCTGGGTATTGCCGGAGCAACCACCTAAGAAAGCTACCTCCTGAATAATATTATTTTCTACTTCAATTTGTATTTGTCTGGAACACACACCTTGTGTCATATAAACCATAGTTCACACCTCAGTCATCATAAGCTTCATCATCAGCTTCTTCATAGCGTTCCCGATAAATTTCAAACACAGCTTCCAAAACATCTGCATTCTCTTCTGTTACAAAAGAGTCATCGCCGTTGTCCTCATGCAAAATACGTAAAATAACAACTTCCAATTCATCCGATTCTTCTTCTGTCACCGGTGTTAAAACCACATATTCCACACCTTCGTATTCCACCGTATCCAGATACTCAAAAGGTTCTTCTACCCCTTCTTCATCTGTTAGAAAAATCACATTTTCCATTTCTTCCATACTATATTCTCCTTTTCTTATCTTTTCTGGTCTAAATAACCTTGTAAAATCAATTCCGCAGCAATCTTATCCACAATTCCTTTGCCTTTGTTTCTGGTAGTTGTCCCTGTTTCCCGCATGGTTCTGTGTGCCGCCACAGAAGTGAGTCTTTCATCCCAACGCACAAACTCCAATCCGGGATAAAGCGCATTTAACGCTGCAATAAAGCCTTCCGTCTTCTCCGTACGTTCTCCCAAAGTACCGTTCATGTTCTTTGGATATCCAATCACTACTGTTTGAACTTCATACCGCCGACACAAATCAGCCACCTGCGCCACTGCACGGTGAAACTGCTGTTTTGCCTGTATGGTTTCCAGTCCATTGGCTGTCCAACCCAGTGGGTCGCTGATTGCCACACCAATTCTGCTATCGCCGTAATCAATTCCTAAAATACGCATTTGGAGCAAAACCTCTTATTTCTTCTTTAGGTAATACAGAAATACTTCTTCCAGCAATTCATCTCGATCCAATTTTGTAATCAAAGACCTTGCACCATTATGATTGGTGATATAGGTAGGATCTCCTGACATGATATAACCGATTAACTGACTGATAGGATTGTATCCTTTTTCTTCCAAAGAGCGATATACGGATTCCAAAATCGTTCTCGGCTCCATGGGGGGGTCCTTTTCCACTTTGAAAAGCATTGTATTCTTATCAACCATAAAAATCACCTCCGAAGTATATTAAGTATAAAAAGT
>CAYMRI010000110.1:0-6627 GCA_964392835.1 uncultured Eubacteriales bacterium
CCACACTACCGATACCATAGGAAATACCCATTACATAGTTGAAGGAAGCAATAATATCTTCCACTGTAATATACTTGGGAATCAAAATGTTTATATTATCTGTAATCAATTGTTTCAATGCTTCTTTGTCGTCGCCGCATTCTTCCAAAATGGCAGATAAAATATCATAGCTTACTCTTTCGTTAATGTTCAGGTCAGACAAATCCACATCTACGAAGGGGTGAATGTCTACCGTCTTATTACCGATCACTTTAATTTTCTTGCCCTTTGCAATAATATAGGCTTCATTGATACCACAATCCTGGATTTCATCAGCAACTTGTGCGGTAATCACTTCGCCGGCAGAAACTAAAATTTCACCGGTCAAAGGATTGATGACATCCTCAGCAGCTGCAAATCCGCTGATTCTGGCAGCCAAAGCCAGTTTCTTATTAAACTTATAACGACCGAATCTACCCAAATCATATCTCTTGGGGTCAAAGAACATATTGTTCAACAAGGTGCTTGCACTTTCAGCACTTGGGGGTTCGCCGGGACGCATTCTCTTATATACTTCAATGAGGCCCTCTTCTTCAGACTTACAAGGGTCTTTTTGCAAAGTAGCATAAATTCTGTCATCATCAGGGAACAAAGATACAATCTTATCATCTGTATCATAACCCAAAGCACGCAGGAAAATAGTAGCCGGCATCTTTCTGTTCCGGTCGATTCTTACATAAACAATATTGTTGAAATCAATTTCATATTCCAACCATGCACCTCTGTTTGGAATTACAGTAGATGCAATCATGTTCTTTCCTTTTACTTTGTCAAACCGGGATTCAAAATAAGCTCCCGGGGATCTTACCAACTGGCTGACAATAACTCTTTCTGCACCATTAATCACAAAGGTACCTGTTTCTGTCATAATCGGGAATTCGCCCATGAAAATCTTCTGTTCCTTGATTTCCCCGGTTTCCTGATTAATCAAGCGTACACGCACATCCAACGGTGCTGAATAATTGGTGTCCCTTTCTTTACAGGTATCAACATCATAGTTTGCCTTTGATTTGTCAATAGAATAATCCACAAATTCCAGAATCAGATTACCTGTGTAGTTTGCAATCGGGAATACGTCATTAAACACTTCCCGTAAACCGTTTTCCAGGAAATTCTTGTAAGAATTTACCTGAACTTCAATGAGATTCGGCATTTCCAAAACACTACGGGTTTTGGAAAACGAGATTCTCTCATTTTTTCCATACTTAACCGGATGCCCCATTCGCAATCACCTCATAAAAAATATTTTTTATCAAACAAATGTAGGACAAATAACTTGCTCGTTAAGCCATGAATAGTATGATCCGCAGCCCTTTTGCAGGAAATTATTTAACCTTTCATTGCCATCTGGGTATACAATACCAGACTACAATACAGTCTAGCATTGTATCACGGAAATTCAACTGTGTCAACGGGTGTTTTGCAAAAATGTTTCGTACTTTTTCTGCTACTGTGTTATATAGTTGTCAATCAGGGCATCCATAAAGCATTCTGTTATGCAATCCATTCCCGCATAGTTCGGATGTAAAGTTCCGTCAACCATATAAGCAGACAAATTACTTTTATTGATTCCCGTATCGTTGTAGAGGTCTACAAGCGTGCAGTCATATTTTTCTGCCACCTGTTCAATGACAGCATTGAATGCAACCACATTTTCTGGGGCAACATCGGGCGACTTAACATTAGAGGTATATACCAATGTAAACAAATATACATCTGCATTTTCATATTTGTCGATTATTCCTGCGATCATTTCATCGTACTTTTCTTCGAACTGTGCGACCGTCTTTCCCCATCTAAAATCGTTGATACCAATATAGACCGCAATAATATTAGGAACATCCCCCGTTGTATTGTGTAGCTGTAGAGAACGGGACAGCCCTCTTTTTGTAACCTGGTCCCCCGACCAAGAGTTGTTTACATTTAGAATGATGCCGGTGCGATTGATTATCTGCATCCACCAGGTTTCACTGACAGTGGTAAATCCATTTTGGCTTCCGTCATACCAAACGGCATTGTCACCAATGGTGCTGTTATAGGATGTGTTATTGGAATAGCCGGTGTAGGTAGAAATGCTGTCACCGAGAATAGATAGTGTTTTTCCGGAAAGGGCAGTCCTTAGTTGCTGTTCCAAGTATTCCTCGGTGGATGTTGTTGGGGACGGAGTGGGTGGAACAGTATTGGTTTCGGAAGCATATTCCATTGCCGAAAATTGAATTCCCAGTGTTCCCAAATCCAAACCATTATATGCATCGCCTGCTTCTTCCCGCATTTTTAGAGCCACTGTATAGACTTCGCTCTGTTCTGCAAGAAGTGTCCCGCTAAGCAGAGGAACATTCTTCATTTCGTTCAGAGCCCCGGCGTACGTCATGGAAGAGGAAACATCTTCTTGCGTCAAATGGGTTTGACCGGCCAGATAATAGAGGTCTATCACTTGGGCAAGATTGCTAAACGCCGAAACTTCTGTAAAAGTTAGAGCGTATTTGAATGCAACCGAACCCGTATTTTTTACTTTAAGATAACGAATCTGGGTGTTACCCGGGTTCCAAAGACCATCAGAAAAAATAGAGTTGCTGCTGTCAATTTTGTTCCAGGTTGTGCCGTCAGTGGACCAGCATAATTCAACATCCAAAGCTTCTGATGCAATGATGGTATTCACCGAAGCATTATTGCCGGTAAAAACATCGAATGTGCAGCCAACAAGCATAAAAAAGCAAAGCAACCCGGATAATATTGACAGGAGTAATTTCTTTTTCACTAAAAACCTCCACATGTTTTGTGTGTTACTACTTTTACAATGTAGCATGCTTTCAAATCAACTGTCAATTGACACAGTTTTTTCAAAAAAAAAAAACAAAAACCCTTTTCCGCCATTGTTATAGCAGAAAAGGGTTCACACGTTCTAATCAATTAGCTTATAAAGTTATCAAAATAACCTTGTACTAAAATTACCGGTGTACCTTTGTCTCCGGAACCGCTGGTTAAGTCACACAGAGAACCGATTAAGTCTGTCAGTCTTCTGGGGGTGGTACCTTGAGATGCCATATCCCCTACCAAATCATCCTTCTTTTCAGAAATTCTCTTGGAGATTGCATCTTTCAGTGCTTCGCCGCTTAAATCCTTAAAGTCATTGTCAGCCAAATACTTTAACTTCACTTCATTCGGTGTTCCATCCAATCCTTTGGTATAAGCAGGGGAGACACAAGGATCTGCCAGTTCCCAAATCTTTCCAACCGGATCTTTAAAGGCACCATCACCGTACACCATAACTTCTACATGCTTTCCGGTTGCCTTTAAGATCTTTTCCTGAATGGATTCTACCACATCAGTACACTCGTTGGGGAACAACTTGATGGTATCTTCTGTGGATTTATTGGAGCCCAACAATCCGTATTTTGTATTATAACCACTGCCATTTACAGGAGCATTTAAAATTTCATCCAAGCCATAGACCTTTTCAGCGCCGTTTGCCTTTAAAATACGCTTTGTTCTTGCTCTGGTATGAATATCACAGTTGATTATATTTTTTGTGTAAGCCAAGATAGATTTTGCATTGTTGGAAAAAACAACTTCTACCTCTGCACCGGCCTCTCTAATAACGCTTTCATAATAAGCTACATAATCCATGCCGGTAAACGGGTGCTTAATTTCCCCAAAAAGTTCTCTGTATTTTTCTAAAGAAAGCACATCACTATAAGGATTGATGCCTGCTTCGTCCAGTGCATCAATAGATACCAGTTCATTGCCCACTTCGTCAGAAGGATAGCTCAGCATGAGTACAATCTTCTTCGCTCCCAATGCAATCCCTCTTAAACAAATAGCAAAACGGTTTCTGGAGAGGATTGGAAAAATAACACCCACTGTGCTGTTTCCAAACTTATTCTGTACATCCGCGGCAATATCATGCACCGTTGCATAATTGCCCTGCGCTCTTGCGACTACGGACTCCGTTACCGCCACAACATCTCTGTCTCTTAATTCAAATCCTTCGATTTCAGCTGCTTCCAATACACTGGTTGCAACGATGTCAGCAATGTCATCGCCTTTTCTGATAATCGGGCATCGAATTCCTCTTGAAATGGTTCCTACTCTTCTTTCCATAATGTGATCATCCTTCCTACATCACGTGCATTTTTCAAACAAATTGCATTTTACCATACTTTGTTTTATATCTGCAATAATGCAACGCTATATTTTTTTATTTTTTTATCCATTGGGGAACAATTCTGCCATTTTAGCATCGGATAAATTGAAATATGCTTTCAATTCCTTGATTGCCTGTGCCCGGCGCTTGTTAATAATGTTTTTCAAACCGCTTACCTGTGCGGTCCATTCCTCATAAGTAGAAGGTCGTTCCCACCGTTTGCAGTGCATATCCATTTCCCCATCAATTTCCGCCACCATACTGTCCAAAATAGCATTCATCCGTTCCGGTTGGAAGGTATTGTTCAAATGATATGCATACCGTTCCAAAAATTTGTTTTTAAAAGTGTCATTTTTTATCAAGGCACATTGCAATACAGTAGAAAATGCATTGCCTGAGCCATGGCCGCTTGTGTTAAACATGGCTTTTATGGAATTGGTCACCCCATTGATAGAATCGCTGCGCAATGTCATATCAAAATCAAACATAACCCACTGCCATTTTGCACCTTCCGTATTTTCACGGTAAAACTTCTTATTTCCTGTGTCACCGTTACAAAAGTAAATCTCTGTAATCAGGTAATCAATAAAATTATCAATGTCCACCCAGTTTGCTACTACATTATAATACTCACTTTTGCTTAAATCATGCGTCTTTACATAATTCAAAAGTTCACTGTAGTTATCAAAAGAACCGGAAAGCACATTCTTATTTCCTTTAATAATATCTACATTGTCCGGGTCGATGCCGTAATGACTCTCCAGATAGCTTTCGTTTATTTTCTCTCGAATTTCATAAAAGCCGTAATATTCACCGTTGAGGTAGAGTACAACAGGTTGCCAGTCCATCAAGGCCAAGGTAGTTTGTCCTTTCATGACCTGAGCGCAAAACGCATCTCGGATGCGAGCATAATTTTGGTCCTGCCCACCGGCTCTCAGTACCATGTTGCTCAAGGTGGTCACTGCATTGTCATCAAAAAAAGGATATGTGATACTGTCGGTTCCATAATCATTCCGCATATGAATGGACAAGGATTTTTGAGCATAAGCCTGTGAATATTGACCAAACACCTTTACCCCTGCTTGGAAGCAAAGTTGTTTGGTGCCGGTTGCATCGTAATATTCAAAGGTAGCTTCCCTCTCCCAATCTTTCCAGAAATTTGCATATTGATAGGGAAACGGCTCTGCATAGCCCGGGCCGTTGGCCAAAATGCCGTTGTTGTATCCAAACAAATCATCCGGGTCCGCAGACAGGCAAACCACAGGAATGGTATGGGTCTTTCCTACAATATAAGTATTGGTTACCACATTACTTGCCATCTTCCCCTGCTCTACTGCAATGACCTTTAAAACGGTATTGGATACCAAAGAGATACCGCCGGTGTATAATTGGGCGCTGGTAGTAGGTTCGGACCCATCCAAGGTATAATAGATGCTAACCCCTTCCGGTGCTGACACTGTAACCGTAGTGCCGGAAGTGACATAACCGCCCTCTTGGGAAATCTCCGGTACAGCGGTATACGTGGTGTACGTTTTACCGCTATTCGCCTTTCCCGGGGTGGGAGTTTCAAAAAAATACCGCACATCATCGAGGGTTCCCAGCCGACCGCTGGAATAGTTTTCTCGCATTCTTCCCGTTTCGTAGGCGTCAATGGTAATTCCGTCCGGTGCTGTCAAATATACGGTTTCCCCATTGGCTTTGAAAGAAATGTTGGCACGAATACCTTTGGTACTGCCGGAATTGTCTTTTGTGCCCACTGCATACACCAGCAGATATTCCCCTGCCTTTATGGTTACGTCGCCAAAGGTATAGGCATATTTTTCCTCTAAATTATCACTGAGGCCGTAACCACTCAAGTTCACGGCCTCCCCTGTTCCATTATAAAGTTCAATCCAGTCTGTATCCGACTTATCGTTATAAGGCAATGAAACCGCAGACACTTCGCTAACCCAAACTCCTTTTGCGCTGAGTGCCGTTGCATTTCCCAGGCTGTCATAAGCAGTGGAAGTATTGGCCTTTCCCGGTGTGGGTTTTGCGTAATACACCCATTTACTGTTGTCCGTAGCATCCCTTCCGTAGGAAACATTGCCCGGCAACGAATATACGGTAGCAGAATCAATGACCGTCCCTGCCGAAAGAATTAACACCGGATCAGAACTTCCCAACTTAAAGTCGGCATGGATTTCTCCATTTTCTGTCACCTTATCTTTTCCGGAAAGCCAGATAAGCAAATAACCTTTTGCAGGAATACTCACATCCGGGAACGCCCAATCCTGTAAATTATCCGTTTTGGTGGTCAAATAATATCCATTCAAGGAAATATCACTGTCTGTGGTGTTATAAAGTTCCACCCAGTCACTGTAATCCCCATCTGCATCATAGCAAATATAATCATTTTTCGACATGTACTCTGTTATGAGAATTTCCCCAGTACCGGTCAGATT
>CAYMRI010000111.1:0-3303 GCA_964392835.1 uncultured Eubacteriales bacterium
GTATATGTAAATCAGCAAAAAATAGCAATGGATTTTTGTGGAATAAATTGTAAAATTTTAATGTATTTTTCAACCCCTTGCATTCTTCGTCCATCCACTTTATCATAAAGACATCGAGATATTTTTCAAGGGAGACCATACCATGATTTTTTACCTAACCAAAGAAACGGCAGAGCGCTACAAAGCTCCAATGCAGGAGACAAACGAAATTTTGGAGAAAGAAAGCGGCGACCGCTTGTTGGAGTGGGGCTGTAAGCTGTTCTACTTCGACAGAAGAAAGTGCGTGCAGGTGGTGAACTTTGCCAGCAAGGTGACGTTTTTCCTCGTGGATATTAAAAAAGACCATTTCCCGCACATTGGTAATTTAATTGCTATGTACTTGATAGACCTTTATGCCGGAGATGCAAAAATGCAACAGTACGTGGAACAATATTTTTCACAGGCGCCGGAGTACTGTTTTTCAAAGTTGAAGGACAAAAGTGCCATTTCCACTTTGAACAGGACGCAGTTTGAGTTGCTGGATGATGGGTGGTTGTTCTACAGGCACATAAAAAACGGCGTTCTCATGACACGGGAGATGAGCCGAGATGTGAACTGGAATCGGCTGGTTACCCAGACGGTGGAGAAGAAGACGGAGTATTTTTACCCTGCGGAGAAATTTCGGGAGTTGCTGGTGGAGAGATTGGACGGAACATTACGAGAATGAATTTTATAAACAAAAAGTCGCACCTGCTAAACTGCAAGTGCGATTCTTTTGTTAATATTACGAGCCCTACGCAGCTCCAGGACGGAACAACATAGGACTTTATAAAAATATAAAGCGGTTTTATGCTGGCTGTCAGCCGTGATGCCCTTCTAAGCATCATAACACAGTACAGCTTTTACGTGCCGCCACACGGAACTTATCAGTTCATTTATAGTATATGTAAAACAGCAGAAAATAGCAATGAATTTTTCTCCGTAAAGTGCACATTCTATTGACAAAAATACGCAATATGTAATACAATGTATTACGAAAAGAAAAGCAAAGAAAGGAGCGATTCTATGACCATTTCATTAAGATTAAGCGAAGAAGAAAGCCAATTGTTTAAAACATATGCCAACATGCATGGCATTTCCATTTCGGAAATGGTGCGCCGTTCTGTATTGGAACGCATTGAAGATGAATACGACCTAAAAGCATACGAAGAAGCAATCGCAGAATACCAAAAGAATCCTGTGACTTACTCCCACGAAGAAGTTGCAAATTTATTAGATCTTGATTAGTTACAAAGTAGAATATACCCCTAAGGCGGTAAAACAACTTGCAAAGATGGATAAAAATACCAGAAAACTGATCTATGCGTGGATAGATAAGAATTTGCACGGTTGTGAAAATCCGCGTATCCATGGGAAAGGGCTTGTTGCCAATCGAAGTGGGCAATGGAGATATCGCGTGGGTGACTATAGAATATTGGCAGAGATACAAGAAAATAAACTGATTATTTTAGTAATTACAATAGGGCATCGAAAAGAGATATATGAGAATTAATCGCAAAATTGAGTAAAGAGGAACTTATATGGAATACATCGTTGTTATCATCGCTGCAATGCTGGCCGGCATCGGTACAGGCCTGGTGGGGCTCAGCGCCGCCACTGCCATGGTGCCCTTGCTGATTGTGCTCTGTCCCACCTTTCAAGGGACACACGGGGCGTATATGGCAACCGCCATTGCCTTGGCAAGCGACATTTTAGGGTCTGCGGTAACCACAGGCGTGTATGCAAAAAATAAAAAAATAGATTTAAAACACGGGTGGCTTTTGACCGTCTGCGTCATCGGCATGTGTGCCGTAGGCTCTGTGGCGGCCTATTTTACCCACCAACAAGTGCTGGGCGGTTTCTCTCTGTTCTTGTGCGTGGCAATCGGCATTCGCTTCCTGGTAAAGCCGGACTCCAAAGAAAAACCGGACCGTTCAGGGAGTCACAAGCTTTCCATAAAAGAAATTGCCGTGTCCCTTTTTTTCGGACTGACCATCGGCTTTGGCACCGGATTTTTCGGCTCGGGTGGCGGCATGATGATGCTCATTGTTTTTACCGCCATGCTGGGATACGATAGAAAAACGGCGGTTGGAACCTCCACGTTTATCATGACCTTTACGGCTTTGATTGCCTCTGTCAGCCATGTGCTCATAGAGCCGGCCATTCTGCTGGAGTGCTGGGACTATCTGCTCATCGGCATTGTGGTAGCCACCATTTTTTCCCTGGTCAGCGCCCAGTTTGCTAACAAAGTCAACCCCAAAGTGGTGGGCTATATCACCGGCGGTCTGCTGTTTGTGCTGGGGATAATTCTTATTTTTCTCAACTATAAAGTCCAACTGAACATGACCTATTTCATGGAGTTTGTAAAACTCTTCGGCATTTACATTGCGTACATTGTGGTTTTGGCGCTCCTTTTACTTGTAGTGCGCTTTACCACTAAAGTGCCTGATTATATTTTTCGAAAACTGCTGCATGTAGTAGCGTTCACTTCCATTTTACCATTGGTGCTGGCTACCCACATCTGGTGGATTGCGGTGTTGGTGGAAGTGGTGTTTTTGGTGCTGGTTGTTTTGGCACTACGCATTGCGGAAGGGTTTTCCTTTTATCAAGGATTGTTTGTGGAGAAGGAAAAACACGAAGTCATCATCAGTTTCGTCACGTTATTTGGTCTCATGACCGTGTTGATGGCTGTATTTTGGGGTATCTTTGGGGAAAGCTATCGGTACATTGTAGTTGCAGGCATTATGGCCTGGGGTCCGGGCGATGCGGTTGCCGCCATTGTAGGGAAAAACGCTGGCCGGCACAAGTTGTCCGGCCGCCACATTGAGGGAGTTAAGTCCATTGAGGGCAGCGTGGCCATGACCATTACTTCTTTTATTGCCACTTTGTTGACCTTACTTTTCATGTCGGGGATGCCATGGTATTTTTCTCTGCTCTTTGCTTTGGTGGTGGCCCCCGTTGCTTCTTTTGTGGAGCTGTTTACCAAAAAGGGTTTTGATACCATCACAGTGCCCATTGCAGCCTGTTTGATTTTGAGTATATCATTTTTACTATAAACAATTACGTTAGGAGAACCTTACCTATGGCCTCGTGAACCACGATTATCCGGAGCTGGGAGGCAACTCCGACCCTCATTTGGTGCAGTTTGCCCGAGACAACACACGATTTACGTGTCCAAAAACAAAAAAGTCTCGGCCAAACTCCGGTGCAGCGCGGCAGCTCCGGCCCTTATTTGGTGCAGTTTGCCCGAGACAACACACAATTTTCGTGTCCAAAAACAAAAAA
>CAYMRI010000111.1:3403-6627 GCA_964392835.1 uncultured Eubacteriales bacterium
GGGAGGCAACTCCGACCCTCATTTGGTGCAGTTTGCCCGAGACAACACACGATTTTTATGCCAAAAAACAAAAAAGTCTCGGCCAAACTCCGGTGCAGGGAGGCAACTCCGGCCCTCATTTGGTGCAGTTTGCCCGAGACAACACACGATTTTCATGCCAAAAAACAAAAAAGTCTCGGCCAAACTCCGGTGCTGGGAGGCAAACTCAGGTGCGGAGAGGCAAACTCCGGCATAGAGAGATGGCAGAGCAACTGCAGGCATTTCGTGCCAACAAATACCCTAATGCTACCAGACCATCAATCGGTGCATACAGCAGAATCACTCAGGACAAACTACCTAAGAGGTGATAAATATGCAAAAACCACATAAAAACAAATTGCAGACCATACCACTGGACATCATGGATGCTTTGGACGGGGAGGAGCGCCCCATTCCCGATGTGTATAAGGCAATTGACAACGATTTGGCAAGGGACAACCTGGAAAACGACTTGCCCAAAAGCGATTTGGAAGACCTTTGAACGCCTTTGAACGCTTATAACAAAAAAACTACGCAAACCCAAAAGGCTGCGTAGTTTATTGCGTTTTTCAAATCAAAAGGGAAAAATTATTCTTCGCTTGTCTCTTCGCCGGTGGTTTCGATGACCTCAGCCACAACTTTCTTCTTAATAGAGCCTGCCACAAAAGCAACAATATCAGCAGCTGCCGCTACAATTAAAGCGATGCCTGCAAAGGTCCAAAAAGCAGCGACGGAAGCAAACGGGTTAAATACAATAATCAAACCAAAGATTAAAGAAAGGGCTGCACTGATTGCTTGGAACAACCAACGACCCATCTTTAAACGAATCATGTCGATGGTTTGCTGTACTTTGCCGATGCCAAGAACTAAAATGGCGATGCCGCAAAGCAGAACCAACCACTTAATTTTGCTGAAAATAATGGCTGTTTTCCAGATACAAATAATACCGCCGATGAGCGAAACCGCACCAATCAAAAATAGTTGGCCTTGGGCAGCCTCTACAGCCGGGGTAAAGAAATACTTAACGATGCAGAAAACAGCAATGGCTATTAATAAAACACCGGCGCCTAAAATGATGTTATAAACAAATTGTGCAGGATCTATCAGTAATAAAACACCAATGGCCAATTCGATTAAGGCAAGAATCATGCTTACCAGTTTGTTTGATCCTTTTTTCATGATAAAAACCTCCTAATTGTAAATTGCTACTTTAAATATAATACAGAATTGTGCTAAACGCAAATTTTTAGTAAAATGGAATTCAAAAGGAGGGCGAATCCATGGCGCAGGAAAAATATGTTTTTACCTACACGAAAGAAGAAGTGAAAGAAACCAATGATGTCGTATGTCTTCCCGCTATAAAGCGTATTGGTGTGCTTTTGGGAATTATGGGACTTTTTTTGGCGATTTCCGTTGCGACCCAACAACAGGCGGCTATTATAGGGATGTTTGCCGGGATTTTTACCATGTGCTTAATTCTTTTTATTAGTTATTGCAGACAAAAAGAACTTCGCTTGGCAGCGGCCATGAAGATAATAGAAAAACAATACGAAGTGACAGTGATGCCGGAAAAAGTGATTATGCAGATAAAAATAGGCGAAGAAGAAGGAAGATAGCTTCTTTTCGTGGATACTATTTTGGCTTTCACTTTTCATACTGCCTGTGGCAATCGGGATAGCAGGACATCTTTCCTCCGTGACGGGAATGGTATTGCCCCAAAATATGGGGATGTTTTTGCTTCATTCCGTTTTGAAAAATTTTACAAAAAATCGTTGACAAGAAAGTTAGTTAGTGCTAACATAAGCGTGGTTAGCTACGACTAATTAGTCGTTGTTATAGGAGGTTGGCATGAACTTAAGAGAGGCAGAAGCAGGCCGGGAGTATATTATAAAGGAAATACAGACGGATGATGCGGAAATGGATGCATTTCTGTTCACGTTAGGTTGTTACAGCGGAGAACCCATTACTGTGATTTCCCACATCAAAGCCGGATGCGTAGTGTCCATTAAAGACGGCAGATATACCATCGACCACCAGCTGGCAGAAGCTATTATTGTGTAAGATACCACGTGGCGACATGTTCGCCACATATCTTTTGAAAGATGGTTAGTCGTAACTACCTAAAGTTAGGGAAAAATAACCGGAAATAGCAAGAAAATAAAATATTGCAATAATATTTATTATAAAAAATGTAGAAACAAAGGAGGACAAACAAATGCGTATTGCCTTAGCAGGTAACCCGAACAGTGGTAAGACTACCATGTACAACGCGCTCACCGGTAAAAATGAACGTGTTGGGAACTGGGCCGGCGTTACTGTAGACAAAAGGGTCAGCCCTATTAAAAAAAGTTTTTATGACGGAGAAGAATTGATTGCCGTGGATTTGCCCGGTGCCTATTCCATGTCTCCGTTCACATCCGAGGAAAGCATTACCAGCGGTTATGTGAAAAACGAAAATCCCGATGTTATCATCAACATCGTGGATGCAACAAATTTGAGCCGTAGCTTATTTTTCACCACACAGTTGATGGAATTGGGGATTCCGGTAGTGGTTGCCCTCAACAAGAGTGACGTCAACGAAAAGAAGGAAACGGAAATTGATACTGCAAAGTTATCTGAAAAATTAGGTTGCCCGGTGGTGAACACAGTTTCCACCTCTTCCAATGACAATGGTCTGGCTGAAGTGGTAAAGGCAGCAGTTGCTTTGAAGGGTACCGAGCAAAAGGCGCCTTATGTACAGGGCGACATCAATTTGATGGACAAAGCAGCCGTAGAAGCAGCGGACAGAAAACGGTTTGCATTCACAAACAAAATTGTTGCAGAAGTAGAAACCCGTAAGGTTTTGACAAAAGATAAGAACTTCCAGGATAAGATTGACGCAGTGCTTACCAACAAATGGTTGGGAATTCCTATTTTTGCAGTGGTGATGTTCTTGGTATTTTACATATCCCAAGCCACTTTGGGTGACTGGCTGGCAAACGGCTATGAGTTTGAAAATGGTACTACCATTCCGGGACTTGTTACCTTGATTGAAATGTTCCAGGAATGGGTTGCAGGACTTTTGGAAAATGCAAATCCTTTCTTGCAGGCTTTGGTAGTAGACGGGATTATCGGTGGTGTAGGTGCCGTTGTAGGCTTCTTGCCATTGGTAATGGTAATGTACTTCTTGATTGCTTTGTTGGAAGACTGCGGTTACATGGCTCGTG
>CAYMRI010000112.1:0-6427 GCA_964392835.1 uncultured Eubacteriales bacterium
ATTTGGAGAATTTTTCCGGTGTAAGAGAGTATATGAAAAATATCATTGCACAGGGAAAGGCTGATGGCTATGTGACCACCATGTTTGGAAGAAGACGCTATGTGCCGGAACTTTCCGCCTCTAATTTCCAAACCAGAGCCTTTGGAGAACGGGTGGCATTAAATACCCCCATTCAAGGTGCAGCAGCGGATATTATTAAAATTGCCATGATACAGGTATACAAGAAGTTAAAAGAACAAGGTCTGGCATCTAAATTGATTTTGCAGGTGCACGACGAATTGATTATTGATACATTGCGGACAGAGCAAGAACAGGTTGCCGCAATTTTAAAAGAAAGCATGGAAACTGCCGCACAGTTAAAAGTGCCTTTGGTGGCAGAAGTAAAGATGGGAGAGAATTGGTTTTATGCAAAATAACAAATTGACAAAGGATGACATTAAAGTCATCGGTGTGACCGGCGGTACCGGTAGCGGCAAAAGCACGGTGGCACAAATATTAAGTGATTTCGGTGGCGTGGTTTTGGATGCGGATGCAATCAGCAAAGAACTCATGGAATTGGGCGGCTGCGCATATACTGCTGTGGTAGAAGCATTTGGGAAGGATATTCTGCACCCGGACGGTGAAATTGACAGAAAAGCTCTTGGAGAAAGGGTTTTTGGCAATCCTAAGGAACTTGCCAAGTTGAGTGCCTTGACACACGGTTTGGTAGGGGAAGAAATGGAACAACGGGTGGAGAAAATCAAGGAAGAAATGATAAAAACCCCCGTCAGCAAAGGGGAATTGCGTTTTATCGTGTTGGATGTGCCTGTTCCGGTGGAAGAAGGATTTTTTAATCTGGCAAATACAGTTTGGGCAGTGGTTGCCAACAACGATATTCGTATAGAACGGATTATGGAACGCACCGGCATGTCGGAAGAAGAAGCGGAACGCAGAGTCAATGCCCAAATGTCCAATCGGGAATATATGGAGCTGGCAGATATTACCATTGAGAATGAGGATGATTTGGAGGAATTGCGCAGCTTTGTTGCAAAAGAGCTGGTGCACTATTTTGACATTGATACGGATGGTTATGGGGAACAATAAACGAAAAAAAGGACTGAGAGTCCTTTCTGTTATTTTATGTGTGGCTTTGCTGCTGGGTGGTGCAATCTACTTTGGTGCAAAAGCTATTTTTCCATTACGGTATGACGCGGAAATTCAAACATGGTCAGCGGAATTTGGAGTAGACCCTTATCTGATTATGGGCATTATTCGGGCAGAAAGCAGTTTTCAGGCAGAGGCCGTGTCTTCCGCCAACGCCATGGGCCTCATGCAACTGACGGAAGAAACCGCCACACAGATTGCGCAATGGTTGGAAGTAGAAGATTTCAAAACGGAACAGCTTTTTGAAAGTGATTGCAATATTCGGTTTGGAACCAGATATGTACAATGGTTGCTGGAACAATTTAACGGAAATTTGAAAAACACGCTGGCAGCTTACAACGCCGGCATCGGCACGGTAAAAGGGTGGCTGGCGGACAGTCGCTACTGCGAAGACGGTGTTACATTGCATACCATTCCGTTTCGGGAAACTGCTGATTTTGTAAATCGGGTGACCACTTACAAAGAAGCCTATCGCATTTTATATTCCGCTTGACCGAAAGGTTTTTGGGTTGCACAAATATGGGGGATGGGGTAAAATGGGTTTCAGTGAATGGGAGGCACCAGTTTATGAGTAGAATTTCGACAAAAGATGCGTTGCAATTATTTCAACAGGGAACTTACACAAAGGCACATACATTTTTCGGCGCCCATAAAGAAGTGGTAGACGGTGGTGAAGCGGTCGTGTTTCGCACCTGGGCTCCCAAAGCAAAATCTGTGGCTGTGGTTGGCGATTTTAATAATTGGAATTACAGCAACCATAAAATGACCCGTATTAGTGAAAACGGTGTTTGGGAAGTTGCTGTGGAAGGGGTAAAACATTTTGACAATTACCGGTATGCCATTGAAGGTCCCGCAGGAAAGATACTTTTGAAATCTGACCCATATGCCAACCATTTTGAAACGCCGCCCCTCAATGCATCCAAGTATTATGAAATGCCGGACTTTGCATGGAAGGACAGTAAGTGGAGAACCAAATCCAACCAACAATCCCACTATGCACGGCCTATGAATATTTATGAAGTCAATGCCGCATCCTGGCGACTTTATCCGGACGGCAATCCCTTTTCCTATGGCAAATTGGCTGAGGAATTGGTGTCCTATGTAAAAGAAATGGGGTATACCCATATTCAGCTCATGCCCATTACGGAATATCCCTATTCCGGTTCCTGGGGTTATCAAACCACAGGGTATTTTGCACCCACTTCTCGGTTTGGTACACCGGAAGATTTTATGCAATTTGTAGATACCTGTCATCAGGCGGAAATCGGTGTCATTGTAGACTGGGTACCGGCGTATTTCCCCAAAGACAGTTATGCCCTTTACCGCTTTGACGGCAGTTGCTGCTATGAATATGCAGACAGCCGCAAGGGAGAGCAGAAAGAATGGGATACCTGTGTATTTGATTACAGCCGGAATGAAGTGAAAAGCTTCCTCATTTCCAGTGCCATGAATTTATTGGAAACCTATCATGTGGATGGTCTACGCGTAAATGCGTTAGCCAGCATGTTACATTTGGATTATCAACGAAAAGACGGAGAATGGGCACCCAATGTCTATGGAGGGAAAGAAAATTTAGAAGCCATTGCGTTTTTACAGGAATTAAATACTGCCGTGGCCCAAGAATTTCCTAATGCGTTAATGATTGCAGAAGAATCCACATCTTGGCCTTTGGTGACAAAGCCGGTAAGTGCGGGCGGTTTAGGATTTCACTACAAATGGAATCAGGGATGGCGGGATGATGTGCTGCCATATATGTCTGTTGACCCCATCGGCCGAACCCACCATCATGACAAAGTGACGCGCTCTTTCTTTTATGCCTTCTCGGAGAATTATATTCTGCCCCTTTCCCATGATGCAGTTGTCCACGGACAGCGTTCTTTGATGGGAAAAATGCCGGGGGACTATGAAACCAGGTTTGCAGGGTTGCGTACTTTCTTGGCTTATACCATGGCCCATCCCGGAAAGAAACTTTTGTTTATGGGCCAGGAATTCGGACAGTTTAACGAATGGGATGCCACCCAAAGCCTGGAGTGGCTGTTATTGGCATTTCCGGCCCACGACACTTTGCGGAAGTTTGTGAAAGAATTGAATCATTTCTATTTAAAACACTCTGAACTTTGGGAAATTGATTTTTCTTGGGAAGGGTTCTCTTGGATTTCCAGCGACGATTCCCGCAACAGCGTCCTTGTTTTTCGCCGTATCAATAAAAAAGGCAAATATGTGATTGCTGTTTGTAATTTTTGCCCGGTGTTGCAGAGAAACTATCGGTTTGGTGTACCACAGGCAGGCTGCTATCAGGAGATTTTCAATACAGACAACACGGCGTTTGGTGGAAACGGCATCACCAACGGCGGAAAGATTCTGACGGAAAAGGTATCTTTCAGCGGATATGAAGATTCCATTGAAATCACCATACCCCCTATGTCTGTTGTGTTTTTGCAACACAAAGATGCGCCTGCAAAAAGAAAGGAAACCAAATAACATGAAACCCAAATATAACATTGTGCTGTTGGATTTTGACGGCACAGTCTTTGATACATCGGATGGCATTATTAACTGTGTGCAGTATGCACAAAATAAAATGGGATTACCCCTTTTTTCCAATCGGTCGGATTATCGGAAATTTATTGGACCACCGTTGATTTATTCCTTTACCCATTTTTGCAATTTGTCCCAGGAGGACGGAGAAAAGGCTTGTTCCTATTACAGAGAGCGTTACAGCAAAGAAGGACTATGGGAAAGCCGGCTCTATCCGGGGATGGAGCGGTTACTGAAAGACCTGCGCGAAAACGGGGTCAAGGTAGGGGTTGCTTCCGCAAAACCGGAGCATTTTATTATAAAAATATTAGAGCGTTTCGGTGTGATAGATTGTTTTGATGTGGTGGCAGGCGCTTTGCCGGATGGTTCTGCCTCTGAAAAGGATATGCTCATTCAAAGAGCTTATGAAAAACTCCGTACAGACGATACCCCCTTGCAACAGGCAGGCATTGTTATGATTGGAGATAGAAGCTATGATGCCATGGGTGCTAAGGCACAGCAGATTGCTTTTGTCGGCGCGTTGTACGGATTTGGCGCGCCGGAAGAATTTTTGGCAGAGGGCTACAGCGAAATGGCAGATACGGTAGAGGGTTTAAGAGCCTATTTGTTTGAAGAAATAAAAGAAGAGGAGTAAGTTATGTTACAGCGGGCAAGCGGTATTTTAATGCATATTACATCTTTGCCGGGACCCTTTGGCATTGGCACCATGGGGAAAGAGGCAAAGCAGTTCGTGGATTTTTTGGAAGAAACAGGATTTCGCCTATGGCAGGTACTGCCGTTTGGCCCTACAGGGGAATACCATTCGCCCTATCAGTGTTATTCCGCTTTTGCCGGAAACACCAATATGATTGACCCACGGCTGTTGGCACAACAGGGGCTGTTGTCAGAAGAAGAGGTACAGGACTGTTTCCACAAAGGAAGTCCCTATGAAGTTGATTTTGCATGGCAGGAAGCGTATCGGGAACCTTTGTTGCGAAAAGCGTACACCCGCAGTTTATCCCAAAAGACTTGGCAAAAGGAAGTGGTTGCATTTGTGGAACAGGAATCCTATTGGCTCCCGGATTATGCACTATACACCGCATTGAAAAAACGCTATGATGATGCGCCCTGGTGGGAGTGGCCGGAAGATTTAAGTGGATTTGATTCCAAAGCGGTTACCAAGGCAATGGCAGAGGAAGTGGAAGAAGTAGGCTTTGTGTATTTTTGCCAGTATGTATTTTTTCAACAGTGGCTGGAGTTAAAGGCTTATGCCAATGGGAAAAATATTAAAATCATAGGCGACATGCCCATTTACGTGTCCGGCGATAGTGCAGATGCCTGGAGCAAGGCGAAATTGTTTGAACTGAACCCGGACCATTCTATGAAGCGGGTGGCCGGCGTGCCCCCGGATTATTTTTCCAAAGACGGACAGCTTTGGGGAAATCCATTGTATGACTGGAATGCCATGGAAGCAGAAGGCTATGCCTGGTGGATTCAGCGGATGGGAAGTGCGCTTACCATGTTTGATGCGGTGCGTATCGACCATTTCCGGGGATTTGTGGCTTATTGGGCAGTGCCGGCAGAAAGTACCACGGCAAAGGTGGGTGCTTGGGTCGAAGGGCCGGGACACAAGCTGTTTGATGCGATTTTAGAACAATATCCGGATGCAGCGGTCATTGCAGAGGATTTAGGGGATATTACAGAGGATGTCCGGGAATTTGTAGAAGAAACAGGTTTCCCGGGTATGCGGGTCATGCAGTTTGCCTTTCTGGATGGGGAAAACAATTTGCATTTGCCCCACAATTACATACAAAATACGGTGGCGTATACAGGCACCCATGACAACAATACGGTGCTGGGATGGCTTTGGGAAGCGTCTGCAGAACAAAGGGCCCGTGCGTTAGCCTACTGTAATTTCCAAGGCAATGATTGGGGAGAAGGGGGCTATCACAGCCAGCCTTGTTTTTCCTGGGTACGCACTTTGCTTAGCTCCGTAGCCGGTTGGGCGATTTTGCCGGTACAGGATATTTGCGGCTTTGGCAGCGATACCAGAATGAATAAGCCGGGTGTGGCAGAAAATAACTGGGCCTTCCGCATTACGGAAAATGCCTTAAATGCGGTAGATAAGGAACAGGTTCGGCACTTAAATGCAATTTATAAGCGGGTATAAAGGGGAAGGGTATGTCTAAATTTTTTGTAACAACACAACAGATTGATACGGAAAAGAAAGCGATTTCCATTGTGGGTGAAGATGTGAATCATATGAAAAATGTGCTGCGGGCTACCGTGGGTACCCCTGTGCGCTTGTGTGACGGGGAAGGCTACGACTATCCTGCTGTCATTACCCAAATGGAGAAACATAAAATCACAGCGGTGTACGAAGAAAAGATTGCCTGTACCACAGAACCCATCTATCCCATTACATTATATCAAGGGGTGGCAAAGGGGGAACGGATGGACCAACTGATACAAAAATGTGTAGAGTTGGGCATTACCGAAATTGTGCCGGTGCTTTGTAAACGGACAGTGGTGAAATTTCACAGTGAAAAAGATGCTGTCAGTAAAGTGGAGCGTTGGCAGAAAATTGCGGCAGAAGCTGCAAAACAGTGTAATCGAGGTGTGATTCCCAAAGTTTGTATGCCTATAGAATTTTCCAAAGCCGTGGAACGGGCCAAGGACACCCCAATTAAGCTGATTCCCTATGAAGAAGAACGGAAAAATACCATAAAGCAGTTTATCAATGGGTTGCAAGGCCCAGATGCTACCG
>CAYMRI010000113.1:0-6246 GCA_964392835.1 uncultured Eubacteriales bacterium
AGAAGAAGGGGCAAATTTGGTAAGGGGAGGTACTTCGATTTTTACAAAAGACAAGAAGATGAATCGTCTTTAAACACAAAGGATTGGGAGGAAGTTAAAAATGGGATTTTTTCAGGCTTGCAAAGATTTTTTAGGAATTGAGTCCGGCTATGATGAGTATGAAAACGACGGCGAATTCTATGAGGGTTCTGCAGAAGAAACCTATGAAAGCGAACCAGCAAACACTTATAATGCTGTAGAGGAAGAAGAACCTTTGATGGATGGTGGCTTCTTCAGTAACAGAAAGTTTACCAGTAAGAAATCTGAAAGAGTGACCACGGAACGTTCTGCAAACAGAATGGGAGGTAATTTAAAAGTGGTACTATGCAATCCCACTGAGTTTGATAACTGCCCTATGATTTGCGGACATTTAAGATCCTATATGACAGTAGTGTTGAACCTGGAAAATGTGAAAAGTGCTACAGAAAAGAGAAGAATCTTTGACTTTGTATCCGGCTGTTGTTTTGCTTTGGATTGCAACATCAGAAAGATTTCTGAAGCTGTGTATGTAGTGGCACCATCCTCCGTAGATTTGCTTTCTGAAGTAGATTTTGCAGACGCAGCAAAAGATACAACCAATTATTTTGATACAGATTATGATTTAGCATAACAAAAGAAATCCAAAGGTTATAAAAGGCAATTCCTATAAAATGGAATTGCCTTTTGTGTTTTTTAGTGCTAATATGGTTTTTGTCTGAAAAAATGTTCACAAAGTGGACAATTTTTGGACACACGGGGGCTATAATGGTGTTGCGACAAGAAGCATTGTGAATAAAATGGAGGAACTTGGATTGAAGTATTCTGTTCTGATTGTAGAAGATGACAAGACGGTAAATGAATTGATTGCGGATTTTTTTCAAAATGCCGGATTTTTGACAACACAAGTGTATACAGGGTCGGATGCAATTCGGGAAGTAGATGAGAATGCTTTTGATGTAGTGCTTTTGGATGTGATGATGCCGGGCGCAGATGGTTTTACAGTTTGTAGGCATATTCGTCAAAAAGATGACACCCCCATTATTTTCATTACCGCACGGGAAAGTGAAGAAGATAAGTTGCAAGGTTTTTCCCTGGGTGCTGACGATTATATTACCAAACCGTTTTCCTATTCCGTTTTGGTAGCCAAAGCTGAGAATCTGATTAAGCGGTCTAAGGGGAATGTGATTGGCACCAATATTATTTCGGCTTGTGGCATAGAGTTGAATACGATTTCCAGAAGTGTTACCATTGATGGCGTACCGGTAGAACTTCGCCCAAAGGAATATGAGTTTCTTCACTATTTGATGAAGAATAAGAATCGGGCGATTCCCAAAGACAAGTTGATTGTGGATTTATGGGGATACGATTTTGAGGGAGATGAACGGGCGCCGGATAAGCAGATTACCAATTTGCGTAAGAAGCTGGGCAGTAAAGCCAAATGTATTAAAACTGTATTTAAAGTTGGATATATGTTTGAGGAACGTTAAGTGATATTAAAAATGTAATTCATTTTTATTATAAAAATTTTTTAGTAAAGGAGAAAGAAAAATGAAAATGAAAAAGTTTTTATTGGTTTTCTTAGCACTGGCAATTGCAATGACTTCTATTGTATTGACAGGCTGTAACCAAGATCCTAGCAACATTGATGAGAGTGATAATCTTGATGCTACACCTACACCGGTGCGTGACAAGAATAACTTGTTCATTTGGTGGGATCAGGGCGCAAATGACCTG
This sequence comes from uncultured Eubacteriales bacterium, assembly GCA_964392835.1. Classification (GTDB taxonomy): domain Bacteria; phylum Bacillota; class Clostridia; order UBA1212; family CASDQQ01; genus CAYMRI01. The sequence goes on from CAYMRI010000113.1 coordinate 1,753, forward strand.
ACATTGTTACAGGATGCATGGTATGACTTTAGAGAACTTTATGCCGGAACAGGGTATAACGGAACTGATTATTCTAAAGACATTAACATGTTCTCTATGTCCGGTGATGCAAACGGAACTACGCAATTGGAACAACAAGTTATGGCAGGAACTGCGCCTGACATCGTAAGAATGGACCACGTTTATATTACAGCGTTGGGACAAAAGGGTTTGGTATATGACTTACAGGAAACATTCCAGGCAACTGATAATCTCAGCAGTCAATTTATCGAATCTACATGGAAAGCATCTTCTTCTTTTGATGCTGTATATGGTCTTCCGTTTGACGCTAACACCATTGTTTTCGGTGCAACCACTTCTATTTTGGACCAAGCTGGTGTATCCATTCCGACTACGTATGACGAATTGCGTACTTCCGGTGCAAAGATTAAGGCGTTGAACCTGGATCAAAACGTATATACCTTACCTTGCGGTACTGATGCTCGTTATAACTGGCCTGCATTCGTATTTATGTTCTGGGTATGGCGTTTAGGCGGTGACGTATTAAACGAAGATATGACAGAAGCTATCTTCAATGATACAGAAACCGGTGTAGAAGCATTGAACATGATGATTCAGTTGCAAGAAGACGGTTTGATTTCCAAGACCGCTTATGAAGAAGGCGCAACCGTTCTGTGGGACGTTGGTACATGGCGTTTGAATGGCCTTGGCGAAGACATGACATTTACTTTGCAGCCTACATTAAAAGAAGGTGTTGAAAGATGGTCCGGTTTAGGTTTGTATGACTTGGCGATTGTAACCACAGCAAAGAATCCGCAGATGGCATATGATTTCGCAGTTCACCTTGCTACAGGTAAGAATGCAGTTACAGGTTATCACTATGTTTACACATATTGTAAGAACCACAGCTTGATTCCTTCTTTGATTGCTGCTACTGAATTGGATGATACTTGGACCGATGAAACGCAATCTGAATTCTGGAAAGTAAGCGTTGAACAGTTGGCTCTCTCTAAATACAGACCTGCTGTTCCGTGCTGGCCGGAAATCGAAGAAGCTTTGAGTACTGCTGTAACACAGGCTATGCAGGGTGAAAAGGCTCCGAAGGAAGCTTTGAATGCTGCAGCACAAACAGCAAACCGTTTGTTGGCAGAATGGCATGCAACAAGAAACTCTGAATCTTAAGGTTAATTTTTTTCGATTGCTATGAAGTTTCAGATGCGTCCCGTATGGGGCGCATCTTTTTTGTTTTACAAAGGAAGCGCTGTGGTATAAAATATATTATATGTGACAACTGAAAGTGGGGCAGAAAATGAAAAGAGGTTTGTTGTTTTTTTTAGCAATCATAATCATAATGACAACTGTTACTTTTGTTGGTTGTGGGCAACGTGCCCAAATCCCTGATGACGGGGAAACAATGGCGGTAGAAGGAACACCTACGCCGTGTAGGTGCCATCCTACATTGTTTGTCTGGTGGGATCAAACGGAGGAAGACTTAACGCTATTGCAGGATGCGTGGTATGATTTCAAAGAAATTTACAAAATGAATCATAATGCAACCAATGCCGGTCGTGTTGATGGTGTTTCCATGTTTTCTATGGCAGGGGACGCAAACGGAACTACCCAGTTGGAACAACAGGTGATGAGCGGGACAGCACCGGATTTAGTAAGAATGGACCATGTTTATATTACAGCGTTGGGACAAAAAGGCTTGGTATATGACTTGCAGGAAAGATTCAATGCCACTGCACAATTAAAAGACAAATTTGTAACTTCCGCTTGGGAGGCATCTACTTCCGGAGATGCAGTTTATGGAATTCCATTCGATGCCAATACCATTATTTTTGGCGCAAAGACATCTGTATTGCAACAAGCGGGTGTTTCCATTCCCACAACTTATGAGGAATTGCGTACTGCCGGCAAAAAGATAAACGCACTGCATTTGGAACAAAAGCCCTATTTTTTACCTATGGAGGGCTACTGCTGGAGTCCAATGGGAACTTATTTTATGACCTGGTTATGGCGTTTAGGCGGTGATTTGTTAAATGAAGATTTAACAGAAGCAGTTTTCAATGACAAAGAAACCGGTGTAGAAGCTTTAAATATGATTATGCAATTGAGAAAAGACGGCTTGCTTGCAACGGATGCCCATGAAGATGGAAAGACGATCATGAGTGACTATGGCACCTGGTGGATGAATGGTGTTGAGGATGATATGGAATTTTCATTACAACCCCAATTAAAAGAAGGGGTTTCCCGTTATTCCGGGTTGGGATTGTATAGCCTAGCGGTTGTAACGACAGCAACGGAAGCGCAGGTGGCATATGATTTTGCGGTACATCTGGCAACAGAGCAAAATTCTGCGGATAAGAAGCACTATGTTTATACCTACTGCAGAAACCACAGCTTGATTCCGGCATTAAAGGCGGCCATTACCACATCGGAAATTTGGGATGCAGACAGTGCGGAAGGGGAATTCTGGAGAGTCAGCACAGAGCAGTTAGCACTCTCTAAATACAGACCGGCAGTTCCTTGCTGGCCGGAAATTGATGAAGCGTTGACAACCGCCATTGACCTGACTTTGTTGGGGGAAAAGACGGCACAAGAGGCGTTGGATGATGCCGCGGAGGTTGCAAACCGTTTGTTGGCAGAATGGCATGCATCCGGAAATGATGGGGCATAAGGGGTTTCTTTACCGTAAGCGGTTGCGGATGGGCTACGTTGCGGGACAGGCGGTGTGTGTTAACGCATTTTTTCTCAAAATCGGCATTTTTGCGTTAACCGCCTTGCTCTGCGTGTCAATATATTCAAAACACCAAGGGCGTTCCGTTGGAAAAGCAAAACACTATGCTCTTTCAAAATATGAGGTTTGTCATCGGTCAGATGCGTCCCGTATGGGGCGCATTTTTTGCAAATTTTACAAAAGAAGCGTTATGATATAAAATAGAATCATGATTGACAACTAAAAGTGGGGACAAATAAATGAAAAGATGCTTATTGTTTTTTTTAGTACTGATGCTTACCATATCGCCTGTTATTTTTACTGGTTGTACCAATAAAGTAAACATACCGGATGGTCCTGTAAGCCTGCCGACATCCACAAGAACATATGGGTATGCTGAGAATTTGTTTATTTGGTGGGAACAAACAGACGCAGACCTGACACTACTACAAGATGCCTGGTATGATTTTAGAGAAATATATACACAGGGAAATTATCCAAAGTACTCTAAAAGCATTAACATGTTCTCTATGTCCGGGGATGCAGACGGAACAGCACAATTAGAACAGCAAATTATGGGAGGAACGGCACCGGATCTGATCAGAATGGACCATATCTATCTTGCTGCGTTGGGAGAAGCAGGCTTCGTGCTGGATTTGGAACAGGAATTCGGGGCAACTTCCCAATTAAAAGAGCAATTTGTGTCTGCTACCTGGGAAGCTTCCTGCGCAGGGGATGCAGTATATGGGATTCCTTTTGATGCAAGTACGGTTATTTTCGGCGCAAAAACCGCTTCTTTGGATATCGCCGGGGTGGTGATACCGGAGTCTTTTGAAGCGTTGCAAGATGCGTGTACAAGGATACAAAAAGCAGAGTTGACCCAGACACCATATACATTACCATTGAACACTGGTGAAACCGACTCTTTGGTGGATTATTTTGCTACCTGGGTATGGCGCTTAGGCGGAGATATATTAAATGAGGATAAGACAGAAGCAATCTTCAATGACACGCAAACCGGTGTAAAAGCATTGCAGATGATTATGCAATTGGAAGAGGATGGCTTGCTTACGACAACTGCACACGAAGACGGAAAAACTGCAATGCGTGACTATGGCACCTGGTGGATGGAACAGCTTACAGAGGATATGGCGTTTTCGCTGCAACCACAATTAAAAGAAGGAATACCGCGATATTCTAATTTGGGATTGTATGATCTGGCAATTGTTTCCACAGGACGAGAAACGCTCAAACAGCTAACCTATGATTTTGCAGTGTATCTGGCTACAGAGAAAGGTACCGTTGATAAAAAACATTATGTCTACACTTACTGCAGAAATCATAATACCATTCCGGCGTTAAAGGCAGCCATTACAACCAGTGAAATCTGGAATGCAGACAGCACGGAAGGGGAGTTTTGGAGAATCAGTGCCCAACAATTGGAAATAGCAAGAAGTAGGCTTAGTGAACCTTGCCGGGCGGAAATTGACCAAGTGTTAGAAAGTGCATTACAGGAAGCACTGCAAAGGAAGAAATCACCGCAGCAGGCGCTGGATGATGCGGCAGCGATTACCAATCGTTTGTTAGCCGAAGGATAAGAATATTTATAAAGAAGAGAGGAATCTGCTTTGACAGGAAAGAAAAAACATGGTTGGGGCATAACCGGGAAAGTTTTCACAATTGCAACTATTATGATTTTGGCATTTTTTATCATCGTAATGGTGTTTCAATTTTTAATTTCGGGATACGAAGTGATTAAAAAGGGAGAAGACGGG
>CAYMRI010000114.1:0-6162 GCA_964392835.1 uncultured Eubacteriales bacterium
ACGGCTTTGGTGTACGGACAGATGAACGAGCCCCCCGGAGCCCGTATGCGTGTGGCGTTGTCCGGCCTTACCATGGCAGAATATTTCCGTGATAAGGAAAATCAGGATGTTTTATTGTTTATTGATAATATTTTCCGCTTTACCCAGGCGGGGTCGGAGGTGTCGGCACTGCTTGGCCGTATGCCTTCTGCCGTTGGTTACCAACCCACATTGGCAACGGAAATGGGTGCTTTACAGGAACGGATTACGTCTACCAAAAATGGTTCCATCACTTCTGTGCAGGCAGTTTATGTGCCGGCGGATGACTTGACCGACCCGGCGCCGGCAACTACGTTTGCCCATTTGGATGCAACCACGGTTTTAAGTAGGAATATTGCCTCTTTGGGGATTTACCCCGCAGTAGACCCTTTGGATTCTACCAGCCGTATCCTGGCACCTGATGTAGTAGGAGAGGAACACTACGCCGTGGCGTTGGAAGTACAGAGGATTTTACAAAGATATAAGGAACTGCAAGATATTATTGCTATTATGGGTATGGACGAACTGAGTGAAGAGGATAAGTTAACCGTAGCCCGTGCTCGTAAGGTACAGCGTTTCTTAAGCCAGCCTTTTGCCGTAGCAGAACAGTTTACCGGTATGCAAGGAAAGTATGTTCCTTTGAAGGAAACCATTCGTGGATTCCGTGAAATTATTGAAGGGATGCATGATGATTTACCGGAGTCTGCATTTCTATTTGTAGGCACCATTGATGAAGCAGTGGAAAAAGGAAAGAAGGGGGCATCTTAATTTATGTCAGCAGTATTTCCTTTGCAAATCGTAACGCCGGACGGATGTGCTTATAATAGCAATGCGTATTCTTTGACACTAAACACCATTGATGGCTATATTACCATCATGGCCGGGCATGTCCCTTATGTAACTGCTATTGGTGCAGGTGAGTGCCGTGTTGTAATTGAGCAAGGCATGGATCCTCGCAAAGCGGCCTGCATTGGTGGCATTTTATCTGTGACAAAAGAAAAAGTTTGCGTAGCAGCGACTACTTTTGAGTGGGCAGAAAATATTGATGTAGCCCGCGCAGAACTGGCAAGGAAGCGTGCACAGGAGCGCTTGGAAACAAAGCTTGACAAGAAAAATCAGGATTTGGCGGAACTAAAGTTAAAGCGTGCCTTGGTTCGGCTGAAAGTTGCGGAAAAATAAACGAAAAAAAAGCGCCTAAGCGCTTTTTTTTATAATATAATACAAATCAATCCGCCGCTGCCTTCGTTGATAATCCGGGTTAAAGTTTCCTGCAGTTTCATTTGCGCTTCATCCGGCATTTTGTTCAGCTTGTTCTGTAAGCCTTCGCTCATCAAAGAATGCAGAGATTTGCCAAAAATATTGGAATTCCAGATTTTATCCGGTTCGCCCTCAAATTCACCCAGCAAATATTCAATCAATTCCTCAGACTGTTTTTCACTGCCTACCAAAGGCGCGATTTCCGTTTCAATGTCTGCGCGAATCATATGTACAGACGGGGCGCTGGCACGTAGCTTGATGCCAAAACGGTTGCCCTGCTTGACGATTTCCGGCTCTTCTAAGGTCAGCTCGTTGATGGAAGGGGTGACGATGCCGTAACCCTTTGTTTTTACATCCAAAAGCGCACTCTCGATTTTTTCATATTCCCGTTTAATGTCTGCCATTTCCTTAATAAAGCCCATGAGCTTATGCTCGCCCTCAATTTCCACACCGGCTTTTTCGCTTAAAATGTTGTAGAATAAAGAATCCTGCAAACGAACATCAATCATGGCACAACCACTTCCGGCATTGATATATTCCAAAGAAGCTTTATGCACTTGGGAATATTCTCCGAAAGATGGCATACAAGTGCGAACCTCCCGTAGCTTCTGAATAGGGGCAAAAATATCTTTTACGGCATTAATTAATGTTACTTTTAATTTATCATCATAGTCCAGCGCTTCCACCCATCTTGGAAATTGAATGTCAATTTCTCGAATGGGAAATTCATACAGCACCCGTTCCATAATATTATTGATGTCGTCCAAATTCAGCATGGCACAATTCATGGTAAGACAGGGAACTGCATATGTAGCTTCCAATTCATTTTTCAATGCCACAGTAGCCGGTGCCCCCGGTGTGGCAGAATTGAGAAGCAGTACAAAAGGTTTTCCTGTTTTCTGCATCTCGGCAATGACCCTTTTTTCTGCCTCCAGATAATCTTCCCGCGGAATCTCTGTAATGGTGCCGTCGGTCACGATGACAATACCAATGGTAGAATGTTCTGCAATCACCTTTCTGGTCCCCAGTTCCGCAGCTTCTCCAAAGGGAATTTTGTGACTGAACCATGGGGTCTGCACCATACGGGGAACGTCATTTTCCATATGTCCCAAGGCGTTTTCTACCAAATAGCCTACGCAGTCCACCATACGAACCTTTAGCCGTGTATTTTCCCCTACGGTAATTTCCACGGCCTCGTTGGGAATAAACTTTGGCTCTGTGGTCATAATGGTTTTTCCTGCCGCACTTTGGGGCAATTCATCCTGTGCCCGTTCCTTTTCAAACTCGTTCTCTATATTGGGAATTACCAAAAGGTCCATGAATCGCTTTATGAATGTGGATTTTCCTGTTCGCACAGGCCCCACAACCCCTATATAGATGTCGCCGTTTGTTCTTGTTGCAATCTGCTGATAAATATCATATCTATCCACCCGAAATCCTCCCTACATCTAAAGTTTATTTTTCTCTAAATGTATATGACTTGTTCGGGATTTTATGAACAGTTTATAGAAAGTAATTGCAAAATCCACTGTCATCAGTACGCTGAAGGAGATAAAGTAGAATATTAACCCGTTTTGGGGGATTCTGTGGGTGAAATCGGAAACGAGGGGATGCAGATATTCTATGAGCAGTACGGAGAAGGCTCCAAATACAAGTGCTCCCAGGGCGCACACCCGTCCGTGAAGATTCCATTTTCTGGGGCTATAGTCCCATTCTTTATGCTGGAAAAATGTTTCTAAGAACCAGGCTGTGACATATTCTACGCTACAGGTTACCACTGCCCCCAATAAAAAAAGGGGAAGCCATTGTCCCTTCAAAGGGGAGAGGAGGAGAATGACCGCTAAAGCGCCAAGACCGTAAACGGGGCAGAAAGGCCCTTGAAGGAAGTTTTTCCATATAAATCTTCTATGGACCACCAAAGCAAGCAAGGTCTCATACACCCATCCTGCAAAGCTGTAAAAAACAAACCATAAAAAAATATGCATGGCCTCAAGCATAAAAAAACACCTCCTACATTTCTATAGGAAGTGTCTTCATTTTTTCATATTTTATACGCTTAACCACACATACTAATTAAGATACCTGCTGCTACTGCAGAACCGATAACACCGGCTACATTAGGACCCATAGCATGCATTAACAAGAAGTTGCTGGGGTCTTCTTCCTGACCAACCTTTTGGGAAACTCTGGCAGCCATTGGTACTGCGGAAACACCGGCAGAACCGATTAAGGGATTTACCTTGCCTTTGGTTGCCCAGCACATGAGTTTGCCAAACAGAACACCGCCTACAGTACCGAAGCAGAATGCAAACAAACCTAGGGCCACGATTAACAGAGTCTTTCCTTGTAAGAATACTTCTGCAGTTGCAGTAGCACCAACAGAAACACCAAGAAGAATGGTAATAATGTTCATCATTTCATTCTGTGCCGCTTTGGTAATTCTCTCTACCACGCCGGATTCTCTCATTAAGTTACCCATCATTAACATACCTACCAGCGGTGCTGCATCCGGCAGGAACAGGGAAACAATAACCGTTACGGCAATGGGGAAAATAATTCTTTCCAACTTGGAAACTTCTCGCAAAGTTTCCATTTTGATGGCACGCTCTTTTTTTGTGGTTAACAGCCGCATGATAGGTGGCTGTATGACGGGTACCAGTGCCATATAAGAATAAGCGGCCACCGCAATGACAGGCACTAAGTTAGGAGCCAGGGTCTTGGTAACGAAAATAGCGGTCGGGCCGTCTGCACCACCGATGATACCGATGGAAGCGGCTTCTGCCAAAGGGATACCGCACAGTCTTGCTCCTAGGAATGCAACGAAGATACCAAGCTGTGCTGCTGCACCCAATAATAAACTCTTGGGATTTGCAAGCAGGGGACCGAAGTCGGTCATACAACCAATACCCAAGAAAATCAACGGGGGATAAATACCATATTCTACACCTTTATACAGGTAATAGGTCAACCCGGGATTTTCCGGTGTCATACCTTTAATGATTTCCAGTCCGGCACCCGGCAAATTTGCCAGCAACATACCAAATGCGATGGGGAGCAACAGTAATGGCTCAAACCCTTTTTTGATTGCCAGATAGAAAAACACGCAGGCAAGTCCAATCATCAATAAATATTGCCAACCTGTTCCAAAAAAATCTCCGATAATGATGGACAAGCCGGAGTCATTATACAAACCTTGTAATGCATTCACAAATGAATCAATCATAATATGTATTCTCTCCTATCTATTATAATGATGCATCTAAATTGTCTCTTCTGCCGGCATTGCTCCATGTGCTGGATGCGTTGTCCACTCGCTTAAAAGAGGTGACTTTTAAATTGCATTTTGTTTCATTTCCGTAATAAGCCATAATTGCTGCAGTGAGGACAGCCACTAATTCTTCTTCGTCTTCTGTTTCTTCCAAAATAGTTACTTCTGCTTCTGTTGCAGGTGCAACTTCGCCGGTCTGCACTTTCTTTTCTTTCTTCTGCCCAAGACCAATAATTTTGGGCAACAAAGAAACGAGAAAAGCCAACAGTAACAAAGCCGCAAGAACCAAAACGAACCCTACAATAACCACGTTAAAGTCTTGTGCGGCATTAAATGGTTCTCTGTTATCGAAGTCAAAAAAGAAGTTGTAGATTGTGTTTAAAAATTCCATGATTCCATCTACCTCCGATTCATAAACATTCAATGAGTAAAATAGCATAAAACACGCTTAAAGTCAATGTGTGGCTGTGGATTTCGTTTTTCAATGTGTGAAAAATATAACTTTACATTCTGTCCTGTTTATACTATAATCAAGCCAAATCGGTTTAAAACGACTTGAGGAGAAAGAGAGGAACCACAATTATTATGGAGAAAAGATCAAAAGGAAAAATCGTTATCGTAGGAGCAGGTTTTGTAGGCGCATCCACGGCATTTGCGATTGCCAGCAGTGGCATTGCTTCTGAATTAGTATTAGTTGACGTTAATGCAGACAAGGCAGAAGGCGAAGCAATGGACTTAAACCATGGTCTTGCATTTTTATCCCCTTGCCAAATTAGTTCCAGTGATTATTCTGCAGTAAAAGATGCAGATATTATTGTAATTGCAGCCGGCGCAGGAAGAAAGCCGGGCGAAACCAGATTAGATTTGGCAAAGAAGAATGCTGGTATCGTAAGATCTGTAATTCCAAATGTAATGGAACACTACAATGGCGGTGTGTTTGTTGTCATTTCCAATCCTGTGGACACCTTAACATATATTGTAAAAGAAATGACCGGGCTTCCGGCAAACAAGGTAATTGGTTCCGGTACGGTTTTGGATTCTGCAAGATTCCGTTATTTGCTGAGCCAGGATTACAAAGTGGATATTCGGAACATCCACGGTTATGTTTTAGGGGAACACGGTGACAGCGAAGTATATGTATGGAGCAGCGTGAACATTGCCGGCGATTCCGTAGAAGAAATGAATGTAGAAATTAATAAAGAAGCCATTGAAGAAGGTGTTCGCAAAGCAGGTGCTGAAATCATTAAGAGAAAAGGTGCTACCTATTATGGTGTTGCATTGTCTGTATGCAGAATCTGCGAAGCAATTTTAAAGAATCAACATTCTATTTTAACAGTAGGCAGTGTGGTAGATGGCCCTTACGGAATTAAGGATACGGTTGTAAGCTTACCCTGCGTAGTTGGCATTAATGGTATCGAGCGCATTTTTGAAATCAAGATGACAGAAGAAGAGGAAGAAAAACTCCGTGTTTCTGCAGCAACCATTAAGGAATGTATTGATTCTGTTGCGGTGGATGCATAAAATAGTAGGATTTGTTGTAAAAGCCCTCATGCTCACAAAGCTTGAGGGCTTTTTTGGTTTTCTGCACGGTTTGTCCGAGACATTTTGAGTTTTTGGGG
>CAYMRI010000115.1:0-6149 GCA_964392835.1 uncultured Eubacteriales bacterium
GGTACCGGTGTTATCGCCGGCGGTCCGGTCAGAGCTGTCCTGGAACTGTGCGGTATCAGAAACATCAGAACCAAATCTTTGGGTTCCAATAACCCGATTAACATGGTAAATGCTACCATTAAAGGTCTTTCCCAATTGAGAACCATGGAAGAAGTTGCAAAGCTTCGCGGAAAGACTGTAGAAGAAATTACAGAATAAGGAGGAGAACTTTAATGGCACAGTTACAAATTACTTTAGTAAAAAGTACAAATAAAGCAAGAGAAAAGCAAGTAGCAACTGTTAAGGCTCTCGGCCTTAGCAAAATCGGAACTGTTGTTACCCAACAGGATAATCCGCAAATCAGAGGAATGATTAAGGTTGTTTCTCATCTTGTAAAGGTAGAAGAAGTATAAGAGGAGGTGTAACCAATGAAATTAGTAGATTTAAAGCCGGCTGACGGTGCTTCAAAGGCTCCTTACAGAAAAGGAAGAGGTGCAGGTTCCGGTAACGGAAAAACAGGTGGTAGAGGTCACAAGGGTCAAAATGCAAGATCTGGCGGCGGTGTCAGAATTGGTTTCGAAGGTGGTCAGATGCCTCTGTACAGAAGAATTCCGAAGAGAGGATTCAATCACAAGAGATTTGCTGCGGCTTATGCCGAAGTAAATGTTTCTGATTTGAATGTGTTTGAAAATGATACTGTTGTTGACATTGAACAATTGACAGCTGCCGGATTTGTAAAGAAGGTATATGATGGTGTTGCCATTTTGGGTAATGGTGAGTTGACTAAGAAACTTACCGTAAAAGCTGCTAAATTTACAAAATCAGCAATCGAAAAAATTGAGGCTGCCGGTGGAAAGGCAGAGGTGATTTAAAGTGAGCGGATTCTTTGAAACTATTAGAAATGCATGGAAAATACCCGATTTGAGAAAACGTTTGCTTTACACACTGCTTCTCTTATTGGTGTTCAGAATCGGATGTTTGATTCCGATTCCGGGGGTAAGTGCGGATGCGTTGAGTAGCATTTTTGGCGGTGGAAACGGAATTTTCAGTTTTCTGAATATTATCTCCGGTAACTCTGCAAAAAATGCAACCATTTTTGCTATGAGTATTTCTCCGTACATCAATGCTTCCATTATCATGCAGTTGTTGACCGTTGCCATTCCGTATTTGGAAAGACTGGCAAAGGACGGCGGCGAAGAAGGAAAGAAGAAACTGAGCCAATACTCCAGATATGCTACGATTGGTCTGGCGTTGCTCCAATCTTTCTTTATGGCGTTTAATATGAGAAGTTCTTACGATTTGCAACCTACTTGGTTTGCGATAATCGTAGTAATGGCTTCCTTAACAGCCGGTACTGCATTCTTAATGTGGTTAGGTGAGCAGATCACAGAAAAGGGTATTGGTAATGGTATTTCTTTGATTATCTTTGCAGGTATCGTTTCCAACGGACCGACAGTGGTACTTTCCTTGTATGAAACATTCTTGGCAAATGGAAGCAATGTGATTGTAGGTATCCTTTGCATTTTGTTAGTGCTGGTTATTTTCTTGGCTTTGATTGCATTGATTATCTTTGTAACAGAAGCAGAAAGAAAGATTCCGGTACAATACGCAAAGAGAGTTGTTGGAAGAAAGATGTATGGCGGACAAAATACCAATATTCCGATTAAGATTAATTCTGCAGGTGTTCTGCCGATTATCTTTGCAATGTCTATTTTGGCATTCCCGTCCACCATTATTACCTTATTCTTCCCGTCTATGGCAAATGACCCTTCAAACCATCCGTATTTATACGCATTGGTGAACTATGGTGCAACTTGGTGGTATCCCATTGTGAATGCACTGTTGGTAGTTGGTTTTACATTTTTCTATTCTGCAGTTTACTTTAATCCGAAAGAAATTTCTGATAACTTAAAGGACAACGGCGGATTTATTCCGGGTATCAGACCGGGAAAACCCACTACAGACTATATTAAGGCTGTATCCAATAAGACCACTATGGCAGGCGCATTGTTCCTAGCATTTATTACAGTATTACCTACTTTGTTGCAGCTTATTCTGAACGCAATTAGCTCAAGCTTCCAAAGTTTGAACTTGTGGTTCGGCGGTACATCCGTGTTGATTTTAGTAGGTGTTGCACTGGAAACAGTAAAACAAATCGAGTCCTTTATGTTGGCAAGACATTATAAAGGATTCTTGGAGTAAGATTTATTACAACGATAGACTGATGTCCGAAAACTTTTTCGGGCATTGGTCTATTAAGTTTTATGGAGGTTTTTTTGTTATGAAAATTGTAGTGTTAGGCGGACCAGGCGCAGGAAAAGGAACGCAGCTTATGAGAATTTCACAGAAACTGGGAATGGTGCATATTTCTACAGGTGATATTTTCAGAGAAAACATTTCCAAACAAACAGAACTGGGGAAATTGGCAGATACTTATATTTCCAAAGGACAATTGGTTCCTAATGAAGTAACTTGTAATATGGTTGCAGACCGGTTAAAAAAAGAAGATTGCAAGAATGGCTATGCATTAGACGGTTTTCCCAGAACCATTGACCAAGCAGTTTTCCTGGAAAATTATTTAAAGGAAAATAACGAAGCACTGGATGCAGTGGTAGACATAGAAGTGCCGGATGTTGTGATTGTAGACAGACTATGTGGAAGAAGAATTTGCTCCGGATGCGGTGCAAGTTTTCATATAAAATATACACGACCTCAGAAAGAAGGCATTTGCGATAACTGCGGTGCAGCGCTCATTCAGAGAAAAGATGATCAGGTGGAAACCATTGAAAACCGTTTACAGGTTTATCATAATCAGACAGAACCTTTGATTTCTTTCTACCGTTCTTCCGGTAAGTTGTTAACTGTTGACGGAAACGGAAATGCGGATGAAGTGGAAAGCAGAATTTTAACTGCTTTGGGAGTTAGCAAATGATTAATATAAAGTCAAAAAAGGAAATTGCACTGATGAGAGCAGCCGGTGAAATTGTAGCAGGCGCGTTAGAAGTGGCAAAAGAAAATATTATTGAAGGAATTTCCACTTTTGCTCTTGACAGGATTGTAGAAAGTTATATAATAAAGAATGGTGCGCTTGCCTCATTTAGAGGTCAAAAAGGATTTCGTGGCGCCATAGACTTTCCGGCATGTTGCTGTATGTCTATAAACGACGAAGTCATACATGGTATACCTGATAAGAGAACCTTACAGAAAGGGGACATTATTAGTATAGATGTAGGTGCCTATTACAAAGGATTTCACGGTGATGCTGCCCGTACCTTTCAAGTAGGCGAAGTGAGTGAAGATGCGAAGCGGCTGATTCGCATTACAGAAGAGAGTTTCTTTAAAGGGATTGAACGGATTGTTCCCGATTGTCGTATCCGCGACATTTCCGGGGCTATTCAGGATCATGTAGAAGGAAACGGGTATTCTGTGGTAAAAGATTTTACCGGTCACGGCATTGGATCTGAGTTGCATGAAGATCCGGCAATCCCCAATTACCGTTGCGGTTTTCGGGGGCCGAGAATCCAGATGGGGATGGCATTGGCAATTGAACCCATGGTAAATATGGGGGAAGAAGATGTAGAGCTTCTGGAAAACAAGTGGACGGTGGTTACGGCGGATGGCAGTCTTTCTGCCCATTATGAGAACACGATTGTGTTAACAGAAAATGGGGTGGAAATCCTGACATTGTTGTAATGTGTATGGAGAGGAAAGCGATGGAAAGCAAGATTTCTCTCGGACAGGTAATCTATTCCAAGTCCGGAAGAGATGCGGGAAAAGCCTTTTTAGTGGTTGCAGATACAGGTGAGAAGGTTTGTTATGCAGACGGAAATTTACGAAGGCTGGAAAACGCTAAGAAGAAGAACAGGAAGCACATTATTGAAACAGAATTTGTTGACCAGACAATAATGGAAAAGTTGCAGAATGGCGAAAAGGTTTCTAATGCGGATATCCGAAAAGCTTTGCGCAACTACAAGTGTGATGGTACAGAGGAGGTTTGATTTTGGCAAGAGAAGATTTAATTGAAGTAGAAGGAACTGTTGTGGAAGCATTGCCCAATGCCGTTTTTGATGTTGAGCTGGAAAACGGACATCGGGTACGCGCGCATATTTCCGGAAAACTGAGAACTAATTTCATTAAAATTCTTCCGGGCGATAAAGTGACATTGGAACTTTCCCCGTATGATTTGAATAGAGGAAGAATTACTTGGAGAGCGAAATAATTAAGGGAGGAAGTAAGAAATGAAAGTAAGACCATCCGTAAAGAAGATTTGCGATAAGTGCAAAATCATTAAGAGAAAAGGTAAGATTATGGTCATTTGCGATGCTTATCCTAAGCACAAGCAGAGACAAGGCTAATTTTAGTAACCGATGATTATCACATTCAGGAGCGGCTGTGTAGTGTTTTTACTACATCTTGAATGATAATTATAAAGTACAAGATTTGAAGGAAAACATTAATTTGTGGAGGTGTAACCATGGCACGTATTGCCGGAGTGGATTTGCCGAGAGATAAAAGAGTTGAAATTGGTTTGACTTATATCTATGGTATCGGCAGACAAAAGTCCAATGAGATTTTAACAAAGACAGGCATTAATCCTGATGTAAGAGTAAAGGATTTGACGGATGATGAAATTAACAAATTGAGAGAAACCTTAGACAGAGATTATAAGGTAGAAGGTGATCTCAGAAGAGAAGTATCCCTGAATATCAAGAGATTGATGGAAATCGGATGCTACAGAGGCAGAAGACATAAGAATAGTCTGCCTGTAAGAGGTCAAAGAACAAAGACCAATGCAAGAACCAGAAAAGGTCCTGCACGGACAGTTGCTGGTAAGAAGAAATAAATGAGGAGGGATATCACAGATGGCAGCGAAGACTACAGGTGCTAGAAAAGGTACCAGAAAAAGAAGAGAACGTAAGAATGTGGAACGCGGTGCAGCTCATATCCGCTCATCGTTTAATAATACTATTGTTACTATGACGGATACAGCTGGAAATGCTCTTTCTTGGGCAAGTGCCGGCGGATTGGGTTTCAGAGGCTCTAAGAAGAGCACTCCGTTTGCAGCGCAGATGGCAGCGGAAACTGCAGCAAAAGCAGCTATGGAACATGGTTTAAAGACGGTTGAAGTTTTTGTCAAAGGACCGGGTGCAGGTCGTGAAGCAGCAATCAGAGCACTTCAGACTGCAGGTTTGGAAGTAACCTTGATTAAGGATGAAACTCCCATTCCTCACAACGGTTGCAGACCGCCGAAGAGACGTAGAGTATAATAGGATTATGAATTTGGAGGTGTAATGAAATGGCTAGATATACAGACGCATCCTGCAGACTTTGCAGAAGAGAAGGTCAAAAGCTTTTTCTGAAGGGCGCTAGATGCTATACTGATAAATGTGCTATCGCAAGACGTGCATATGCACCGGGACAGCACGGACAAGCAAGAAAGAAACAATCTGAATATGGCTTACAGCTTCGTGAAAAGCAAAAGGCGAAGAGATTCTATGGTGTATTGGAAAATCAATTCCGTACTTATTATGAAGAAGCCAGCAGAAAGAAAGGTATTACCGGTGAAAACTTACTGTTCATTTTGGAAAGCAGACTGGACAATATCGTATATCGTTTAGGTTTGGCTACATCCAGAGCAGAAGCAAGACAGTTCGTAACACACGAACATTTCCGCGTAAATGGCAAGAAGGTAAATGTTCCGTCTTATTTGGTAAAAGTTGGAGATGTAATTTCTGTTGCACAAAACAGCAAGGAATCTGCAAGATTTGACCAAATTTTAGACGTTACTAATGGTAGAGTTGTACCGAGCTGGTTGGAATTTGACGCAGAAAACATGACTGGAAAAGTTGTTGCGTTGCCCACCAGAGAAGAAGTGGATGCACCTGTGCAAGAACACCTTATCGTCGAACTTTACTCGAAATAATAATGCTGTTGCATAGAAGATGCAAAGTGATTTCATAACAAAGTGATACGGAGGAGGGTTTTAAAGTGCTAGAAATTGAAAAGCCAAGAATTGAATGTGTAGAATCTGCACCTGACGGTACCTATGGTAAATATGTGGTAGAACCGTTGGAAAGAGGATACGGTATTACATTGGGAAATTCTTTGAGAAGAATTTTACTGTCATCATTGCCGGGAGCAGCAGTAACATCTGTGAAAATTGATGGCGT
>CAYMRI010000116.1:0-6054 GCA_964392835.1 uncultured Eubacteriales bacterium
CTATGGCAAAGAAAACAGGACTGGGCAGAGGCCTGGGTGCTTTAATTGAAAATGTAGAAACAGCGGGCTCTGACAATCAGGGTATTTTAGAAATTGATATTCAGCAAATTGAGCCGAATCTGGAACAACCCAGAAAGTTTTTTGATGAAGAAAAAATCCGGGAATTAGCAGATTCTATTCAAAAACACGGATTGATTCAACCGCTTATTGTATCAAAAGTGGGAGATTATTATAAAATCATTGCCGGTGAAAGAAGATGGAGAGCGGCTAAGAAGGCTGGTTTAAAAAAGCTTCCGGTTGTGGTAAAAGAAGTTTCTTCTCAGGAAATTATGGAAATGGCAATTATTGAAAATATTCAAAGAGAAGATTTAAATCCCTTGGAAGAAGCCATTGCATACGAAAAATTAAGCAAAGAATATAAAATGACCCAGGATGAAATTGCAGAAAGTGTAGGAAAGAGCAGACCTGCGGTTGCGAATACCTTGCGTTTGTTGGCTTTGAGCGATGGCGTAAAGAAAATGATTGTGGAAGGGTCTCTTTCTGCAGGACATGCCAGATGTATTGCTGCCATTAAAGAGTCGGAAGTACAAAACAAAGTAGCTGCTATGGTAGTCGCCATGTCTTTGAATGTACGGCAGACAGAAGAATATGTGAAGAAATTATATGCATCTAAGGAAAAGAAAAAGAAGACCACCAGCAAAGAAGATGCGCAAAGAACGGTGGAAATTCAGTATGTAGAAAGAACCCTGAGAGATATTTTTAATACCAAAGTCAATATTAAAGATGTAGAAAATAAAGGAAAGATAGAAATCGAGTATTATTCTGCAGATGAAAGAGAACGAATTTTGGAATTGTTGCAGAAAAAATAAAATGTTTCACGTGAAACAATAACGGAGGATAAGAAAAACTATGATACAAATTGACAAAACAAGTCTTATCATTGTATGTGCTGCAATTGCAGTTGCATTTATTATGGTTGTGGTGATTTTATTAATTCTTTCCAATAAATTAAACAAATATATGGAAAAGCAGAATAAACTCATACGAAAAATCAATGAGCAAACGGTTGAAGATTTGCTTATCAGTAATTTGGAACAATTGCGAAAAGTGGAAAACAACTATAAGCAGGTTGCCAGAGATTTGGAAAAGGTGCAACTGAAGTTAGGGGGTGCTTTGCAGAACATCGGCATGGTACGGTATTCTGCTGCGGCAGAAATCGGTGGGGAAATTAGTTATTCTGCTTCCTTTATTGATGATTACGACAACGGTTTTGTCATTACCGGCATGTATTACCGTGACGGCATGAACACCTTTATTAAGCATATTTCTTCCGGGGAATCCAAGATTCCGTTAACGCCGGAGGAAAAGAAATCCTTGCAAAAAGCAATCGAATACAAGGTTGATAAAAACAGAAAGTTTGATATACAATTATAGTCCATGAGTGAAATTGTCATTTCTAACATTTATAAAAGTTTTGGCGCCAACGAAGTATTAAAGGGCGTAACCTTTGAAGTAAATAAAGGCAATGTATATGGTATTGTGGGAAAGAACGGTTGCGGAAAGTCCACATTATTTCAAATTATGGCCGGCCTCCTAAAGGAAGATACCGGGGATGTTTTTATGCGAGCGGGGACCAAACTGGGCTACTTGGAGCAGTTGCCTCGGATGGATGCATCCATAACCGTAAAAGAGGTTCTGCAACAGGCATTTTCTCATTTAAAGGAATTAGAAGACCACATTGCTATGGTAGAGGCGCAACTGGCAGAAACCACTGGAGCAGAGTCTCAGGAGGAATTATTGAATCGATATGCTTCTTTACAGCTCCGTTATGAAACCGCCGGCGGCCATTCTACCACAGAAAGAATGAAAAAAGTAACCCAAGGGTTAAAAATAAATGATGACATGCAGGAAAGTTTTTTCCAAACGTTAAGCGGCGGAGAAAAGACACGGGTGCTTTTGGGAAAACTGCTGCTTTCAGAAACGGATATTCTGCTTTTGGACGAGCCCACCAACCATTTGGATATTGCATCCATTGAGTGGCTGGAGCGTTTTATCCGTTCTTATCAGGGAACCGTGCTGATTATTTCCCATGACCGGTATTTTTTGGACAGCGTTGCGGATTCTATGGTGGAAATCAAAAACGGAAAGGCAACCACTTATAAAGGCAATTATTCTGCCTATCAGCTGGCGCGGAATCAGAATTTGGAAAAACAGAAGGAATTGTATGAGCGGCAGCAAAAGGAAATAAAGCGTTTGGCGGACAGGGCACGGCAGTTACATGATTGGGCCAATAATGAAAAGACCCACAGAAAGGCCTTTGCCATAGAAAAAAGAATAGAACACATGGAGAAGATAGACCGACCGGATGCAGAAAAAAACCTAAAGATTTCCGTAAAATCCCAGCAATTTCGGGGAAAAGAGTTGCTGATGGTAAGAAACTTGTCTTTTGGATATACGGCAGAAAAAAAGATTTTTCAAGGGGCAAACCTTGGGATTTATCAGGATAGCAACATTGCTGTATTGGGACCCAATGGTTGTGGGAAAACCACCTTTTTACGACTGATTTTGCAGGAACTGACCCCTGAAGAAGGACAAATCTATTTTGGGCCCTCTGTTTCCTATGCTTATTTGCCGCAAAATGTGGTTTTTGATTATCCCAATCGCACCATTTTAGAGCAAACCCAGCGAGAATTGGATATGACTATGGGAGAGGCCAGAAATTTACTGGCCAGATACCAGTTTACCGGCGAGGATGTGTTAAAGGAAATTTCCGTCTTATCCGGTGGAGAGAAATCCCGTTTGCGACTGTGTTTATTGTTACAAAAGAAAATCAATCTTTTCATTTTGGACGAGCCTACCAACCACCTGGACATTGCTTCCAGAGAGGCGTTGGAGGAGATGCTGGAAGAGTTTGAAGGGGTATTGTTGTTTGTTTCTCATGACCGGTATTTTATCCGAAAATTTGCGCAGCAGATTGTGGATATGGAACAGGGGAAACTGTTACTTTACCAGGAAGACTACGATACCTACCGGGAACGAAAGGTTTTGGCGGCAGAGCAGGCAAAGGCAGTAGAGAAGGAAGCCAAAGAAACCGCTGTACAGGCACAAAATACGCTTTCCAAAGAGGAGCTGGCCCAGCAGGAAGAGGCTCGGCGCAAGGAAAAACGGGCAAAAGACCCTTGGCGCATTCAAAAAGTGGCGGAAATCGAAGGGCAAATTGCGGACAAAGAAGCGGAAATTTCTCAGGTGGAGCAGGATATGTTCCGGGATGGGTTAAGTTACGAGCAAATTATGGAATTGACCGCAAAGAAGGAAGTTTTGCAACAGGAATTGGAAGATTTAATGGCCCTTTGGGAACGCTATCTTTGATTGTTCTATGGCTTCAAACAGAAGACCCAGCAATACGCCGGAAACAAAACCGCCCAGGTGGGCCCAGTTGTTAATGCCGGTGGAAAAGAATCCGTAAAACACATTAAATAAAATCATGACGATGAAAGAGGTCATATTTTGGAAGTAACGGAGGAAGTTATTCTTCCTTCGCATCCACAAATATACAATCACACCGCCCAATCCCATGCAGGCGCCGGATGCACCGACGGAAATGGCATTGGGTTCTAATAGGAACAGCGAGAGCAGATTTCCGCAGAAACCGGTGACAAAATACAGAAGCAAAAACCGTTTTTTGCCGTAAATGCGTTCCACCATTTCTCCGCAGATATATAAAAAGTAGGAATTGCTGGCTAAATGTAAGAAATCTCCATGGAGAAACATGGGGGTAAACAACCGCCAGTATTCATGATAATAAAAAATAGAAGGATTGTGCTGACACCCATAAAGCAAAAAGTAATCATAACCGGTTAAGAATTTTACCAGCATACCCACCAGCCAAACGGCAATATTGATACCAATCAGTATCTTTGTAGCGCTGATGCCGGAAATAGCGCCAACCTTGCTGGCAGAAGCAGAAACTTTGTTTAAGTGACTTAAAATGTCCGGTACATCATATTTTGGGGAACCAGCTGAAAAAGAAGCCTTAAAATCTTCCGTCACCTGCTTTAATACCTGCTGCTGTAACTTTTGGTTGCAATTTACGGTATATATCTCTCCGGAATTAATGCTGAGCAGAGTAATGCTAATGCCGATTTTTTCCTGTATCAAAGAGGAAATGCAGGAAGAAAGGGCCTGCTGATAGCTGTCAAACAGAAAACTGGTAACCGCAATATAATAAGATGCAAATAATGGGCGTTCTCGGGTGGTACGTCGTTGCAATATCACATTGGTAAGGGCGGAAATATCGCTTAGCACTACCTGCGGGCCTAAAGTATCGCCGTCCAATAATTTAACCACCAGCAATGCTTTGCTGGTGGTTTTCTCTAAAATATCTTGTGTATCTGTTAAAATAGGTCCCTTTTCCGCATTTCGGGCCGGCAGTAAAAACTGCTTTGTTATCAGACCGTAGGAAAGGGTGTGCAACAACTCAGTCCTTGGATTCATAGAAAATCTTTTCTCCCGGTTTTACATAGCCAAATACTTCCCGTGCTACTTTTTCATAAAATTCATCCGTGCCGATTAAAGCTATTTCTTTCTGTAACTCTATATTTTCAGCTTTAGCAGCTTCCAATTTGGCTTCTGCCTGTGCGTGCTGTGCTTTCTTTTCATTTAACATGGATTGCTGAGAAATTAAGGCAAACACCAAGTAGCCTAATAAGGCTGCGAATACAAGTGCTTGGATGAATTTGCTTTTCCCGGTTCGAAACGGGCTTTGTCTTTTGTGTGTCATACAAACTCCTTACAGAAATTTATACTGAATACCTATAGTTTACTCGCAATCTTTTTTGCTGTCAAGGGTTTAGGTAGGCCCGTCTACCACCAGAATGTCAGCACCGCCATTGGGATTGGGCGAAAAAACAACTTTATCCACGCAGGTCATTCTGGGATGTACTTCCGTGGTGCTAAAGTGGCGATGGTACACAATATAAAGTTGTTTTCCATCCGTGGAAGTGGTAAAGGAATGGTGCCCGGTACCCACAATCTCTCCCTTTTTGTGTAAAATGGGGTTGTCTTCGTATTTTTCAAATCCGCTTAAAGGGGTAGTGGAAGTGGCATAGCCTACTGCATAATCCTGGCTTTGATAATGGTTGGCAGAGTAGGTCAGATAATAGGTGCCATCCCGCTTTATCATGCTGGGACCTTCCATGACCCTATCTTGCTGCCGTTCCCATGGATATTGCGCCTCCAACAGTTTGGTTACCGTGGTTTCGTCGTAACCGGACAAATCTTCCTGCATCTTTGCCCCGTAAATCACGTTACCGCCGGAAAAACGCACGAAATACAAGTATACACTACCATCTTCGTCTATAAAAAAATGCCCATCAATTTCGTTAACTTCATTTAAGAACTTTTTTTCTTCTTGGGTAAAGGGCCCTAAAGGGGAATCGGACACGGCTATGCCCAAATGTTCCTCGGCGGTGTAGACCATATAGAATTTTTCGTTATAATACATAACTTCCGGCGCCCAAAAACCAAAATCCCCATGGACATCTTCTTTCTTGAGGCAAAGACCATGGGACTGCCAATTCTGCATGTCCGTAGAGCTATACACCAGATAACCTTGTTCCACAGCGTTGGTGGAATATAAATAATACACGCCGTTATGCATCAAAATAAAGGGGTCTGCCCCTTCTGCAACAGGATTTACGGGATTTGTGTAATTCTTGGCGTTCACGGTTTCCTTGGTAGAATTGAATATCATAGGTGCCTCCTGTTTTTCCGGTGTTGTGGTGCAGCCGGTGGTCATTATAAATAGAAAAACGCCTGTCAGTAGCAGTGCGGAAAAGCGTTTTACGCGCATAAGGTCACTCCATTCGGATTTTCACATTATTATTCTTATTTTACCATACTTTGTCAATTTTGCAAAAACATGGTTATTCTGCACAACTTTTCGCATTGATTTTTGTGCAAAATCACAAAAATTTGAAAATTTTTCAGCAAACCTCGACTTTTTTACCTTATAGAAGTGAAGGGGTCAAAAAAGGCAAAGTCCGGACGGCCTTG